>CANHBC010000103.1 GCA_947458835.1 Betaproteobacteria bacterium | reverse complement strand
TCGGCGATGAAATGCGGCGTACTGCCGATCGCGCAGACGTCCATGCGCTTCGGGGACATCGCTTACCACGACTACGAAGGCGTGGCGCTCAACATGGACGAGCAGGCACGGTTGTGCACCGATCTGGGCGACCGCGAGGCGATGGTCCTGCGCAACCACGGGCTGCTCACTGTCGGTCCGACGATCGCCGAGTGCTTCAACAACATGTGGCGGCTCGAGCGTGCCTGCCAGATCCAGATCGCCGCGCTGTCGTGCAACACCGAACTGACGCTTCCCCCGAAGGAAGTGGTCGACCAGACCACCCACCTTTACCAGCGCGGCACCCGTCGTCCGTTCGGCCTGCTCGAGTGGCCGACGATGCTGCGCAAGCTCGACCGCGAGAACCCCGGCTACGACGCCTGATCCGCGTCCTGGCGGGCGCCATCGCCGGGAGTCCCCCGGTGGTGCCGCCCTTGCAGGGGGTCAGGTCTTGCCTTTTGCCCCATTGCGTATGGGGGCAAAAGGCAAGACCTGACCCCAGAAGTTGACCCCAGAAGTTCCAGAGGTTGTGTTCTTTCAGGCGGCCTGGTCCATCCGCGTATCGCCGAACGCCGACGCTGGTACGAACACTTCGCCTGCGAACAGGAGTCGTGCGGTGCGCAGGAAGCTGCCGCCCTTGATCGTCATCGCCTCGCCCTGACCGGTGGTCTCGATCGCCACGCCCATCGATCCCGTGGGATGCTCGATGGTGATGTCAGCGAATGGCCCGGCCGGGCGCTCGCATACCTGCCCTGCCACGGTACCGGGCAGCATGATCGCCGAGCCGAGGCACAGCGCGCCGGTGACCGCGTGCGCGGCATGGCAGTTCCACGGCACGAAGTAGCGCGAGGTGATCGTGCCGCCAGGCATGCGCGGCGCCGACAGCAGTCCGACCTTCGGCACCACCGAGGCGGACACGTCGCCCATGCCCATCAGCCGGCCGGCCTTCAGGCGGATCTGCTCGAAGCGGGCGATGAGGTCCTTGTTCGCGTCCAGTTCCGGCTTGGATTCGTAGCCGGTGATGCCGAAGTCCGATGCCTTCATCAGCACCATCGGCATCGCCACGTCGATGCAGGTCGCTTCGATGCCGTCGATGACGTCCATCGGCTTTCCGGTGGGGAACAGCTTGCCGGTCTTGCCGCCGACGATGTTCGAGAACTCGAGGTAGACCGGTGCCGAGGTGCTGGGCACGCCATGGATCGATGCGTCGCCCTCGTAGTTGACCGCGCCATCGGGTGTCTGGATGGTCGCGGTGATCACCGCGCCGGTGTTCACATTGTGGATGCGTACCCGGGTGGTCGGACCCTGCACCGGAACCAGGCCGGTCTCGATCGCGTACGGGCCGACCGCGGCGAGCATGTTGCCGCAGTTCGGGCTGAAGTCGACCATCGGCTGGTCGACCGAGCACTGGGCGAACAGGTAGTCGATCTCGGCGTCGGCGCGCGTCGACTTCGAGATGATCGCGATCTTGCTGGTCAGCGTGTCTGCACCGCCGATGCCGTTGATCTGGCGAGTGTCGGGCGAACCCATCGCGGCGAGCAGCACCCGCTCGAGCACCTTGCGGTCGGACGGCAGGTCATCGGCATGGAAGAACGGCCCCTTGGAAGTGCCCCCGCGCATCAGCACGCAGGGAATGCCGATCTGTCCGGTGCGGCCGGTGAGCAGTTTGCGCATGTCGGTCTCCATCGTTCGCAGGGCAGCAGCCTGCCCGGGTCGTGATTCTACCGGCGTGCGCCCGACCGTTCAGTCGGCCCGGGCGCCCGATGCCTTGACGATGCGGCTCCACAGTGCAACCTCGTCTCGGAAGAACTGGGCGAACTGCTCCGGCGTGCCCTCGAGCGCATCGGCACCCAGCGCGGCGAGGCGTTCGCGGAACGCGGGCGTGCGCGCGACCTTCTGCAGCGCGCCGTTGAGCCGCCCGACCAGTTCGCGCGGCGTCGCCGACTGCGCGAACACGCCCAGCCAGGTGCTTGCGTCCATCCCGGTGAAGCCCTGCTCGGCGAGCGTGGGAACCTCCGGCAGCACGCCGGAGCGCTTCGCGGTGGTCACGCCGAGCACCCGGACCTTGCCGGCGCGGATGAACGGCAAGGACGAACTCAGCTGGTCGAACATGCTGTCTACCTGCCCGCCGACCAGGTCGCCGAGCGCGTTACCGCTGCCCTTGTACGGCACGTGGATGAGGTCGATCTTCGCCACCGAACGGAACAGCTCGCCGGTCAGGTGGTTGGAGGTACCCGTCCCGGCGGACGCATAGGTGAGCGCGCCCTTGCGGCTGCGGGCGAGCGCGACGTATTCCTTCGCATCCACCGCCGGCAGCCGGGGGTTGACCGTGAGCACCAGGGGCACGCTGGACACCGGCGCGACCGCGACCAGGTCCTTCAGCGGATCGAACGGCAGGTTGGTGTACAGGCTCACGTTCACCGCGAGCGAACTTGCGCCGAGCAGCAGCGTGTAGCCGTCGGGCGTCGAACGTGCGACCACGTCCGCGCCGACGTTGCCACCCGCCCCGGCGCGGTTCTCGACCAGGATGGGCTGGCCGAGCTGTTCGGCCAGTGGTCCCGCAAGCGTGCGCGCGGTGATGTCGACGTTGCCGCCCGGTGCGAAGCCGACCACCAGCCGCAGCGGCCGGCTCGGCCATGCCTGCTGCGCCAGAGCGGTCGCCGGCAGGGCGAATACGCCGGCCAGCACGAGGCCGTACACCGTGCCTCGAACGGCCATGCCTGGGGCTTCGTGGTGCGGGCGACGTGCGGCGGGATTCCCGTGCGCGAGGGTGCTGTCCATTGATGCGTGCTCCTTCATTCGGCGCGGATGCCCGCGTCTCGGATCAGTCGGGCAAATCGGGCCGACTCGGTCTTCACCAGTGAAGCCAGGCTCTCGGGCGTGCCGCTCATCGGTTCGGCGCCCTGCGAGGCCAGTCGTTCGCGGAAGGCCGGCGCGGCGGTGGCCTTCGCAACTGCCTGCGCCGCCCGGTCGATGACCGTCGACGCAGTGCCGGCGGGGGCGAACAGGGCAAACCAGTTGCCGGCTTCGTAGCCCGGCAGTCCCGATTCGGCGACCGTCGGCAGGTCGGGGAAGGTCGCGGCCCGGCGCGCCGAGGTGACGGCGAGCGGTCGCGTGCGGCCGCTCTTCACGTGCGGCAGGGCGGTGATGAAGGTGTCGAACATCAGGTCGACCTCGCCGCCCATCAGCCCGGTGAGCGCGGGTGCGCCGCCCTTGTAGGGAATGTGCACCAGCTTGATGCCGGCCTGCGCGTTGAACAGCTCGGCGGCGAGGTGGGGTGCGGAACCCTGGCCCGACGAGGCGAAGTTGAAACGACCCGGCGACTTGCGCGCGAGTGCGATCAGTTCCTTCACGTTGCGCACCGGCACCGACGGATGCGCGAGGATCACGTAGTTGAGCGTGGCAAACGGTGCGACCGGTGCGAAGTCGCGCTGGGCATCGTAGTTCGGTTTCGACAGGTGCGGGATGATCGCGAACGCCGATGCGGTGCCCAGCAGGAAGGTGTAGCCGTCGGGCGCGGCCTTCGCGACGAACTCGGTGCCCACTGCGCCGCCGGCGCCGGCGCGGTTCTCGACCACCATCGGCTGGCCGAGTTGCTCGGTCAGCTGCTGCGCGATCGCACGGCCCAGGATGTCGTTCGCGCCGCCGGGCGCGAAACTCACGACCAGGCGCATCGGCTTGGCGGGCCAGGCCTGGGCATGGGCCACGCCGGCGGAGGCGACCAGGCAGCAGGCCAGTCCGAGGGCGGCGCGTGCGGGCCGCGCTGCACGCGCGCGGCGATTTCGTTCAAGGGTCAATCCAGCCTCCATCGAAGTGCGCTGCCACTGGCTTTCTGCGGCCCGCTGCGGCCCGCGCGCGGGTGCTAACATGCCACATTGTGCCGCTGACCGGAGGAGGCTGCGATGCTGCTCGAGAAACTGGCCGACTATGCCATCCATGAACAGGCCTCGCGCCTGCCCGACGAGGTCTGGCACCATGCCAAGCGCTGCGTGATCGACTGGAGTGCCTCGCTGCTGCCGGGCATGTTGTGCGCGCCGGCCACCGTGCTGATCGAGGCCCTTGAAGACGAGGTCGGCCATGGCCGCTGCCGGCTGCCGGTGTATGGCACCGCGTCGGCCACCCGGGCTGCCGCGATGATCATGGGCGCGGGCTCGCATACCGTCGAGTTCGACGACATCTATCGCGCTGGTGGCTACCATCCCGGCTCGCCGACCATCAGTGCCGCGCTGGCAGCCGCGCAGTCGGTGGATGCCAGCGGGGAGGATTTCCTGCGCGGGGTGATCGTCGGCTACGAGATATCCACCCGCATCTGCGAGGCGGTGATGCCCTCGCACTACGTCTACTGGCACACCACCGCGACCATCGGCTGCATCGGCGCCGCGGCGGCGGCGGCCACGGTGCTCAAGTGCAACCGCGAGCAGTTCATGAACGCGCTGGCCAACGTCACCACCCACATGGCCGGGCTGCAGCAGGCGTTCCGCTCCGAGTCGATGACCAAGCCGATGCACGCCGCGCATGCGGCCGATGTCGGCATCATGTCCGCGCTCGCGGCGAAGAAGGGCCTCACCGGCACGCTCGACATGCTCGAGGGCGAGCTGGGCTTCGGGGCGGCGATGAGCAAGGATCCCGACTGGGGCAAGGCTACGGCGGGGCTCGGCGAGAAGTACAACATCACCGAGATCACCTTCAAGAACCATGGCTCGTGCGGGCATACGTTCGCATCGATCGACGGGGCGCTGGTGCTGAAGGAGCAGTACGGCCTCGCGCCCGAGCAGATCGCCTCGGTGCGGCTCGAGACCTACGGCCAGGCCACCGACATCTGCGGTCGCGACACCGTCACCTCCGCGTTCGAGGGGCGCTTCTCGCTCAAGTTCACGGTGGCCAGTGCCCTGGTCCACGGCAGCGTGCGCCTGAATGCCTACACGCCCGAGCGGCTCAACGACGAGAAGGTGAAGGATCTGATGGCGCGCATCGAGCTGGTCGAGGACAAGGTGCTCACCGCCGGCTACCCCAAGCAGCGTGCATCGCGCGTGAAGATGACGCTGACCGATGGCCGGAACATCGAGTTCTTCCAGCCCTACCGCAAGGGCGACCCTGAACAGCTGCTCACCGACGCCGAGGTCGACGCCAAGTTCATGGAGCTGGCCGAACCGGTGCTCGGTGCCGAGAAGTCGAAGACCCTGCTCGCCGCCCTGTGGGCGACCGAGTCGGGCAAGGCGTCTGCACTGCCGTTCACCCGCTGAACGCCCCCCGACCAATCCCGCCCCGACCCCAAACCCGGGTCAGACACGGATTTACTGAAATCCGTGTCTGACCCGGGTTTGGGTCGGTGAGGTGTCAGCCGAAGTAGGCGTTCTCGAGGGCCTTCATCTCGACGGTCTTGTTCTCCTTCGAGTCGCCCTGCATGTATTCGCCGGACGGACTGATGCGGGTACTGGCCTTGCCCTGCAGCGCATAGTTCGGCGAGCCCACGCGCAGCATCACGAGCGGACCCTCGCTCTCCAGCGAATGGAAGCGGTAGAGGGAACCCTTCGGCACCAGGATGCCTTCGTTCGCATGCAGGGTCGCCATCTCGCCGTCCTGGTCGTAGAAGGTCGCCGCGCCCTTCAGGATGATGAAGGTGTGATCTTCGGTGGGGTGTGCATGGAGGCCGTTCTCGCCGCCTGACGCATAGACCTTCACCATCACGGTGAGGTCTTCGGTGGCCGCAACCGGGATGTTCGCGCGACCCTGCTCGAGCAGCTGGGTGCGCATCTTGAACGCCTGCGGCTTGCCCTTGTTGTCCGTGGCAAGCTGGCTCAGCTTCTGGCGCAGCAGCGCCGAGTCGCTGAGCGCGGATTCCATTTCCCTGGCGACGAGTTTCATGCAGCCTCCTGTATCGTACTGGCGGGGCGCAGCAGCCTGCGCGCGAGCGGGCGGCACGCGGCCTGCAGCCGGACCGACCGGCGGCTGGCAGGGAACTTGCTCCCCTTGCGTCCTGACCCGATGCCATTGTACGAACAAACGTACCGACCGGCCGGTCGTGTCCGACCCAAGACAGTGGAGCCGCCATGTCTCGTTCCCGATCCCTGCCCCTCGCCGTACCCGCAGCGGCGCTTGCCGTGCTGGTCGCCGCAGTCCCCTCCGCGCAAGCGCAGCCGGGCACAGCGTTCCCGGTCAAGCCGGTCCGGATCATCGTTCCGTTCGCACCGGGGGGGCAGTCGGACATCATCACCCGCGTGGTTGGCCAGAAGCTGTCCGAGCAGTGGGGCCAGCCGATGGTCTACGAGAACCGCGGCGGTGCCGGGGGCACGCTGGGCATCGACGCGATGCTGCGTGCGCCGGCCGACGGCTACACGATCGGCGCCGGCAGCCAGAGCGCGCTGTCGATCGCCCAGCACCTGTATGCGAAGCTGCCCTACGACCCGCTGAAGGACGTACAGGGCGTGGTCACGCTGGTGCTGACGCCCTACGCGGTCGCGGTGAACGCGCGCGTGCCTGCCCGCAACATCAACGACCTTGCGAAGCTGGCGCGATCCAAGCCCGGCCTGCTCAACTTCGGGTCCTCGGGCTCGGGATCCATCTCGCACATCGCCGCCGAACTGTTCGGCGATGCGATCGGCAGCCCGCTGGTGCATGTCCCGTACAAGGGCACTGCACCCGCGCTCGCAGGCCTGGCCACTGGAGAGATCGACCTCATGTTCGCTGACCTCACGCCGGTCACGCCGCATGTCGAATCGGGCCGCGCGCGCGTGGTCGCGATCGCCGGCTCGCGCCGCAGCAGCGCGGCACCGGGCGTGACGACGCTGGCCGAGCAGGGCCTCAAGATGCAGCCGATCGACGGCCGCTACGGATTGGTGGTGCCCAGTGCCACGCCCCGCGAGATCGTCAACCGGATCAACGCAGCCTCGGTGGCCGCACTGAAGCTGCCCGACGTCCGCGCCCGGTTCGAGAACCAGCTCGGCTATGCGATCGTCGGCGATACGCCGGACGACTACCAGCGAGCGATCCGCTCCGACTCCGACGCGTTCGGCAAGGTGATCAAGCGAGCCGGGATCAAGGCCGAGTAGCGCCAGCGCAGCCTCGCCGTCGGTCGCCCCGCGCGAAGCGGCTCAGTCCGCCTTCGCTCCCGAGCGCTTCACCAGGTCGCGCCAGCGCGGGATCTCGGCACGGATCAGCGCGGCGAACGCCTCTGGCGTGCTCGAGGCGACGTCCACACCCTGTGTGACGAAACGCTCGCGCATCTCGGGCGAGTCGACGATCTTCGACACCTCGCCATGCAGTCGCGCGAGCAACGGCTTCGGCAGCCCGGCCGGTGCGAGCACGCCGTACCACGGCGTCACGTCGTAGCCGGTTGCGCCGCCCTCGGATACCGTCGGCAGCTCCGGCGCCTGCGGCGAGCGCTTCAGCGTGGACACCGCGATCGCGCGCAGCTTGCCGGTGCGCACGAAGGGCATGGCGGTGAGCATGTTCGAGAACATCATCTGCACCTGGCCGCCGACCAGGTCGCCAAGCGCGGCCGCGTTGCCCTTGTACGGGATGTGCACGATGTCGATCGCCGCGGTGCTCTTGAACAGCTCGCCCGCCAGGTGGGTGGGACCGCCGCTGCCGGCCGACGCGAAGTTGAGCACGCCGGGCTTGGCGCGCGCGAGCGCGATCAGCTCCTTCACGTTCTTTGCCGGCACGCCCGGATGCACCACCAGCACGAACGGTAGCGTCGCGATCATCGAGATCGGCTGGAAGTCCTTGATCGGGTCGTAGTTGACCTTCGCGTACAGGCTGATGTTGATCGCATGCGTGCCGACATGGCCGATCATGAGGGTGTAGCCGTCGGGCGCGGAGCGAGCGACGATCTCAGCGCCCACGCCGCCGCCGGCGCCGGCGCGGTTGTCGACCACCACCGGCGTGCCGAGCGAGAGCGACAGCCGCTCGGCGATCGCCCGCGACAGGATGTCGGTCGGGCCACCGGGGGCGAACGGCACCACGTAGCGGATCGGCCGGGAGGGGTACGGGGCGGGTGCGTCCGCGGCGTACGACGGGGCGGTCGTACCCAGGAGGACCAGCGCCAGCATTGCCGCCGGAGTCGATGCCTTCATGCAGGCTCCCTTCATGGCCGGATGATGGCCGGTGGATCGAATTGATACACTGCCCCGACCGTAGCCAGCCGGCGACGGCCCAGTCTGGAGCAACACCCGCGCCCATGTCAAAGCCACGTCGCCACCTCGTCTGCCTTACCTTCGATTTCGACGCCATCTCCGGCTTCATCGCGCGCGGCACGCCGACGCCCTCGGCGATCTCCCGCGGCGAGTTCGGCCCGCGAGTGGCCGCGCCCCGGCTGCTGAAGATGCTCGGCGAGCGCAACCTGCAGACGACCTGGTTCGTGCCCGGCCACACCGCCGAGACCTTTCCCGATGCGGTCGCCGCGGTGGCGCGCGCCGGCCACGAGATCGGCCACCACGGCTGGAAGCATGTGCCACCGGCGACGCTCACGCGCGAGGAGGAGGCGAACGAACTCGCCCGCGGCATCGCCGCCATCGAGCGCACCACCGGCCAGCGTCCGACCGGCTACCGCTCCCCGTCCTGGGACCTCTCGCCGCATTCGATCGAACTGATGCTCGAGCACGGCTTCACCTACGACAGCAGCATGATGGGCGATGACTACACGCCCTACTTCGCGCGCCAGGGCGACGTGATCGAGCTGGAGCAGCCGGCGGTGTTCGGCAAGCCCTCCAACCTGCTCGAGATGCCGATCAGCTGGTCCACCGACGACGCGCCGCACTTCGAGTTCATGCGCTACCCGAACGCGATCCGCCCGGGCAACATGAATGCCGGGCTGGTGCTGGAGAACTGGGTCGCCGACTTCGACTACATGCAGCGTGAGCTCGACTGGGGTGTGCTCACCTACACCTGCCATCCGTTCATCATCGGCCGCGGCCACCGCATCCTGATGCTCGAGAAGCTGGTCGACACGCTGCTCGCGCGCGGTGCGGTGTTCGTGCGCATGGACGCGGCGGCGGCCGAGTACCGTGCCCGGGTGGCTGGGGCACCGGCATGAGCAAGCGCGAGCCGGTGGTGCTGATCCTGCCCGGGCGCGGGAACTCGGGCCCGGCACACTGGCAGACGCTGTGGCAGGCCGCGCGCCCGGGTTGCGTGCGCATCGAGCACGCCGAATGGACCACGCCGCGCCGCGAGGACTGGGTCGCGGACCTCCAGCGCACAGTCCGCGCGCTGGCCCCTGCGCCGATCGTGCTGGTCGCGCACTCGCTGGCATGCAGTCTGGTGGCCAACTGGGTCGCGGCCGGGGAGATCGGCACGGTGGCCGCGGCGCTGCTGGTGTCGACCAGCGACGTGGATTCGCCCGACTGGCCCGCGGGCCCGATCGGCTTCTCGCCGATGCCGCTGATGAAGATGCCGTTTCCGACGATCGTCGTCGCCAGCACCGACGACCCGATGGTGCGCGAGCCGCGATCGCGCTGCTTCGCGCAGGCCTGGGGCTCGGCCTACCACGTGATCGGCGCGCGTGGGCACATCAATGCGGACTCCGGGCTGGGCGACTGGCCGCAGGGCCGAGCCTGGCTGGATGAACTGCTGGCCCTCAGTCGCGCACAGGGCTGAACCCGGGCGGTACCTGCCGCATCCCGAGCCAGAAGCCGCCCGCATGCTCGGGGTCCATCCAGGCGACACCGTCGATCCGGCGGAAGGGCACGCCCCGTGCCGCGAGCAGCGCCTCGGCACGGCCGAGGTCGAGTACGCCGACGGTCAATGCATGCAGGCCGGGTCTGCGCGATGGACGGCGACCGTGCCGGGCGTCGAACTCGGCGGTACTGACCTGTTCCACGCCGGGTAGCTGGCCGAGCGCCTGCAATCGCTGCGCGAGCGGTGCCGGGTCGTCGGCGACGAAGGTGGCCGACAGCAGCGCGATCGCGCCGTTCTCATGGTCGAGGTAGCGTGGCTGCCAGAGGTATTCGGGTGTCTGGTGCTCGATCAGGATCCAGCGGCCCTCGGGGCAGTCGGCATCGCGGCTGAAGATGTTGCGAAAGCGCATGAGGCGCGGCTGTCCATCGACATCGACCTCGCGCTCGCGCTGCACCGGCGGCTGAAGGAACGGTGCGCCGGGGGCCAGCGCCGCGTAGGTGTCGTCCACGCTGTCGCAGCGCAGGGCCACGATGTGCAGGCCGGGGCCGCGCGCCATGAACGGTGCCCAGGGATTGAAGGCTCCGGGCTTGGTGACGCCGATCAGTTCAAGGTAGCCATGGTGGAACAGTGCGCAGCGGTTCGAGGTCGCCCACGGATGCATGCCTTCACGCCCGGGCACCGCACCTCGCTGCGGGCTGCGCGGGCACAGCCGGAATCCCAGCCGTTCCCATGCGCTGGCCGTCGCATCGAAGTCTTCGGCGACGCAGCCCAGGTGGTCGAGCGACAGCGCCGGTGCGGCCACGCTCACGACCCGGCCTCACCGGCGATACGCGCGATGGCCTGTGACCGCAGCGACTTGCGGTCGACCTTGTTCGGTCCGGCCAGCGGCATCGACTCGAGGAACACGACGTGCCGCGGATGCTGGAACGCCGGTGCATGTTCGAGCGCGAAGTGCTTCACTTCTGCCTCGCTGAGCGCGCTGCCCGGCGCGCGCACGATGAAGGCGAACGGCTTCTCGCCCTTGATCTCGTCGGGTACCGGCACCACGCAGGCCTGGCGGATCTCCGGGTGGCGCTCGAGCAGCGATTCGACCTCGCCGGGGAAGATGTTCTCGCCGCCGCAGACGAACATGTCGTCGGAGCGGCCGACGAAGAAGTAGGCGCCGTCGGCATCGCGCCGGAACACGTCTCCGGAGATGTACCAGCCATCGGGCGTGAGTACTTCCCGCGTCTTCTCGGTCAGGTTCAGGTAGCCGCGCATGTTGGCTGGCGTGCGCTGCCAGAGCACGCCCTCGTCGGCGTCGTGGCCGGCGGCGTCGACCAGTCTGAGTTCGACTTCGTCCATCGGCCAGCCGATCGACAGCGGCGGCAGCGGTCGGTCGGGCCGTGGGGCACAGACCACCGGCCCGGCTTCGGTGGTGCCATACGAGTTCATCACCATGGCGCCGGGGAACGCGGCCTTGACCTCGTCCCAGAGCTTGGGCGAGATCGGTGCCGAGCCCATGCGCACCGTCTGCACCGACGAGCGGTCCACGGTCGCGACGAGGTCGGCCTGCTGCAGGCACATCGCGAACATCGGCGGCACGCCGGTGAGCCAGGTACAGCGGTAGCGCTCGATCGACTGCAGGTAGAGGCGGGCATCGAACTCGGGCAGCAGCACCAGGCTGGCGCCCACGGCCAGCGTGAACAGCGAGGTACACAGCCCGTTCATGTGATAGAGCGGCGCAGCGACCAGCAGCCGCTGGGCGGTGAACGGGGCGCCACGCCGGCTGCGCGCGCGCAGGGCCCACAGATGGCCGCCGTGGGTGAGCGGCACGCCCTTGGGTCGCCCGGTGGAGCCGGAGGTGTAGAGCACCATCGCGACCGCCTCGGGTGGCGGATGCACCGGTTCGAACGGCCCCGGGTCCAGGCGGGCGGCAAAGCCGTCCGCGCCCTTGTCGTCCAGGTCGGTGACCGGCAGCCCGCCGGGCAGCAGCGACCGGCCCCGCGCATCGCACACCACGTGGCGTGCGTTGCAGTCGTCCAGGATGAACGCCACGGTGGCTGCCGGGAACTTGTGGCTGACCGGTACCGCGACCATGCCGGCACGCACGATGCCGAGGAAGGCAAACAGGTACTCGGCGCGGTTCGATGAGACGATGGCCACCGCGTCGCCGGGCACAAGGCCGTTGGCGAGCAGGCCGCGGGCGAACGCGTTGGCGGCGTCCTCGACCTGCCGGTGGGTGTACTCGCGCGGTGCCTGCGGGTCGAGCAGGTCCACCAGCGCCAGGCTGGTCCCGCCGGAGGCCTCGTGCAGCGCCGGGTCGTACAGGGCGCCGAGGTTGTCGGTGTCGATCATCGACGCTACTCGGGCCGTACGCCGGCGAGCTTCACCGCCGCCGCCCAGCGCACCAGCTCGCGCTTCATCAGTGCGCCCAGCTCCTCAGGGCTGCTCGCCACCGGGTCGGTGCCTTCGCCCAGCAGTGCGTTGCGTACGTCGGGCGAGGCCAGCGTACGCCGCAGGTCGGCGTTCAGGCGGTCGACGATCGGGCGGGGGATGTTCGCCGGGCCCACCACGCAGTACCAGCCGGTGATGTCGAGTTCCTTGTAGCCGGCCTCGACCAGCGTGCCCACGTCAGGGTAGATCGGAGAGCGCTTCGCGCCGGTGGTCGCGATCGCGCGGACCCGGCCGCTCTTGACGAAGGACACCATGGTGTTGGGCTGGCTCACCTGGAGTTCAGTCTCGCCCCCGAGCAGTGCGTTGAGCGCCGGCCCGCCTCCCTTGTAGGGCACGTGCAGCAGGTCGATGCCCGCAGCATGTGCGAGCAGGGCGCCGGTCAGGTGGTTGGATGTGCCCGGTCCTGCGCTGCCGTAGGACAACTTGCCCGGGTTGCGCTTGGCCAGCGCGATCACGTCCTTGATGTTCTTCACCGGCAGCGACGGGTGCGCGACGATCAGCAGCGGCTGCGTGGCGATCAGCGAGATCGGCGTGAAGTCGCGCATCGTGTCGTAGCCGACCTTGGCCAGCGCCGCCGGGTTGATCACCAGCGGGCTGGTCGACCCGACCAGCAGGGTGTAGCCATCCGGCGCCGAGCGCGCGACCAGCTCGCCCGCGAGGCTGCCACCGCCGCCAGCCCGGTTGTCGATGATCACCGGCTGGCCGAGGAACTCCTGCAGCCGGCGACCGATCGGCCGCGCCATGATGTCGATGGCGCCGCCTGCGGCGAACGGTATGACCAGCCGGACCGCTCGCTGGGGGAAAGCGGTGTCCTGCGCACCCTCAGCTGGCGCGGCCGACAGCAGCGCGAGCACCGCTGTGGCGAGTAGATGCGGCGTGTGCTGCATGCGCAGGGGCGGGGAGCGAAGGGAGTTCATGTCCATTTCAGCTACCTCGAGTGTGATCACGATATCGACCCAAGGCAAGCATTCGGCTTGCCTTGCCGCTGAGGTCTTCTATACTGCGCTCACGTCCATTTGTCACGCCGCTGGCGGAGGAGTCGATCATGCATGAACACGAGACATTCCGTGGCTACCTCGACCGCCTGCGTGCAGCGGGACAGTTGCAGGATATCCATGATCCGGTCGACAGCCGGCACATCGCAACGCTGGTCGATCAGAGCGACAAGGCTCTGCTGTTCCATCGCGTGATCGGCTACGACATGCCGGTGGTGTCTGGGCTGATCCGCTCCAGTGAGCGGGTTGCGATCGGCCTGGGCGTCGAGAAGTATGCCGACATCGAGCAGAAGCTCACCAAGGGCATCGCCGAGCCCATCGCGCCGGTGTACGTCGAGCAGAGCAGCACGCGCGAGGTCACCCGCTACGGCGATGACGTTGACCTGTTCGATCTGCCGATTCCGATGTCCTCGGTGCTCGATGGCGGGCCGATGATCACCGGCGCGATCACCCTGGTGCGCGACGAGCAGGGCGGGTTGAATGCCGGCATCTATCGCTACCTGCTGAAGGAGAAGAACCTCACCGGCATCGACATCGTCACCCCGAACAACCTGCGAGCGCTCGCGCACAAGGCGTTCCTGGAGAAGCGGCCGCTGCCGATCTCGATCTCCATCGGAACCCATCCGTACGAGTTCATGGCCGCGGGCTACCGGGCACCGATGGGTGTTGACGAGATCAACATCGCGGGTGGCCTGCGCGGCGCTCCGACCCGGCTGGCGATGTGCGAGACGATCGACGTGCCCTACCTGGCCGATGCCGAGATGGTGCTGGAGGCCGAGATCCTGCCCACCGGCTGGACCTGGCCGGAAGGCCGCTTCGGTGAATTCACCCAGCTGATGGGCGGCCTGCACTGGAACCCGCTGGTGAAGGTCAAGGCGATCTCGCACCGCCGCGACCCGATCTACTACAACCTGCATATGCCCTGGGAGGTGGCCTGGCTGATGATCCCGACGCGCTGGTCGCAGCTGCGTGGGGCACTGAAGGCGGCAGGCATCCAGGTGAAGGACATCAACGTCACGCTCGGTGGCAACGGATCCTGGCACGTGATCGTGTCGATTCGCAAGCAGGCCGGCGAGGGAAAGAACGCGCTGATGGCGGTGCTCTCGGTCGGCGATATCAAGCACGCAGTGGTGGTGGACGACGATATCGACGTCTACGACCCGCTCGACGTCGAATGGGCGATCGCGACCCGCGTGCAGGGCGATCGCGACGTGTTCATCATCCCCGGTGCGCGCGCCAAGCCGCTCGACCCGAGCCTGCCCGTCATGCCGGCTGGCGTGGTGCCCACCGGCGCCAAGGTCGGTGTCGATGCCACCATCCCCGAGGGCATTCCGCGCGAGCGCTACGAGCGCATCCGCTACGCCTATTCCGAAACGGTGAAGCTCGGCAGTTATCGGCTCGACGAGGCCGTGGTGAAGGCCGCCGACCGCAAGCCCCGCCCGGGGGAGGTGGAGGAGCTTGCCGTGCGCATCCTCGAGCTGATCGGCGAGAAACCGCTGTACTACGCGCAGGTGATCGATGCGTTCCCCGACGCTCCGCTGCAGGCGATCACGCGCGCGTTCGGCAAGCTGCACGTCGACGAGAAGCTCTGGCAGGACCCGGAGGGACGCATGTGCGTGCGCGGGTCTGCCTTCGCGGCGAAGGTGCCGGTGGGGCGCTGATCTGCAGCCGGGCTCGGGGCCGCTGCCGTTGTACGGCGGAGGCTGCGGATGCGGCGGGTTGCGCGTATGCTGGACTTCCGGCCGCCGTCATCGCAGCCAAACTTCAGGAGGCCACGATGCCCAAGGGCCAGCAGCGCAGCAACAAGGAAGTGAAGAAGCCCAAGCAGACGAAGAAGACGCTGCCGGCGGGACCGTCCGGACCGGTGATCCCGGCCGGCGCCGCGGCCAGGCGCGGCAACCCGCC
>CANHBC010000102.1 GCA_947458835.1 Betaproteobacteria bacterium | reverse complement strand
GCCGCCGTGCGGGCGCGGGTGCAGAAGTACAGCGACATCAATCCGGCCTTCGAGGCCGTCGCGCGCCGGCGTGAGGCGGTGGCCAAGAAGGCCGAGGCCGCCGGCCACGTCGTGACCGCGCGCGACAACTACTTCGTCGCGTCGGTGTTCTGGGCGGCCTCGCAGTGGACGCTGCTGGCCAACGATGCGCACAATCTCGCGAACAACGCGCGCAAGCGCGAATGCTTCGAAGCCTACGCGAAGCACGCGGACCATCGCGTCGAGGCGGCCTGGGTACCGCTGCCCGGTGGGCGCCGATTGCCCGGCTGGTTCCACCTGCCGTACGGTTACCGTGGCGGGAAGGTGCCTGCCATCGTGTCGATCCCGGGAATGGACGGCTTCAAGGAGGCCAATGTCGCGCTTGCCGGCGACCGCTGGCTGTCGCGCGGTATCGCGGTGCTGGTGCTCGAGGGTCCCGGGCAATACGAGGCGGTGACCGGCGGCGTGCCGTTCAGCATGGACGCCTGGAAGGCGACCGGCAAGGCGGCCTGGGAGTGGCTCGCCGCGCGGGAAGAGATCGACCCGCGCCGCATCGGCATCACCGGCAACAGTTTCGGCACCTTCTTCGCGACGCTGGCCGCGGCCTGGGAGCCACGCTACCGGGCCGCAGCGATCACCTCGATCTGCCTCGAGCCGGCCGGCGAGACCATCTTCCAGAAGGCATCGCCGACCTTCAAGCACCGCTTCATGTACATGTCCGGTTTCACCGACGAGGCGCGCTTCGACCGCATGCGCCGCGCCATGACGCTCGAGCCGCATGCCAAGCGCATCCGCATGCCCTTCCTCTGCGTGGCCGGGGAGCGCGACGAACTGTGTCCGGTGGAGTGGGCCTACCGCACGCTCGACGCGATGCGCGGCCCGACCCAGCTCGTCGTGTACCAGGAGTCGCGCCACTCGGTCGGCAACGTGCCTTCGGCCGTGCTCGGGCCCAACCCGCCTTCGATGAGTGCCGACTGGATGCTCGACCGCCTCAACGGCGTGCCGCTGGAGACTGCGCGGCTGTTCGTCGAGGCCAACGGAAACATCGTCACCCGGAGCCAGCCATGACCGCCACGCGCCGATCCCGCGCCACCGCAGTCTCCCGTACCGGCCGCGCGCTGGCCGCCGCCGGGCTGCTGGCCGCCTCGCTGGCCGCTGCCGGAACGGCCATCGCCCAGGCGTTCCCGGCGAAGCCGGTGCGCATCATCGTCACCTTCTCCGCGGGCGGTGCCGCCGACTTCACCGCTCGCGTGGTGGCCGAGCGGCTGACCGACCTCTGGAAGCAGCAGGTGCTGGTCGAGAACCGCATCGGCGCCGGTGGCAACATCGGCGTGGAGGCCGTGGTGCGATCGCCAGCCGACGGCCATACGCTGCTGCTCGCATCCTCCGCGCAGCCGATCAACGTCGCGCTCTACCCGAAGCTGCCGTTCGACCTGTTCAAGGACCTGTCCCCGATCGCCCTGGTCACCGTATCGCCGATGGCGCTCGCGGTGCATCCCCGCGTGAAGGAGGCCGACCTGCGCTCGTTCACCGCAAACATGCGCGCGAATCCGGGCAAGCTCTCGTACGCCACCTGCGGCATCGCGACTTCGCACCACTTCGCCTTCGAGCTGTACAAGTTTCAGGCGAAGCTCAATGCGCTGCATATCCCGTACCGCGGCTGCGCGGCGGCGGTGGCCGACGCGGTAGGCGGACAGGTGGACACGGTGATGTCCTCGCTGAACACGCTGCTGCCGCACCAGGCGTCCGGCCGCCTGAGGGTGCTGGCCGTGACGTCGCGCAACCGCTCGCCCTCGGCGCCCGAGGTACCGACCTTCCGCGAGTCCGGCGTGCCGGAACTGAAGGGCTACGAGAGCAGCGTGTACTACGGCTTCATGGCGCCGGCCGGTACGCCGCCGGATGTCGTCGCGAGGATCGAAGCCGACCTGCGCAAGGTCATGGCACTGCCTGAGGTCGCACAGAAAGTCGGTGGTGGCGGACTCGAGGTCGCGTTCGCCAGCGGGACCGAGATGATGGCGGTCATGCGTACCGACGCCGACCAGTTGCGCCGTATCGTCGAGTTCGCGGGCATCAAGCCGGAGTAGCGGCGCAGGCACGATGCGGCGCGCGGTCCGTCGGTCGCGCGTCGCTCATTCGAAGCCGGGCGGAGGCACGAAGCCGCGGTGGGCCCGTTCCAGTTCTCGGGCGAGCGCGATGCAGCGCAGATCCGCGTACTCGGGGCCGATCACCTGCAGGCCGATCGGCAGCCCGCCGGCTTCGCCTGCCGGAAGGGTCGTCGACGGCAGGTTCGCGGCGGAAGCCAGCCCGATCCAGAAGTAGGTGTCGGCCATCGGCCGTTGCCTGCCGTCGACCAACAGCGTGTGCAGCGGCTTCGGTACGTCGCGGATGTGCGGGAAGGCGGGCGTCGGTGACACCGGCGCGATCAGCAGGTCATGCCGGGTGAAGAACGCCTCCCAGCCGGCGCGCAGCCGCTCGCGCTCGGCGTTGCGTTCCAGCCACTCGCGATGCGACTGCGTCAGGCCGCGCAGCATCAGGGCCTCGTAGCCGCGGTCGTCGGGATGGAGCGCGGCGGCCGCAGGCCCGAGGGCGGCCACCGCGGCGCGATCGCGGCGGAACGATGTCGATCCGCGGGCGAGCGCCAGGAACAGTTCGTAGTACTCGCGGGAGGGCAGCGGCAGCGGCGGATCGATCGTGACCGTGGCGCCGAGGTCCTGCAGTCGCGCCGCGACTGCGCGCGCCGCCTGCGTCGTGCCGGCATCCACCGGGAAGTCGGCATCGCCGGTGAGCACTGCGATCCGGCGCCCGCTGTGTGGCGGCAGGTCGGGTTCGGGCAGCGTCAGCGTCCAGCCGCGCGCCGCCGTGCCATCGGCGCCCGCGAACAGGCGCATCGCCAGCGCGAGGTCATCCGCCGTGCGCGCCAGCGGCCCGACCACGTTCACGTCATCGGCGGGCAAGCCCGGCTCGAGCGCATGCCCCCGTACCGGCACGACGCCCCAGGTCGGCTTGTGTCCGTATACGCCGCAGAAATGCGCTGGTATCCGGATCGAGCCGCTGTTGTCGCTGCCGACTTCCAGTGCGCTGAAGCCCAGGGCCAGCGCGGCGGCCGACCCGCCCGACGAGCCGCCCGGGGATCGCGAGGCATTCCATGGATTCACCGTCTCGCCATGGACGTCGTTGAACGTCTGCCAGTCGGCGAGGTCGAGCGGGACGTTCGTCTTGCCGAGCAGGATCGCACCGGCCGCGACCATTCGCTCCACCACGGCTGCATCGGCCGCAGCACGGTGCCCGACACGTGAAGGGCGCCCGAAGGTAGACGGCGTGCCGGTCCAGTCGAAGCATTCCTTGATCGTCACCGGCACGCCGTGAAGCGGCCCGGCCGCGCGTCCAGTGCGCAGCACTGCGTCGGCGGCGTCCGCCTGCGCCAGGGCTTCGGCTTCTCGCAGCAGCACGATGGCATTGAGCGCGGGGTTGAAGCGCGCGATGCGATCCAGGCAGTGCTCGACCAGCGCGCGCGAGGACAACTCCCCGCGGCGGAGCCGGCGGGCCAGTTCGGTGGCGCCGAGGTGGTGGAGGGCGGTGTCGGTGTCCGGCATGGGGTTTTCTGGGTGCATGTCGGGCTGGGTCGACCATGCCGGTCGATTAGACATCATCTTTGGCGCGTACAATCACCCACGAGCCAATCGTCATTCGAACCGGGGACACCGCATGCGCAAGGCAATCGAAATCGACGACGAACTCCTCGAACGCGCAGTCCGGCTGATGGGCGCGACGGACCGTACGGCAGTAGTGCACGAAGCGCTCAAGGCGCTGATCGCGCGCGAGCGTGCGCGCCAGCTGGTCGGGCACGGCGGCATGGAGCCCGGGATGGCCGTCCCGCGCCGGCGGCGGCTCGCCGCCTCGAACTGATCAGCCGAGGAACGCCCGGCGCAACCGCTTCGGGTACGTCCCGGCAGCGCAGCGGCCTCGGCTGTACCTTCAGCCCTGCGCCGCCAGGAAGTCCAGCACGACCTTCGCCGTCGCGTCCGGATCGGTGCCGGCCGAGTGGTAGCCGTCGATCGGGATGATCTCCAGCTTCGATCCCGGGATAGTTTCCTGCCAGCGCGACATCGTCGCCCGATCCTTGCCCGCGGCGTTGGTGCCGATCACCAGTGTCGGGCACTGGATGCGCTGGATGTCCTCGCGGATGTCGATTGCCCCGACCCAGCGCAGGTAGGCCTTGGCGGTGGACAGCGCGGTGGCGCCCATCATGTCGACCCACCAGTCGATGCCGCGTTCCGGCATGCTGCTGCCGAGCCGGTTGCGCATCGTCTTGCGTGCCCAGCTGCGCATGCCGTGTCGTTCCATGTGCTCGATCCATCCCGCCCCGGTGGGCGGGGTCACGATCGAGCTGGCGAGCGTGAGCGTGCGCACCAGGTCGGGGCGGTTCGCCGCCAGCATGGCGCTGCTGATGCCGCCGCTCTTGCCGCCCACCACGTGCACCGGTCCGCCACCGGCAACGTGGTTGACGATGCGCACCAGGTCGTCCACGAACAGTTCGGTCGAAAGCGGGAAGTCTTCCGCGACCGGCCCGGACCGGCCGAAGCCGCGCTGGTCGATCCGGATCATGCGGTAGCGGCGGGAGAAGTGCGGCACCCATGCACGCCAGGCGTCGAGGTTTTCGGTGAAGCCGTGCACGAAGAGTACGGTCTGTGGCGTAGTCCACGCGTCGGTGTGGTCGTCGATCTCGTAGAAGAGCCTGGCATCGGGCAGTTCGAGGTAGGGCATGGGCTTTCCTGGCGGTCGGTACGGGCTATTCGGGCTTGATGCCGGCGTACCGGATCACCTTCGCCCACTTGTCGATGTCGGCGCGGATCACCCGGGCGAACTCGGCCGGGGTGTTGCCGACGGGCATCGCGCCTTCGTTGGCCAGCAGCTTGAGGAACTCCGGCGAGTTCACCACCAGCACGACCTCGCGATTCAGCCGGTCGATGATCGATACGGGGGTGCCAGAGGGCGCGAGCAGCCCGTTCCAGCCCAGCGCTTCATAGCCGGGTACGGACTCCCCGATCGCGGGTACGTCGGGCAGCGAGGGCAGCCGCTTCGGACTGCTGACGCCCAGCGCGCGTATGCGGCCGGACTGGATGTGCGGCAGCGCCGAGGCGACCGATGCGATGAAGTAGTACTGGATCTCGCCCTGCAGCAGGGCGGTGAGGATCTGCGGGCTGCCCTTGTAGGCGACATGGGTGCCGTTCAGCCCGGTCGTCGACGACAGCAGTTCGGCCGCGAGGTGGCCGATGCTGCCCCGGCCCACCGAGCCGTAGTTGAGCCTGGAGGCCGGGTCTTTCGCCATCGAGACGAGGTCGGGGACGGTCTTCGCGCGGCTGTTGCCGGGTACCAGCAGGGTGGTCGATACCGCGCTCACCTGGGTGATCGGCGCGAAGTCGCGCACCGTATCGTAGGGCAGCGTGGCGTACAGGCTGGGGTTGACCACGTGCGTCGGGAAGACCATCAGCAGGTTGTAGCCATCGGCCGGTGCCTTGGCGATGATCGACGAGCCGACGATGCCGCTCGCGCCCGGCCGGTTGTCCACGATCACCTGCTGGCCGAAGCGTTCGGTCAACCGCTGGCTGATCGCGCGTGCCAGGATGTCGGTGACCCCGCCCGCGCCCGAGGGCACGACGAAGCGGATCGGGCGGGACGGATAGGCTTCGGCGGCGTTGGCCGTCGGTGCAGGCAGTGTGAGCGCGGCGGCTGCCATCAGCACTGCACCTGCGAACCGGGGCGGTGCAGGACGTGCACCGGCGGGTGCGCAAGGGTGGATCAACGGCGTGCTCCCTGGATGAGGTGCGGCCCCTCCAGCGGGCGGGGCATCGTTGAAGTATGCCACCGCCCCTCCCCGTTGGCCGGCCGGCTCAGGCGGCCACTGCTTCCTCGACCGGCGCCTCACGGTTCGAGCGCAACCGTTCGTCGACCAGCGCGACCATCCGGGCTAGCACGTCGCTGCGGCGCCCCTGCTGCCGGGCAATGCATTGCACCAGGCTGTCGACCCGCTCGATGTGGGTCGCGCCAGCGGCCAGCGCTCGCGCGGCCGACGAGGGCTTGCCCAGGCCTGCTGCGGCTGCTGCGTATTTTTCGAAGGGGACCAGGTCGCTCGCGTCCGCGCCCAGATCGAGGCAGACAGCCGAGACCCAGTCGTACACCTCGCGCGCATCGCGCAGGTTGCCATGTACCGCCTCGCGGATCGGCACCATCCCGCCGGGGCGGACACAGCGGTAGTTGCCGGCGACCAGCATTGGCCATTTGGCCAGCGGCACGAACAGCGAATCGTGGACCTTCAGCTTCACCGGCAGTTCCCGTTCGACGCCATCGTGCGGCAGGCGCGACCTTTCGATGTCCGCTTCGAGCTCCCGCAGCAGCGCGGTGTGCTCGTCGTGCGCGAAGCGGGCCGCCTTGAAGTTCGTCGGCAGTCCCACCTGCAGCACGTTCTTCGAGCGGTCGGCCGGGCGGAACGCCTGCGGATCGGGACTTGCCAGCGTGACCAGCGAAGGGTCGAATCCGTTCCATACGGACGCGTCGGTATAGCAGCTCGCCAGCGCGGCGGTGTCCAGCGCGCCGATGCGCTCCAGGTAGGGCAGCGGCGGCATGTTCATGATCGCGAAGCAGGGGCGGCGCGCGGCGGCGATGCGGGCCATCAGCTCGCGCACGCCCGCTGCGCCGTACTGGGCCTCCTGCATGCCGAGCACGACCAGGTCATGGCCGATCGGGTCCACGCGGTCGGGGGTGGCGGCTCGCAGGGTGCCGGGCAGGCTGCGCGAGTCGACCTCGACCAGGCCCTCGACACCGCGCACCGGGAAGGCGACCCTGGTGCCTTCCCGGTTGACGAGGTCGGCGGTGCCACGGGTGCATACGAGCGTGACGCGATGGCCCGCCATCAGGAGACGGGTGGACAGCAGGGACCCGTAGGAGGCTCCAAGGATCAGGATGCTGCGGCTCATGGTGTGTCTCCCTGTGGCGTCTGCGTCGCCGGCGTGCTCGGGCGGAGTACGGGTGGACAGCGGCTATGACGGGAGGCGATTATGTGCAGGCCCGGTGCTGTGAATACAGCAAAGGGAACTTCACTGTGTGAATTTCACACAACGTGGAACCGGTCGGGCGAACTTCAGAATCCGGCCGTCACTGGAGCCGCCTCGCGCATGGCCACCACCCATCTTTCCGACCACGTGCGCAACACCCACCTGCTCGGTACCAAGCTGCGTGCGCTGCGCAAGCGCAACCGCCTGACGCTGGACGAGCTCTCGGTACGCTGTTCGCAGCTCGATCCGCAGAGCGCCCCTTCTGTCTCCTACCTGAGCATGATCGAGGGCGGGAAGCGGGTGCCGTCGGACGACGTGCTGGCGCTGCTCGGCAAGGTGTTCCAGCGCGACGTGCGGTGGTTCCTCGATGGCAACGCCGAGCCTGAAGCGCCGTCGCCGGTCGAGGTGCGCGCCGGCGGGGCTCGTGCGGTGCCGCTGGAGCCCGCATTCCTGTTCTCCAGGTCGCTGCTGCAGGCAGCGATACCGGAACTGCTCGCGCAGACCGGAACCACCTCGCGGCAGTTCGCGCACCTGCTGATCCGGTCTCACCAGGAAATCTCGCGCAACGACTTCCCGGACCTCGAGCGGGCCGCCGAGCGCGTGGGCGAGCGACGTTTCCCGCTGTCGGTCGAGGACCTGCTGAAGCTGTGCCGGCAGCACGGCCTTGCCGTCCGATGGTTCGACCGACCGCCGCTGCTCGCGCGCGACCGCAACCACGAGCTGCGCAGCGTGGTCCGTTCCTTCTTCGACCCGCCGAAGACGGTGTACCTGAACCGGCAGCTGCAGGCCGATCCGGCGCGGCTGAAGTTCGACATAGCGACCCACCTCGCGCACAAGGTCCTGCACGGCGGTGACGGCGTGAAGTCCGCGCATGCCACCGGTGGCGACATGGGCGGCAGCCCGGACGGCGGGCCGGCGTCCGGGGGACTGTCGGCGCAGGACGTGCTGCACGCGTGGCGCGACTTCGAGTGCAGCTTCTTCGCCGGGGCCCTGCTCTGCCCGAAGATCCCGTTCCGCCGCTTTCTCACGCGCGAGTCGCATCGCGTGGAAGCCGGCGAGAAGCTCGGCCTTACCCCGGCACTGGTCATGCGGCGAATGACGAAGGTGTCGCCGTATCCGTACTGGCACTTCTTCGATGCGTATCCGCCCGGCTACCTGCGCGCGGTGTATCGCGGCAACGGCATCCCGCTGCCCTGGGGAAACATGGCCCAGGTCAGCGATCCCTGCCCGCAGTGGGCCGTGTTCCGGATGATCGACGACACCCAGGCGCCCGAGCGTGGCTCGCAGCTTTCGGTGCTGCGCGACGGTGACCAGTCGCTGCTCTATGCCTGCCACTCCCGGCGTGTCACCGACATGGCGGGCAACGCCCACGTGCTGTCGGTCGGCGTGGACCTCGCGCCGGCAATGCTCGCCAACGGCACCGATCCGGCCGAGGTCGTCGAACGGGTGGGAGCCGCCTGCCTCGGGCACCATGGCGTCGCGCCGATCCCGGCCGAGGCTGGGCGCTCGATAGCGGCGGTGGCGCGGGTGCTGAACATCGCCTGGGTCGAGGATGCGCTGCAGGCGCCGGCTCGCATCATCTGCCCGCGCAGTTCCCGCTGCCCGCTGCCCGACCCCTGCGACGGCGCGCAGGCCTCGCGCGCCCGCGAGATCACCGACGTGCGCGACGAGATCCTGGGGCGGGCGCGCCCCGGCAAGGCACAGGCGCGTGCGCCGCAGCGGAACGACGCGACCACCCCCGGGCAGTAGTCTCGAGCGGCCTGTCGATCAGCAGCGACTGCGGATCTCGTTGCTGGGGACGGGGCTCGGCTGAGTGGCGCACGGTCTGGAAAGGCGTGGACGAGCGGCGACGCCTTGTCGATCAGCGCATCCGCATCATCCAGCGCGCCCGAGCGCACAGGTCGCCATCACGGCCGTGGCGGCCGATCAACTGCAGGCCGACCGGCAGGCCGTCGACCTGCATCAGCGGCAGGCTGAAGGCCGGTAGACCGAGGAAGGTGGCCCAGACGAGGAAGCTGCGGCTGCCGGTCGCCGACAGCCCGACCGGCGCCGGCCCGGACGCCGACAGCGTGATGATCCCGTCAAAGCCGCGCATCAGGCCGGCGACCCTGCGCTGCATCGCCTCGCGACCGGCGAGCCGGTCGGCGTAGTCGGCGGGGGTCATCGCGAAGGCTTGCGCCATCCTGTCATGCACGCGGCGTTCGATCAGGTCGCCGTGGCGCTCGACGTACTGCCGGTATGGCCAGCGCATCTCGTACGCAGTGATGCCGAGACATCGTTCCGCGAAGGCCGGGACCAGGCAGTCCTCGAGCGCGGCAGCCGCTGCATGGCTGGACGCATCCACCACCTCGACGCCCGCCTCGGTGAAGCGACCGACCAGGCCCGCGAACGCGGCTGCCGTCGCATCATCGACCTCGCGTGACCAGGCTTCGGTGCGCAGCCAGAGCAGACGCCTGGGTGCAGTGGCGCGCGGCAACGTGTCGGAGGCCCGTTGCAGCGGCGGGCGTGCGGGATGTCCCTGCGCGCCCGCCAGGTACGATGTGATGCGCCAGGTATCCTCGAGCGAGGCGGCAAGCACGCCCAGATGGTCGTGCGTCGCCGAGATCGGATGCACGCCCTGCATCGACAGCGTGCCCCAGGTCGGCTTGTAGCCGACGATGCCGCAGAAGGAAGCCGGCCGCAGCAGCGAGCCCTGGGTCTGAGTGCCCAGGGCGGCGGGCAGCATGCCTGCCCCCACGGCTGCGGCCGAGCCGCTCGAAGAACCGCCGGGCGTGCGCAGGGGATCGTGCGGGTTGGTGGTCTCGTTGGACAGGCCACAGGCGAATGCGGTGGTCACCGTCTTGCCGGGCAGTACCGCGCCGCCGCCGCGCAGGGCCTGCACGCAGGCGGCGTCCCACGCGGGCTGCCAGCCGGCGAAGGCGGGGCTGCCCATCTGCGTGGGCATGTCGGCGGTGTCCATGATGTCCTTGATGCCTACCGGACAACCGTCCACGGTCGACAGTGGCTGGCCGCGCCGGTAGCGCTCGGTCGACGCGTCGGCGGCGGCCCGGGCGCTGTCCAGCGCGAGGGTGCTGAACGCATGCACCTGCGGTTCGCGCGCCTCGATGGTGGCGATGCAGCGCTCGAGGTAGTCACGCGGGGTATCGCGGCCGCCGTGAAACGCCGGCAGGACCTCGGAGAACGATGGAAGCGTGAGAGACATGGCGGCCTTCAATCGACGGTGATCTTCGCCGCCTTGACCACCCGGGCCCACTTGGCGGTCTCGGCACGGATGTAGGCGGCGGTCTGGTCGAGCGGCTCGGCGACCGGTTCGAGGCCCTGTGCGGCGAGCTTCGCGCGCACGGCAGGCTGGTTCAGGATGCGTGCGATCTCGCCATTGAGCACCTGCAGGATGTCACGCGGCGTCGCTGCGGGCGCGAACAGGCCGTACCAGACATCGACCGCGTAGCCAGGCACGCCTGCCTCGGCCATCGTCGGCACGTCCGGGATGCTGGCCGAGCGCTTCGCGCCCGAGGTCGCGAGCAGGCGCAGCCGGCCGGCCTCCACGTGCTGTCGCACCGATATCACGCTGGCGAAGGTCATCGATACCCGGCCCGCGACCAGGTCGGCCATGCCAGGGCCGGTCCCCTTGTACGGCACGTGGACGAGCCGGATGCCTGCGAGCATCTGGAACAGCTCCGTGGCCATGTGCGGCGGACCGACGTTGCCAGAGGATGCGTACAGGAGTTCGCCGGGCTTCGCGCGCGCCAGCGCCACCAACTCCTTGACCGACTTCACGGGCAGTGACGGATGCACCACCAGCACGTTCGGCCCGTTGACCATCACGCTGACCGGCACCAGATCGCGCTCGGGATCGTAGGACAGGTTGCGGTGGGTGCTCGGCAGCACGGAGTGGCCGATCGAGATCGTCTTGAGGGTGTAGCCGTCTGGCGCGGCCCGCGCGACGATGTCGCCAGCCACCGCGCCGCCGCCACCCGGGCGGTTCTCGATCAGCACCGGCTGGCCCCAGCGTTCGGTGAAGCCCTGGCCTACGATGCGCGAACTGGTGTCGACGCCCCCGCCAGGCGTTGCCGACACGACGATGCGAATCGGCTTCGACGGATACGCCGATGCGGCCGGTGCCTGCGCGCTCGCCGGTGCGCCGAAGCACGCCAGCAGCAGCCCGGCGAGTGCGGGCAACTGTGAGGGTGCGGGAAGCCGTGGTCCGATGCAGGTCATGAAACACCTCTGCCGTCTCGAAGGTGCACAATCATGCCATCGCAGGGAGGGCGCCATGAACGACAGTACCGATCCGGCCATCGAGCCGCCGGCATTTGTGATCGAGCCGGGGAGCGTGCGGTCAAGGGTATCGCCGGAGGAATGGGCCGTCCGCGTCGACCTGGCGGCGTGCTATCGCTGTGCAGCGCTCTACCGCATGACCGACCTCATCTATACCCACATCTCGGCGCGGGTGCCCGGGCCGGACGAGCATTTCCTGATCAATGCGTTCGGCCTGACCTGGGACGAGATCACCGCGTCCTCGCTGGTCAAGGTCGACCTGGAGGGCACGATCATCGACGACCCGACCGGCCTCGGGATCAACCGGGCGGGTTACGTCATCCACGGCGCGGTGCACCGGGCCCGTCCGGACGTGGCGTGCGTGATGCACACGCACACCGCTGCCGGCATCGCGGTGTCCGCGCAGGAGCATGGCCTGCTGCCGATCTCCCAGCACGCGATGCGCTTCCACGAGAGGCTGGCCTACCACGCCTACGAAGGCGTCGCGCTCGACCTGGACGAACAGCAGCGGCTGGTGCGCGACCTCGGCGAGCATCGCGCGATGATCCTCTGCAACCACGGTCTGCTCACCGCCGGCGAGACCATCGCCCAGGCGTTCGACCTGATGTACTACCTGGAGCGTGCCTGCACCGCGCAGGTGGATGCCCTGGCCGGCGGATCGAAGCTGCGCATCCCGCCGCCCGAGGTCGCCGCCAAGGTCGCGCTGCAGTTCGCCGGCCTGCCGTACAAGAAACGGCAGACCGAGTGGCGTGCGCTGCGGCGCGCCCTCGACCGGACAGATCCGTCGTATCGCGACTGACGTGCCCTCAGGCCTGGGGTTTGGCCAGGTTGTTCACGTAGTTCGTGAACAGGTTGATCGCCACCAGCGCCGCGATATCGACCATCCGGGCGTCATCGATGCCCGCGGTGCGTGCGGCGTCGATCGCCTCGTCGGGCAGATGGCCATGGCGGTCCTTGACCTGCCGGGCGAAGGCCAGCGCAGCCGAGGCCAGCGGATCCGCTGATTCGAAGCGGCGGGCGGCGTCGAGCTCCGCTTCGGACAGGCCGGCCTCACGCCCGTAGCGGGTGTGCGCCTCCATGCACTGCCTGCAGTCGCTCGCGGTGGCTACCGCGATGGACACCTGTTCACGCACCGCCACCGGCAGGGTGCTGCCTGCCATCGCGCCGCCGAACGCGACATAGGCCGACATCGCGGCGGGTGAATTGCCCAGGGCGCGGAACATCGGCGGCAGGAAGCCGCGCTTGCGTTGAACCCCCTCGAGCATCGGGCGCGACTGCGCCGGGGCGGAATCGAGGTCTACCTGGCCAAGTCGGGACATCTCTGCGTCTTTCTCCGCTGCATGTTCCGTTCCGTATACCACGCCGCCGTCACGGCCGCGCCGCCCGCGCCTGCCGGAGTGATTCGCTGCTGCTACACTGCGCAACGACCGGGCGATACAGCCCGGCACTACTGGAGGAGAAGACATGGACCGAGTGCATCCCGTCTTGACCGCGTTCCTGCTGTCGGCCGGCGCTGCCGTGCTGGCTGCGCCCGGTGTGGCGACCGCGCAGGCCGGGAAGTGGCCGGAGCGTCCGGTACGCACCATCGTCGCCTACGCGCCCGGGGGTGGGACCGACGTTGTGGCACGGCTGCTGGCGCCGCGCCTGGCCGAGGAACTCGGGCAGGCGGTGATCATCGACAACCGGCCCGGGGCGGGCGGCACGATCGGCACCGAACTGGCACTCAGGGCGAACCCGGATGGCTACACCCAGCTGGTGATCCCGTCGAGCTATGCCAGCAGCGCGCCGCTCTACAAGCTGAACTTCGATCCGCTCAAGGACATCACGCCGATCAGCCTGATCGGCATCGGTCCGCTGGTGATGCTCGTGCATCCGGCCTCGAAGCTCACGACGCTGAAGGAACTGATCGACTTCGCCCGCGCCAATCCCGGCAAGGTGAGCTTCGGTTCTTCGGGCATCGGTGGCACGCCACACCTGTCGGGCGAACTGCTGCAGCAGCTCACCGGCATCCAGATGTCGCACGTGCCCTACAAGGGCGACGGGCCGGCGATGGCCGACCTGATGGGCGGCCATATCACTGCCGCGTTCGCCGCCGGCGCCTCGGCGGTTCCACAGGTGCGCGGCGGCAAGCTGCGCGCGCTGGGTGTCACGACCGAGAAGCGCGCGCCCGGCGCCGCCGAGCTGCCGGCGATGAGCGAGACCGTTCCCGGCTTCTCGTCCAGCACCTGGTACGGACTGCTCGGTCCCGCGGGCCTGCAGAAGCCGGTGGTCGATCGCATGGGGCAGGCAATGCGGCGCGTGCTGGAGCGGCCCGAAGTCCAGGAACGGCTGCGTGCCGACGTGGTAGAGCCCACGCCCGCGGCGACCGCGGAGGAGTTCACCCGTTTCATCCGCAGTGAAATCGCGCTGTGGACCCGAGTGATCCGTGCCGGCAAGGTGAAGATCGACTGAACGCGCTTGGAGCCCCGGCGCGCCGCCTTGACCCTGATTTTCCGCCCGTGTAGTGTGATCACGACAGACCTATGCATGAGGACTGCATGACCCTCCATTCGACGGCGAGCCGCCGTTGCGCTCGCGGCGCCGCGGTCGTCGCGGGTGCGCTCCTCGCAAGTGCCGCCTGGGCCCAGCCGGCCTTCCCGTCCAAGCCGATACGCGTAATCAACCCGTTCCCGCCGGGCGGGCCGGTCGACGTGGTCGGGCGCCCGGTGTTCGACCGGCTGCGCGCCAACCTCGGGCAACCGGTGATCATGGACCATCGCCCGGGCGCCGGCTCGATGATCGGCTCGGCCGTCGTCGCCAAGGCGCCGCCGGACGGGTACACGCTGCTGGCCACGGCCGGGCAGCACACGATCAACCTCAGCGTCTACGCGAAGGTGCCGTACGACACGGTGAAGGACTTCGCGTCGGTCAGCATGCTGGCAATCGGTCCCTATGTGTTCGTCGTGCACCCGTCAGTGCCGGCGCGCTCGATGAAGGACCTGATCGGCCTGGCACGCAAGATGCCCGGAAAGATGACCTATGCATCGGCCAGCCCGGGCAGCGGCTTCCACATGGCGGCCGAACTGCTGAACCTGATGGCCGGCATCAAGACCCTGCACGTGCCGTACAAGGGCGGCGCCCCGGCCGGGGTGGCGCTGCTGGGCGGCGAGGTCGACATGATGTTCTCCAGCCCTGCGGTCGTCCTCCCGCACGTGCAGTCCGGGCGGATGCGGGCGCTGGCGGTCACGACGCCTGCGCGGTTTCAGTCGCTGCCGGACGTGCCGACGATGGCCGAGGCTGGCCTCGCCGGCTTCGATGCGCAGTCGTGGTACGGCATGTTCGCGCCAGCCGCGACACCGACCAACATCGTCAACTTCATCGCAGACCAGCTCGACCGCGTGCTGAAGACGCCGGAGATCCGCGAGGCCTACCGCCTCGCCGGCCTCGACCCGGTCGGCGGGACGCCCGCCTTCTTCGACGAGCGGGTGAAGAGCGACATCGCCAAATGGGCGCGGGTCGCGCGCGAGGCGCGCGTGCAGGTCGATTGAGCCCTACGGAGGCAGGCATGGCAGACACCAGGAACATCGAGGACATCACGCGCAGCAGCCACCCGATCCCGGAGCGCAGCGCGGAGCTGCCCTATTCCCCGGCGATCGTGATCAG
>CANHBC010000101.1 GCA_947458835.1 Betaproteobacteria bacterium | reverse complement strand
CCCAGGACGCGGGCGTTGCGCAGCAGGGTATCCATCTGACCGAACTCCTTCCATGAAACCGGGAATCGGGGCCCGACACCCGGGGGGATTGAGCCCAGGGCCTGCACCGGGGGCTGATTTTCCCGGAAATTCGTGTCTGACCCCCATTTCGACCGGCATTTCAGGGCACTTTCCGGGCGGAATGCGTGTCTGACCCGGTTTTCGTTTACCGGTAAGCTTGGAGGTGAGCCTTTACTGACTGCGGAGCGGCATCTTGGCGATCCAGACTTCCCGTGCAACGCGCGGCATGGCCACTGCGCCGCATTCCCTGGCCAGCGAATCGGCGGTTGCCGTACTGCGCGAGGGCGGCAATGCGCTCGAGGCGATGATCGCCGCTGCAGCCACGATTTCCGTCGTCTATCCGCACATGAACGGCATCGGCGGGGACGCGTTCTGGCTGGTGCATGAGCCGGGCCACCCGGTCACCACGATCGACGCCTGCGGCCCCGCAGCGATGGCGGCCAGCCGCAGCTGGTACGCCGCGCGCAACGTCCAGTCGATCCCGTTCCGCGGGCCGCTGGCTGCGAACACCGTCGCCGGCACGGTCGCGGGATGGGGCCTCGCGCACCAGATGTCAGGGCGGCGCTTCGGCGGACGGCTGCCGCTGTCGCGCCTGCTGGCCGATGCGATCCACTACGCCGCGCACGGCCATGCGGTCACCCACAGCTACACGAACACCGCGCGCACCAAGCTCGCCGAGGTCCGCGATCAGCCCGGCTTTGCCAGCCGCTTCCTGCCCGGCGGGGACGTGCCGCGCCCGGGTTCGCTGCTGGTGCAGCCCAGGATCGCGGACACGCTCGCGCGCATCGCGCGGGCCGGCACTGACGATTTCTACCGCGGCGAACTGGCCACCAGCATCGCCGCCGACCTGCAGGCGCTGGGCAGTCCGGTGACCACGGCCGACCTCGGCGCCTACCAGGCGGCCGAGCGGCCACCCGTGCACCTCTCACACTCGCGCGGCACGCTCTACAACATGGCGCCGCCGACGCAGGGCATGGTGTCGCTCGCGATCCTCGGCATCGCCGACCGGCTCGGACTGGAGTCGGCCTCGCCAGACAGCGCCGGTTACGTGCACCGGATGGTCGAGGCGACCAAGCAGGCGTTCTTCATGCGCGACCGGCATGTCACCGACCCGAAGTACATGACGGTCGACCCGCAGTCGCTGCTCACCCCGGCCGAGATGGACCGCCGAGCGGCGCGCATCGATCTGTCCCGCGCACTGCCCTGGCCCGCGCCTCAGCCGCCCGCGGACACCATCTGGATGGGCGTGATCGATGACGCGGGGCGCGCGGTGAGTTTCATCCAGAGCATCTACCACGAGTTCGGCAGCGGACTCGTGCTGGAGGGCACCGGCATCAACTGGCAGAACCGCGGCGCGTCGTTCTCACTCGACCCCTCGGCGCTCAACACACTCGAGCCCGGCCGCAAGCCGTTCCACACGCTCAACCCGGCGATGGCCCACCTGTCCGACGGACGCGTGATGGTCTACGGCACGATGGGCGGCGAAGGCCAGCCGCAAACGCAGGCGGCGGTGTTCACCCGGCATGTCGTCTACGGCCAGGACCTACAGGCATCCATCAGTGCACCGCGCTGGCTGCTTGGCCGCACCTGGGGACAGGCCACCCAGTCGCTGAAGGTCGAGTCGCGCTTCGACCCGGCGCTGGTGGACGCGCTGCGCGCGCTCGGCCACGAGGTCGAGGTGTACGGCGCCTACGACGAGACGATGGGCCATGCCGGCGCGATCGTCGCCCATCCGGGCGGCGTGATCGAAGGCGCCAGCGACCCGCGCAGCGACGGCGCAGCGATCGGCTGGTAGAAAGACGATGGGGTCAGGTCTTGCCTTTTGCCTCGTGGAGGCAAAAGGCAAGACCTGACCCCGCTTTACCGCTTTACCAGCCGGCTGTCAGCCGGTCAGAAGTACGGCTGCCCCGGCTTGACCGGCGGCTCCCACTCGCACGCCGACCACGGTCCGTCGCCATGCTCGCCCACGTAGGCGATGCGACCTGACTTCTTCGGCACGCGCTTGCCGCTGAACAGACCCTGCAGCCAGTCCATCACGTAGTCATGGCAGTCCATGCCACCCAGGTTGGGAATGCCCCAGAGCGGGTGGTACTGGTTCTCCATGATCCACATCTCCTTCGGAACCTTGAGGTCCTGATAGGCCTCGATGGCTTCCTCGAGCGGGCAGAGCGGATCGAACTCGCCAGTGACCAGCAGCGTCGGGCACTTCACCTTGTCGAGGTAGCCGCGCACGGTCATCGGCTGGGCCACCTCGACGTCGAACTTGGCCTCGTCTTCGTAGCCGGCCATGTACATGAACATCTGCTTGAAGCGCGGCGATGACTGGGTGAAGATGGTGTTGTTCGGGTTGAAGCACGCGACCGAACTCACCACCGCGGCGGCGCGATGGTCGTAGCTCGACAGGCGAAGGCACCAGTAGCTGCCCATGCTGATGCCGTAGATCGCGATCTTCTTCTTGTCGACCTCGGGCCGCTTCATCAGCCAGCTGATCACCGCCGCACCCGCGCGCTCGTAGTTGTCACCGACCGCGCGGATCTTCTGCAGGTTCGAGTTGCCTTGCCCCGGACCGTCGATCGCGATCACGTGGAAGCCACGCGAGAGCGCGATGTTGTGGGAGACCTTCGGGAACACTTCCTTGGTCTGGTCCATGCCTGGCACGTAGATGACCACCGGCGCCTTAGGCTTGCCTGGCAGCATGTGGTACAGGCAGGAGATCGTCTTGCCGTCATCGAACGGCACCTCGACGCGCTCGATCGGATACGACGCGGTCTCGATACGCCGGTCGACCATCTCGTTGAGCTTGCGGTAGAGCGTCTTCTTGACCGGATGGTTGTCGAAAAAGATCGGATGCTGCGCCATCCGGTAGCTTTCGACCGCATGGTCGTAGTGATGCGTGGCCGTGGCATTGGCACCCATCGCCTGCGCCTTCTTCGCCAGCCGCTCGTGGCGCTCAGCCGCCTTGCGCCAGACCTTGGGCAGCATCCGATAGTTGCGGGCACGCGTGCCGGGCGGCACCTCGATGTCGTCGCGTTCGAAGTTCTGCACTCGACCGCGCATGTTGAGCGCGAGGTCGAGCATCCACTGCTGGTCGTCGCGCTGAGTGCGCAGCTTGCGGATCATCGTTGATCTCCTCCTTGGGGACAGGTTCGCAGCCTGCGGAATATAGCCCATCCAGAAGGCATGCCCGAAACCCGGGTCAGACACGGATTTGCGGGAATCAGCTGGAATCCGTGTCTGACCCGGGTTTGGGATCGACGCCGGTCTCCAGCCGTGCCAGCAGTTTCTCGTGCACCCCGCCGAAGCCGCCGTTGCTCATGACCAGCACGTGATCGCCGGGGCGTGACTGCACGGCGATCGCCTCGACCAGCGCGTCGAGTTGCTCGTGCGTGGACAGCCTGGAGCCGAGGGACGCGAGCGTGCCGGCGGCATCCCAGCCGAGGCTGGCGGTGTAGCAGAACACCCGGTCCGCCTGGGCGAGGCTGGCCGGCAGTGCATCCTTCAGCAGGCCCATGCGCATCGTGTTGGAGCGCGGCTCGAGCACCGCCAGCAGGCGCGCATCACCGATGCGCGCGCGCAGCCCCCGGAGCGTCGTCTCGATCGCCGTCGGGTGGTGCGCGAAGTCGTCGTACACGGTCACGCCACCGGCCACGCCGCGCACCTCGAGCCGACGCTTCACCCCGCGGAACTTAGCCAGCGCGGCAAGGCTGATGCCGGGCGAGACACCGGCATGCCGTGCCGCTGCGATCGCCGCCAGTGCATTCTGTACGTTGTGCTCGCCGGCCATCGCCCAGCGCAGGTGCCCGAACGACTCGCCGCGGAAGCCGACCTCGACCGCGCCATCGGCCGCCGGCACCCCGGCGTGCCAGCCGTCGGCGCTGTTGAACGGCTCACCCGGCGTCCAGCAGCCCCGCCCGAGCACTCGCTCCAGCGCCTCGGCGCGCGCATTCCAGACGATGCGTCCGGCACCGGGGACGATGCGTACGAGATGGTGGAACTGCAACTCGATCGCCGCCAGGTCGGGGAAGATGTCGCCGTGGTCGAACTCGAGGTTGTTCAGCACCGCAGTGCGCGGCCTGTAGTGCACGAACTTGGACCGCTTGTCGAAGAACGCCGTGTCGTACTCGTCGGCCTCGATCACGAAGAACTGCGAGTTGGCCAGCCGCGCCGACACCGGGAAGTCGTGCGCCACGCCGCCCACCAGGAAGCCCGGGTTGAGCCCGGCCTGCTCGAGGATGAACGCCAGCATCGCGGTGGTCGTGGTCTTGCCGTGCGTGCCGGCGATTGCCTGCACCCACTTGCCGCGCAGCACCTGCTCGGAGAGCCACTGCGGACCGGACACGTAGGGCAGGCCGCGATTGAGGATCTCCTCCATCAGCGGATTGCCGCGCGAGACCACGTTGCCGATGACGAATACATCCGGCTTGAGCCGCACCTGCGAAGGCTCGTAGCCCTCGATCAGCTCGATGCCCTGCTCCGCAAGCTGGGTACTCATCGGCGGATAGACGTTCGCATCGCAGCCGGTGACCCGATGGCCGGCCTGGCGGGCGAGCACGGCGACCCCGCCCATGAAGGTTCCGCAGACGCCTAGGATGTGGATATGCATGGCATCGCGAGTTTAGACGAACGCCCGGCACGCCGGCGTGCCGCGTCGCAAGCGAAGCCCCCCGTCTGTCCGTCCGGATCCGCCGAAGCAGCCGGGGGTCAGGCGCGGAAGATGAAGTAGACCGCCCCAACCAGGCACAGCGCCGCCCACAGGTAGTCCAGCTTGAGCGGCTCGCCCATGTACAGCACCGCGAACGGCACGAACACCGACAGGGTGATCACCTCCTGCAGGATCTTGAGCTGCGACAGCGACATCACGCCAAAGCCCATCCGGTTGGCCGGTACCTGCAACGCATACTCGAAGAAGGCGATGCCCCAGCTCACCAGGATGGCCACCACCAGCGGCTGCGAGCCGAGGTGCTTCAGGTGCCCGTACCAGGCAAAGGTCATGAACAGGTTGGAGAGCACGAGCATCGCGGCGGTGAGCGCGACCGGTGACATCTGTGCCAGCATGGCGAGACTCCGTTCGTTTCCGGGCGATTCGAGTCTACAGTCCACTCATGGCAACCCTCTGCAACCTGATCACCGGCTTCCTCGGCGCCGGCAAGACCACGCTGATCCGGCAGCTGCTGGCGCAGCGGCCACCAGACCAACGCTGGGCGGTGATCGTCAACGAGTTCGGTATCGTAGGCATCGACGGGACCACGCTCGGGGCCACCGACGGCGGCGATGCGGCCCCGGCATCCCGGGTGGAAGTCCGCGAGGTAGCGGGCGGCTGCATCTGCTGCGCAGCCAACGTGCCGCTGCGGGTGGCGGTCACCGACGTGCTGCGCCGCCTTCGCCCCGATCGGCTGCTGGTCGAGCCATCCGGCCTGGGCCATCCGGCGGCGATCCTCGCGACCCTCGCAGCGCCCGGCCTTGCGGGTGCGCTGCGGGTCGGCCCGGTGCTGTGCGTCGCCGATGCGCGCCATCCACTGCCCGGCGAAGGCAGCGCCGATTCCCTGGACGACCTCTGGCGAGACCAGCTCTCGCTGGCAGACGTGGTGGTCGTGAACAAGCGCGACCTGGTCGACGACGCGCGCCATGCGACCTTCATCGACTGGATCGGCTCCCTCTATCCGCCCAAGCAGGCCATCGTGCCCGCGGTGGAAGGCCTCGTGCCGGTGGCGCTGCTGGATGCGCCGCGCGCACGCTGGCGATCGATGGTCGCCGGTGCGCATGACCCGGAGATCACGTCGATCGCCGAACCACCGGCCACCGTGGACGGCATGGGGACCCGGCACATCGCCTGCTCAGGCACGACCTGCAGCCTGGGCTGGATCTTCAACGAGCCCGACCGACCGGAGACCGTGTTCGTCGCAGACGCCATCGACCGGCTGCTGATCCGGCTGTCGGCCATCGTGTGGGCGACCGGCGCACGGCTGCTTCGCGCCAAGGGAGCGCTGCGTACCGACCAGGGCACGAAGCTCGTGGAGTGGGCTGACGGGCAGGTCCGGATCGGCCCGCTGGCATTCAGCGGGCCCGGACGGTTAGAACTGCTGTTCGATGCGACCGGGCTGCCGGACGGGGCAGTGCCCGCGCGGCTGGCGGAAACGATCGAGCCGATGCTCGAGGACGCCGTCCGCCGCCCTGCCTCGCGCCGCTGACCCGGACCGCCCGACCGCGCCGGCACGCCCGGGCGGTCGACCCGAAACGCAGGTCAACCCCGCCCGAGCAACTTCTTCGCCTCTTCGATCCCGGGGAAGGGCACCTTCGACTCCACCGCACGCTGCAGCACTTCGCGCGCCTCGCGCTCCTCGCCCTTCTTCATCAGCGCAAGGCCCAGGTGGTACTTGTGCAACCCGGCGTTGGGGTCACGCTCCACTGCGCGGCGCAACACACGGATCGCCTGGTCGACCTGGCCGTTCTTGAAGTGCACCCAGCCGAGGGTATCCAGGAACGCCGCGTTGTCCGATGTCTCGAACCGGTTGGCGAAGGTGAGTGCACGCTTCAGGCTGTCCGGGTCGTTGCGGTGGTCGACCAGCAGGGCGGCGAGGTTGTTGGCTGCGATCGGGTTGTCCGGGCTGCGGCGCATGACGTCCTCGTAGGCCTTGATCGCGGGCTCCCACTCGGCAAAGGCCATGTGGAACTCCGCCAGCGCGAGCTGCATGCCGATGTTGTCCGGCAGCGCGGCCATGCCGTCCTGCAACCACTTGATCGCGGCGGCACGCTGGTTCTGCCCCGCGGACAGCCGCGCGAGGCTCAGGTAGGCCGCGGGCGTGCGCCGGTCGATCGACACGACCTTGCGGAACGTCGCCTCCGCCTCCTTCAGCAACTTGCGCTGGACCTGCAGCTCGCCCTGCGCCACCAGCAGCGGCACGGAGTCCGGACGGGCGGCCAATGCGGCGTCCAGGCGCGCCGCCGCAGCGGTCTGGTTGCCCTGCGCGATGAGCGTGTTCACCACCAGCAGCGGCGGCTCGGCGGCGGCCGGCGCGAGCTTGCCCGCTTCCTCGAACTCGACGATCGCGCGGTCGAACTGTCGGCGGGCCACGTAGAACTGTCCGAGGCGCACCAGCACCTGCGGCTGCCTGGGCGCGATCTGCTTCATCTGGCGGAAGGTCTCTTCCGCACCGGCTTCGTTCTTCTGGGCGATCTGGATGCGTGCCTTCAGGTCCAGCGCCTCGAGGCTGTTGGCGTTGGCCTTGATCACCTCCTCGACCTGCCGGAGGGCCGCCGGGAAGTCACCGGTCGAACCGAGGTACTCCGCGAACACGAACCGCAATTGCGGCCGGTTCGGGAACATCTCCACCGCGCGTCCGATGGTGTCGCGCGCGAGTTCCGGCTCCTTGTTGATCATGTGCACCCGGGCCAGCGCGCCGACGATCGCCGGGGAATCCGGCTGGTCGCGCAGCACCGCGCGCAGGTCGGTGATCGCCGAAGCCGGGTCGCCCCTGTCGACCGCGAACTGCGCGCGCATCAGCAGCGCCTGGTTGTCGCGCGGGTTCTCCTTCAGGACCTCCTCGACCAACTTCTGCGACTCGTCGCGCTGGCCCGCCGCGAGCTGCATCCCGGCCAGCTCGACGCGGGCCCGGATGCCGTTGGCCTGCAGCCTGTCGCGCTCGATCACGCCGCGATAGACCCTGGTCGCCTCGTCGGCCTTGCCGTTGGCGCGCAGCAGCCGGGCGAGCTGGAACTGCAGCTCGTAGGCGCGCGTGTCCTCCGACACCTGGACCCGCGCCTCCTTCTCGGCGAGCTCGCTCGAGCGGAACGTGGAGAGGAACTCGATCAGCGCCAGGCGGCGCTTGACGTCCTTCCGGTCGGCGGTGATCGACTCCCGGAGCACGGCCTCGCCCTTGTCCAGCTCCTTGCCGCGAGCGTGGAACGCGGCAAGGTTGTTGCGATGCTCGGTGCGCCCGGGCTCGAGCGCGATCACTTCGCGCAGCTGCTTCTCGGCAGCATCGCGGTCGTTCATCCGGTTGGCGATTGCCGCTCGGACGATGCGCAGCGCGGTGTTCCTGGGCGCGGCCGCGATGGCCTTCTCCAGCACGGCCACGGCCTGCTCGTTGCTCTGGGTCGCTACGTAAAGGCCCGCCAGGAAGTTGGCGGTCTCGGCCTGGGCCGGGTCCTTGTTCAGGATGGCAGTCGCTTCGGCGATCGCCCCCGGGACATCCTTCTTCGCCGCAAGGACGGCCGCCTTCAGGTTCCGGGTCTCAAGGCTCTCGGGCGCAAGCCTGGCGATCTCGGCCAGCGTCTCCTCGGCCTTTGCGATGTCGCCGCCCAGCAGGTAGTAACGGCCGACCCGGGCGTGGGCGGCGATGTTGCTGCTGTCGAGCTCGACGGCGCGAATGAAATGCTGGAATGCACGCCGGTAATCCTCGCCCCCCTTCTCGGTGATCAGGCCGGCGATGAACATCGCCTCGGAATTCCTGGGGTCGATCTGCATCGCGTTACGCGCCTCGACCCCCGCGGTATCCAGGTTCCCCGCGTCCAGCAGCGCGCGGCTCTTCTCGAGGTGGGACTGCAGCCGCTCCTCCTTGCCGCCGCAACCACCCACGAGCAACGCGAGGGCAGCAGCACCTGCAACCGTTCCGATCTTGAGGCGTCCGTACATGGCTGGCTCCGTCAGGCGATCACTGCGTACCGGCCCCGTGACGGGCCAGGAAATCCTGGTAGGCCAGGGCGATGCCCTGCTCCAGAGAGACTTTCGGCGCCCATCCCGTGGCACGGATGCGCGATACGTCCATCAGCTTGCGTGGCGTCCCGTCAGGCCTGGACCGGTCGTACACCAGCTCACCGGTGAAGCCGACGACTCGGGCGGCCAGTGCGGCCAGTTCGCTGATCGTCACGTCCTCGCCGCAGCCGACGTTCACGAACTCCCCGATCGCCGACGCGGAGGCGTTCTCCAGCAGGAACACGCAGGCATCGGCCAGGTCATCGCTGTACAGGAACTCCCGGCGTGGCTGCCCCGAGCCCCAGATGACGACGCTCGGAGCGCCGGACACCTTCGCCTCGTGCATCTTGCGGATCAGCGCCGGCAGCACGTGGGAGTTCTGCAGGTCGTAGTTGTCACCCGGGCCGTACATGTTGGTCGGCATCGCGGCGATGTAGTCGGTACCGTACTGGCTGTTATAGGCCCCGCACATCTTGATACCGGCGATCTTCGCGATCGCATAGGGCTCATTGGTAGGCTCGAGCAGGCCGGTGAGCAGGTGCTCTTCCTTCAGCGGCTGCGGCGCGAGCTTCGGGTAGATGCAGCTCGAGCCCAGGAACAGCAGCCGGCGCACGCCGCTGGTGTATGCGCCATGGATGACGTTGTTCTGGATCGCCAGGTTCTCGTAGATGAACTGGGCGCGATAGGTGTTGTTGGCCACGATGCCGCCGACCTTGGCGGCCGCCAGCACCACCGCGTCCGGCTTCTCGGCGTACAGGAAAGCCTGCACCGCCCGCTGGTCCAGGAGATCCAGCTCGGCGTGCGTGCGGGTGACGAGGTTCCGGTAGCCGCCCGCCTGCAGGCGCCTCAGGATGGCCGACCCGACCAGCCCCCGGTGGCCGGCAACGTAGATGCGGTGCGCAGGGGTCAGCAGCTTACTCATTGAAGTCGAAGGCCTTGTACCCGTGCTTCTTGATGAGCTCGTCGCGCTCGGCGGAGCGGAGGTCTTCCTGGACCATCTCCTTGACGAGTTCAGCGAACGTCGTGCGCGGCGTCCAGCCAAGCTTCTCGCGCGCCTTGGTCGCGTCACCCAGCAGCGTCTCGACCTCCGCCGGGCGGAAGTAGCGCGGGTCGACCGCGACGATCCGGCGTCCGGATGCATCGATGCCGACCTCGTCCACGCCCGTCCCCTTCCAGGTGATCGACAGACCCAGCTCGGCCGCAGCGATCTCGACGAACTGGCGGACGCTGTACTGCACGCCGGTCGCGATCACGAAATCCTCCGCCGAGGGCTGCTGGAGCATCAGCCACTGCATCTCGACGTAATCCCGGGCGTGCCCCCAGTCGCGCTTCGAGTCCATGTTGCCCAGGTAGAGGCAGTCCTGCAGCCCGAGCTTGATCCGCGCCATCGCACGGGTGATCTTGCGCGTGACGAACGTCTCGCCACGGATCGGCGACTCGTGGTTGAACAGGATGCCGTTGCAGGCGTACATGCCGTACGACTCGCGGTAGTTCACGGTGATCCAGTACGCATACAGCTTGGCGACCGCGTACGGGGAGCGCGGATAGAACGGCGTCGATTCCTTCTGCGGAATCTCCTGCACCAGCCCGTAGAGCTCGGAGGTGGAAGCCTGGTAGAAGCGGGTGCGCTTCTCCAGCCCCAGGATACGGATCGCCTCCAGCAGCCGCAGGGCGCCCAGGGCGTCCGAATTGGCTGTGTATTCGGGCTCCTCGAAGGAGACCGCCACGTGGCTCTGCGCCGCGAGGTTGTAGATCTCGTCCGGCTGGACCTGCTGCACGATGCGGATCAGGCTGGTGGAATCGGTCAGGTCACCGTAGTGCAGGATGAACCGCCGGTTGACGACATGCGGATCCTCGTACAGATGGTCGATGCGGTCGGTGTTGAACAGCGACGAACGGCGCTTGATGCCGTGGACCGTGTAACCCTTCTTCAGCAGGAACTCGGCAAGGTATGCACCATCCTGTCCCGTGACGCCGGTGATCAGTGCAACCTTGCCGTTCGACTCGACAGCCGCCATCTGTATCTCCCTTGATTCATGAATTCTCGAAAGCCGCAGGGTCAGGCCACCGTACGCAGCGCGACCACCGCAACGCTCAGCGCGGCGGCCGCGGACAGCACCTGGGGACCGTTACGACTCATACGCATGAACAGTTCACAGCCATAGAACAGGATGACGACCTGGAGCAGCAGGCTGCCCAGCCTGACCGAGGCCTCCGAAGCCGATCCGAGCACGAAGCCGCCAACCAGCACGAACAGCAACAGCAGGAAATCCATCGTGTTCGGCGCAAACTGATCGCGATCGGAGGCAAACTTGGCCGCGAGCAGGACGCAGACCCCGAGCAGCGTGAAGAACATGCCCGTGTATGACCAGGAGTGACCCGGTCCGGAGAGCGCCTCGGCCTGGCCCGACCAGACCAGCATCGGGATCAGCGCATAGACCGCAAGCCGGGAAAGATACTCGCCGTGGGCGACCTTGCGCAACGGCATGTAGGCCACCAGCAGGATCGCGATCAGCGCCAGGCCTGCCTTTGAATCCGCAGACAGTTCGCCCACCGAGAACGACGCCGCGACCATGAAAGCCGGAACGGCGATGAACACGACCCAGCGCGGCAGGACCGCGATCGCGTCGCTGTCCCGGATCGAATCGAGCAGGCCGAGGATCAGCCATTTGCGACCGGCGACGTCCGCCCGCCAGCCGGTGCGCTCGGCAAGGATCAACGCCAGGAACACGAAGGCACTCAGGCCGAGGTACAGCCCGATGATGGCGAGGTCCGATTCGTAGGCGAGGTTGACCGCGTTGACCACCATCACCGCCTGGATCGTGTAGATGATCACCACCGCCTGGTAGTGTTCGAAGCCGATCGCCAGCAGCCGGTGGTGGATGTGGTTCCGCGTCGCCTTGAACCAGTTCATGCCGCCGTGGATGCGCTGCGCGAACACCGCGATGATGTCGACGATCGGCAGCCCGAGCAGCAGCGCCGGGATCGCCATGCTCAGCGCCGGGTTCACCTTCTGCGTGAGCAGCACCACCATCACGCCCAGGGTGTAGCCGATGAACTGGCTGCCGGCGTCGCCCATGAACACCCGGGCCGGATGGGTATTGAAGCGCAGGAAGCCGAGGATGCCTCCGGCGGCCGCGGCGGCGAACGCCAGGCACTGCCCGCCGCCGGCCATGAACCCCAGATAGGCGATCGCCGCGAAGCTCATCAGCGCCTCGCCGCTGGCCAGCCCGTCCAGACCGTCCGAGTGGTTGATCGCATTGATCACGCCCACGATCGCGACCACGGTGAACGGCTTTCCGATCCACGGCGACAGCTGTATATCGAACACCGGCAGCGTGGTTACCCACAGGTCTCCGAAGTGGACGATCGGAATCACCGCGATGAACTGGCCGACGAACTTCACCCAGTGGCCGAGTTCCATCGAGTCGTCCGCGGCACCGAACACCAGCAGGACTGCTGCCCCGAACAGATACCAGGCGACCAGTCCGTCGATGGGCACGAACAGAAGCAGCGCGACCAGGGTACCGACGGCGATCCCGAGGCCGCCGACGCGCGGGATCGGCGCCAGGTGGACCTTCCGGGGATCCGGAAGATCGACCATGCCCATGCGCGGGGCGAGCCGGATCATCAGTGGCGTCAGGGCTATGCTGATCACCAGGGCGGTCATCATCGCGAGGAGGGCTGTCATCGGGAGGGCATCAATCCGGCAGGTAGCCCTGCAGCCGCGGGGTCATCACCCGCACGAAATCGGTCAGCCGACGATCGACATCCTCGATCGATTCGCCAGGCTGCATCGGCGCGACGAACCGGACCAGGCCGCCGTCCGTACGCTGGCGGGTCATCCCGTCGTAGAAGATGAACCACTTGATCGCGAACTCGTTGGTGAGGGTCCGGCCACGCTGGTGGAACCAGTAGTACACGACCTGTGCCTGCTCCCCCTTCTTGATCACCGCCCGGTTGACGGGAAGCGGTCCGCCGCCGGGGCCCATCCCCTCGAGCACCTTCTCATCGAACTCGGTGATGTTCCAGCCACCGCCGGGCATGCACGAGCGTGGCGAGTGGGTGGACACGGTGCCCCGGCCCTGGATGTCGTGCCAGGCCACGTAGAAGTTGATCGACTGGTTCTGCCGGTCGCGGAAGTTCGCATAGAGGTAGTCGTCGAGCTTCAGCACGTCGAGCTCTGCGCTGGACAGCCGCTCGCGCTGCCCTCGGTAGCCCTCCACCGTCAGCGGGAAGTCGAGGAAGTCCTTGCGCTCTGGCTTGACCAGTTCCCGGCTCGGGGTGAAGTTGTTCGCCACCGCCGCGAGTGCCAGCAGCCCGAGCGCGACCCAGAGCGCGCGCGGCACTGTACGCTCGCGCTCGATCGCACCCGGCGGAACGGGGGCGGGCGGCTCGAGCACGAAAGCCTCGCGCAGGGTACGGCGCGGCCTCGCGAACTTCAGCAGGAGCCACATCTCGGCCAGGAGCAGCAGCATGCAGGCCATGAAGATGATCCAGCCTTCGAAGAAGTGCAGGAAACCCTCGGCCATCTGGATGCCCCAGATGTTCACCGTCACGCCGATGATGCCGATGCGCAGGCTGTTCATGCCCACGGTGAGCGGGATGGTCGACAGGAAGACGACCACGCGTTGCCACAGCGGTGCGTTGAACAGGTAGGCCGCGATGAAGCCCAGCGTCATCAGCGGGAACAGGTAGCGCAGGCCACTGCAGGCGTCGGCGACCTGCAGCTTGTAGACGCCGAGATCGATCACGTTGCCATCGAGGAACACGCTGATGTCGCACGCGCGGATGACCATCACGCCCAGTTCGGAGGAGATGAGCTGCAGCACCTCGGACAGCTGGTTGATCATGAAGAACGGCAGCGGGATCATGAACATCAGGATGCACAGCGGTACCAGGATGACCCGGAAGGCCGTCCAGCCGGTCAGCGCCAGCACCAGGCCGAACAGCGTGAGCAGGAACGCGTACTGCTCGACCACCGTGACGGTCGACAGGTTGGCCAGCATCAGCAGGAACGTCCCGGCCACGACGGCCGCCGGACCCAGCCAGGAACCCTCGAATGGCAGGCGCTCGAGCTTGTCCTTCCGCTGCCAGATCAGGAAGGCGGTGATCGCAGGCACCATGTAGCCGAAGCTGTACTCCTCCAGGTCGCCCCACACGCGCACCATGGCATGCAGCCCGGTGTGGAACGCGGCGTAGAGCAGGCCTGCACCGACGACGAGCAGCAGCCAGACCAGAAACGGCTGTCGCCATACGACGACCGAGCCGGATGTCGCAGCGGACGCATCGGGAGCGGAACCAGTCAGGGGTAGGGAACTGGAGGGTGACATTGCACTCATCTGGGGCCTTTTCTGATCGCCGGGGCTCTGGGCGGGCAGTCATCCACCGGCGGCTGGCGGCCACCGGTCGCCTGCGCTTGCGCAGGTACTTCCGGGAGCAGTCTGCAACGGCAGGATGAAGCCTCGAGTAAGACAGACTGCTACCGACACAATGCAGTCTACGCACCTCCCCTGCGCCCTGAAATGCAACAATGCACAGCGGTTACCGGACGTTTTCATCCCAGAGGCGAACAATGATTTCGGTACTTGTTCTCACCCGAAACGAAGAGCGCGACCTGCCCGGCTGCCTCGAAAGCGTCGCCTGGTGCGACGACATCCATGTGTTCGATTCGCTGTCGACCGATCGAACGGTGCAGGTCGCCCGCGACCGGGGCGCGCACGTCGCGGCGCGGGCCTTCGACAACTACGCGAGCCAGCGTAACGCCGCGCTGGCCACGCTGCCGTTCCGACATCCCTGGCTGTTCATCCTGGATGCGGATGAACGCATCCCGCCGGAGCTGGTGCCGAACCTGCAGGCATTCGTGCGTTCCGCAACCGAGGGAACGGACGCCGCGCGCATCCGCCGCCGGGATTTTCTGTTCGGCCGCTGGCTGAAGCACTGCCAGATGTCGCCGTACTACATCCGCCTGGTCCGCCTGGGAAAGGTCCACTACGAACGCGAGATCAACGAGGTGCTCAAGGTCGAAGGCGAGGTGGTGGACCTGCCGGGGCACTTCGACCACTTCCCCTTCTCTAAGGGCGTGGAACACTGGTTCGCCAAGCACAACCAGTACTCTTCCATGGAGGCGCGTGAACTGATGAAGACACGCAGCGGCGAGTATCCGCTGTCGCTCAGGACCGCCCTGTTCGGTCGCGACTTCAACGAGCGGCGGTACCACCAGAAGGAACTGTTCTACCGGCTGCCGTTTCGGCCGCTGGTGAAGTTCCTGTACCT
>CANHBC010000100.1 GCA_947458835.1 Betaproteobacteria bacterium | reverse complement strand
CCTACCTGTACTGGATCCTGGCCGGCTTCCTCCTGCTGATCGTCGAGATGACGAGCGGGACGTTCTACCTGCTGGTGCTCGGCCTGGCCGCCTTCGCGGGTTCGCTCGCCGCCTGGGCCGGTGCGTCCTTTGGCGCGCAGGCTGGCATCTTCGGCGTGGTGGCGATCGTCGGTGTCATCGTCGTGTGGAAACTGCGCACCGGAGATTCGCCCGCCGTATCGGGTAACGTGCTCGATGTCGGCGGCATGGTCACGCTCGAGGACTGGGTGGACCGTCCGACGGGCGTGGCCCGGGTCCGCTATCGGGATGCCCTGTGGGAGGCTCGGGTCGCGGCGTTGCCCGGTGTCCCGGAGCCAGAGCCCGGCGCGGTGCTGTACATCCGCAACGTCGCCGGCAACGTGCTCGAGGTCGCCACCGGCCGATGACACGCGATCCACGCCGCAAGGCAATTGACGCGTTCGGGTTGGCCAGGCTCGCCCCTTTCCGTATCGACCTGTCGAAGTTCGGTCTGGGCCGCTGGGGGCGGCAGGCGCCGGAATCTCCCGGCCCGGCTCCCTCCGGCCCACCCGGTCGGGACTCATCCGATAACCCATCTGATAACCGAGGAGGCACCCACGTGCTGCCCAAGCTGATCGTCGTCTCCGTCATCGCGGTCGTGATGTCGACCATCGAGCCACTGGAGGCGTTCGCGCCCTGGTTCTTCTTCGTCGCCTTCGCCGTGGTGATCGTGATCGAATCGGTGCGCGTGATTCCGCAGCAGCAGGCCTGGGTGGTCGAGCGGCTGGGCCGCTTCCACGCGGTGCTCGAGCCCGGCCTGCGCGTCATCGTCCCGTTCGTCGACCGTATCCAGTACCGGCATTCGCTCAAGGAAGTGCCGCTCGACGTGCCGGAGCAGACCTGCATCACGCGCGACAACACCCAGTTGTCGGTGGACGGCATCATCTACTATCAGGTCACCGACCCCCGGCTCGCGTCCTACGGATCGTCCGACTACATCACCGCGATCACCCAGCTGGCCCAGACCACCCTGCGCTCCGAGATCGGCAAGATGGAGCTCGACCGGACCTTCGAGTCGCGCGACGAGATCAACCGGCAGATCGTTTCGGTGCTCGACGAGGCCGGGCGCACCTGGGGGGTGAAGGTGCTGCGCTACGAGATCAAGAATCTCACACCGCCGGACACGATCCTGCGGGCGATGCAGGCGCAGATCACCGCCGAGCGCGAGAAGCGGGCGCTGATCGCGAAGTCCGAGGGCCAGAAGCAGGAGGAGATCAACCTCGCCGAAGGCGCCAAGCAGTCGGCCATCCTGCGCTCCGAGGGCGAGAAGACGGCGGCGATCAACAACGCGCAGGGCGAGGCCCAGGCACTGGTCGCCGTGGCCGAGGCGACAGCGCAGGCTACCCGTGCGGTGGCCGACGCGATCGGCACGCCGAACGGGCTGAATGCGGCCAACCTGAAGGTCGCGGAGCTCTACGTGGCCGCCTTCGGAAACCTGGCCAAGGCCGGTAACACACTGATCGTCCCGGCCAACCTGTCGGATCTGGCGTCGCTGATCGGGTCGGCGACCACGGTGCTCGACAGCACGCGCGGCCTTCAGGCGGCTAAGATCACGCGCGACACTTGAACTTGTGATTGCCAGCCGCATCTAACGGTGCGTGGAAAGGCGCCCTTGACCCTCTTCGCCTGCGCCGGCGGACCTGAACGGAGTGAATCGATGAAACGTATCCTGCTGTTCCTGATCACCAACATCGGTGTGCTGCTCGTACTGAGCGTCACCGCGCGGCTGCTCGGGCTCGACCGGATGCTCGGCGGTGGCATGGGTGGTCTGCTGCTGTTCTGCGCCTTCATGGGCTTCGGCGGCGCGTTCATTTCCCTCGCGATCTCCAAGTGGTCCGCCAAGCGGATGACCGGTGCGGTCGTGATCGAGTCGCCCAGCAGCTCGCGCGAGTTCTGGCTGGTCGAGACGGTGCGCAAGCAGGCCGAGCAGGCCGGCATCGGCATGCCGGAGGTGGCGGTCTACGACTCGCCCGACGTCAACGCGTTCGCGACCGGCATGACCCGTAACAGCGCGCTGGTGGCGGTCAGCACCGGGCTGCTGAACAACATGCGCGATGACGAGATCGAGGCGGTACTCGCGCACGAGGTCAGCCACATTGCAAACGGTGACATGGTCACGCTGACGCTGATCCAGGGCGTGGTGAACACCTTCGTGTTCTTCCTGGCCCGGGTGATCGGCCAGCTGATCGACCGGGTGGTATTCAAGAGCGAGTCGGGGCAGGGCGTCGGCTACTACGTGACGGTGTTTGTCGCAGAGATGGTGCTCGGCATCCTGGCCAGCATCGTGGTGATGTGGTTCAGCCGGCAGCGCGAGTTCCGCGCCGACGCGGGCGCAGCGAGCCTGTCCTCGCGTGGCAAGATGATCGCGGCACTCGAGGCGTTGCAGCGGGGGCATCAGCCGGCCGACCTGCCTAACCAGGTCGCGGCGATGGGCATCAAGGGTGGCGTGGGCAGCGGGCTGAAGCGCCTGTTCATGACGCATCCGCCGCTCGAAGAGCGCATCGAGGTGCTGCGCGCGGGGCTCTGACCGACGACGTCGCATGGCGCACAGCGAAAGGCCGGGCACTGCCCGGCCTTTCGTCATCTGCTGCCGGGACGAGCGCCGCTGCGAACGGGACCCCCGAGGCGCGGGCGAGCACTGAGCCAGTGCCGGGCCATCGCCAGTGCGCCGGGCGTGATCAGTCGAGCGTCGATCGACTGACCCTGATGGCTGGCGCAGGCGCGCCGCCGGTGGCCACCGGCGCTGCCGGCAGGCTGGCTGAAGGGACGGTCGACGCGTCCACGGCCGGGCGGGTCATGGTCGGTAGCGCGCTGTCCCCGGCGACCGGTGCGGCCGATTCCGTGATCGGCGCAACATCGATCCGTGTCCAGACCGAAGGCAGCAGCACCACGCTTGGTTGCGGGCGCGAGGCCTCTGGTTCGCGCGGGGGGCGGCCGTCCCAGAGCTGGCTGCGCCGCCGCTGGAAATAGGCATCGCGCAGGAACGCATAGCGGTCGGTCGCGGCCTGGTCGAACACCCGGCCGGCGCCCAGCAGGCTGGCACGGTTGCTCAGCAGCCGAAGGCCCCACAGCCCCCAGAACCAGCCGTCATCGTCGATCCAGCGGGTCTGCGGGTCGAGCGCGACCTGGACGACGGTGCCGGCACCGTCGCGCAGGCTGCTCGGACCCAGGAGCGGCAGCATCAGGTACGGACCATGGCCGATGCCCCACCAGCCGAGGGTCTGGCCGAGATCCTCGTCGCTCTTCTCGAGGCCGACACGGGATGCGACATCGACGAAGCCGAGCAGCCCGACCGTAGTGTTGAGCGCGATGCGGCCCAGGTCGGAGACCGCGGTACCGACCTTGCCCTGGAGCAGGTTGTTGACCGCGTTCCAGGTGTCGTAGAGGTTACCGAAGAAGTTCGAAACGCCGGTGCGGGCAGGTGCCGGTACCACGGCCACGTAGGCATCGGCCACCGGGCGCAGCACGGCGCGGTCGACCGCCTCGTTGATCTCGTAGATGCTCCGGTTCAGCGGCTCGAGTGGGTCGCGCGGGTCTCCGGTGCCGGGTGTGGCACAGCCGGCCAGAGCCAGCGCCACCAGCGCGGCGGTGCCGGCGGGCAGGCGGCGCAGGGCAGGCCGCAGTAGCTGTTCGGGGATTCTGGCGCGCATGACGACCTCGGTCCGGGGGGCAGGCGACCCATTATAGCGATCGGCACGCCCCCTTCCCGGATTGCCGCGGGCTGCCGCAGCCTGCCGGGTGCGGCAGGGGCGGGCCCCGCGGCCGGTCGGGTATCATGCCCGGTCGTGTGTCTACGGGAGGATGAAGTCCATGGATCTGGGAATTGCCGGCCGCAAGGCCATCGTCTGCGCGGCCAGCAAGGGGCTGGGCCGCGCCTGCGCGATGTCGCTCGCGCGCGAGGGGGTGGAGATCGTGATCACCGCCCGTACCCCCGGGCCGCTGGAGGAGACCGCGGACGAGATCCGCTCGGCCACCGGCGTGCGCGTGATCACCGTCGCCTCCGACATCACGACCGAGGCTGGGCGCGCCGCCGTGCTGGCTGCGTGCCCCGAGCCGGACATCCTGGTCAACAACGCCGGTGGGCCGCCGCCGGGCGACTTCCGCGACTGGACGCGTGAGGACTGGATCAAGGCGGTGGACGCGAACATGCTGACCCCGATCGAGATGATCAAGGCGACGGTCGACCCGATGATGAGGCGAGGCTTCGGGCGTATCGTCAACATCACTTCCAGTTCGGTGAAGGCGCCGATCGAGGTGCTGGGCCTGTCCAACGGGGCACGCGCCGGCCTGCACGGCTTCATCGCCGGGCTGGCGCGCAAGACGGTGAAGTCCAACGTCACCATCAACAACCTGCTGCCCGGCCCGTTCGAGACCGACCGCATGCGCCACAACCTGCAGCACATTGCCACCGTCAAGGGCATCACCACCGAGCAGGCCCGGGAACTGCGGCGCAAGGAAAACCCGTCCGGGCGGCTCGGCGACCCCGCGGAGTTCGGCGATGCCTGCGCCTTCCTGTGCGCTGCGCAGATGGGCTACGTCACCGGGCAGAACTTCCTGATGGATGGCGGGGCGTACCCCGGCACGTACTAGCCGTCCGGGGGACTGTACGCTGCCCCCGGCCGATAATCGATCGAAACCGACCACCGCCGCACCGGCGCGCCCCGCGCCCGTGCGGCACCACGAAGGAGAGCGCGATGCTCAAGCTGAAAGATCCCGGCCTGTTCCGGCAGCAGTGTTTCCTCAACGGCGAATGGGTCGACGCCCGTTCGAAGGAAACGATCACCGTGCGCAACCCGGCCGATGGCTCGGTGCTGGGCACCGTGCCGAAGATGGGCGCCGAGGAGACGCGCGCCGCGATCGAGGCGGCCGATGCCGCCTGGCCGGCCTGGCGGGCGAAGCTCGCGAAGGAGCGCTCGGTGATCCTGCGCCGCTGGTTCGACCTGATCGTCGAGAACCAGGAAGATCTCGCCGTGCTGATGACCTCGGAACAGGGCAAGCCGATTGCCGAGTCGCGTACCGAGGTGATGTACGGTGCCTCGTTCATCGAGTGGTTCGCCGAGGAGGCCAAGCGCGCCTACGGTGACGTGATTCCCCAGCATCAGGCCGACAAGCGGATCGTCGTCACCAAGCAGCCGATCGGCGTATGCGCCGCGATCACGCCCTGGAACTTCCCGAACGCGATGATCACCCGCAAGGCGGGTCCGGCGTTCGCCGCCGGCTGCCCGATGGTGCTCAAGCCCGCCAGCCAGACGCCGTTCTCGGCACTGGCGCTCGCGGTGCTGGCCGAACGCGCCGGCATCCCGAAGGGCATCTTCAGCGTGATCACCGGCTCGGCCGGTGCGATCGGCGGCGAGATGTGCGCCAACCCCACGGTGCGCAAGGTCACCTTCACCGGTTCCACCGAGATCGGCCGGGTGCTGATGCAGCAGTGCGCCCCGACCATCAAGAAGCTCTCGCTCGAACTCGGCGGCAACGCCCCGTTCCTGGTGTTCGATGACGCCGACCTCGACGCGGCGGCCGAGGGCGCGCTCGCCTCCAAGTACCGCAACACGGGTCAGACCTGCGTGTGCGCCAACCGTATCCTGGTTCAGGAAGGCGTCTATGACGCCTTCGCGCAGAAGCTGAAGGAGAAGGTCGAGCAGCTCAAGGTCGGCAACGGGCTGGGCGGGGACATCACCCAGGGCCCGCTGATCGACCAGGCCGGCCTGGAGAAGGTCGAGGAGCACGTGGCCGACGCGGTGGCGAAGGGGGCGAAGGTGCTCACCGGCGGCAAGCGGCACGCACTGGGCGGCACGTTCTATGAGCCGACCATCCTCACCGAGGTCACCACCGACATGAAGGTCACCATCGAGGAGACCTTCGGCCCGGTCGCGCCGCTGTTCAAGTTCAAGACCGAGGAGGAGGCGATCCGCCTCGCCAACGCGACCGAGTTCGGCCTGGCCGCGTACTTCTACAGCCGCGACGTCGGCCGCTGCTTCCGCGTGGCCGAGGCGATCGAGTCGGGCATGGTGGGGATCAACGCCGGCATCATCTCCAACGAGATCGCGCCGTTCGGCGGCGTGAAGCAGTCCGGCCTGGGCCGCGAAGGTTCCAAGTACGGCCTGGACGAGTTCATGGAAGTGAAGTACATGCTGTTCGGCGGCATCTGAGCCGGCCGGGGGCTGCGGCCCCCGGCGTTTCGCGTGGTCCAGAAGCACGAAGGCCCGGCAATGCCGGGCCTTCGTGCATTCAGCCGTGCGATGCGGTCACTGCGGCAGCACGCCGAAGTCCTTCACCAGCCTGGCGTAGCGCGCGTACTCCGACTTCATCATCTCGAGGAAGCTCTGCGGCGTGGACTCGAAGGTCGGGTCTGCCCCCTGGCGTGCGAAGCGCTCCTTTGCCTCGGGTGAACGCAGCACGCGGTTGACGTCGGCATAGATGCGCGCGGCGAGCGGGCGCGGCAGCTTCGCCGGGCCGATCACGCCGAACCAGGCGTCGTTGGTGGCCGCAGGCAGACCGGCCTCGGCCAGCGTGGGCAGGTCGGGGAAGGCCGGGTTACGCTTCGCGGTGGTGACCGCCAGCGGGCGACCGCGTCCTTCGCCGATCAGTGCCTGGCTGGACGGAGCGGTGAAGATCAGGAAGTGGATGCGCCCGGCCTGCAGTTCCGAGTTCACGTCGGCGATCGACTTGAACGGCACGTGCACCACCTTGATGTCGGCCGCACTGCGGAAGATCTCGCCTGCGGTGTGGGCGAACGACCCGACGCCGAGCGATGCGTAGTTCAGCTCGCCCGGCCGCGCACGGGCGTAGGCAATCAGTTCCTTGACCGACTTCACTGGCAGGTTCGGCGCCACCGTCAGCAGGTTGGGGATGGTGGCGACCTGCGAGATCATGGTCACGTCTTCGATCGGCCGGTAGCTGGGCCTGGGCTGCATCAGCACGCCGACGAAATGCGGTGCGCCGACCAGGCCGAGCGTATGGCCATCGGGTGCGCCGGCAACGATCAGCTGGCTGCCGATCAGGCCGCCGGCGCCGGGGCGATTGTCGACCACGACCTGCTGCTTGTAGCCTTCGCCGAGCAGGGCTGCGAGCTGGCGGCCAAGGAAATCGCTCGCGCTGCCGGGCGGAAACGGCACGACCAGCCGCAATGGGCGAGTGGGAAACGCGCCGCCGTCAGCCTGCTGGGCGACGGCCGCGACCGGTGCCAGGGTGCCGGCGAGCAAGACGCAGCCGAGCGCTGCGCGAAGCGGCTTCTGCATGGGGTAGTCCAATCATTCCTCCGTGAGCCTGCGTCCGCGCCTCGGCGGGCACGCAGGCCCGCGCCCGCGGCAACGCGGGTTTGATGGCCCGGTGCGCAGGATGCGTGGCCCGGGCTCGCTGAAGAGTGTAGTGGATTGCCGGCGGCTTGGGCACGGTGGCCGAGGTAGGGGCGGCGGGGGGGGTATGCCGCATTTGCATCCATGCCGGTCCGCGAATAGAGTTCGCGCACCGGCGCAATGACGCCGCGGGAGGAGCATGCAGATGGCGATCACGTTCAATGAAGACAGCGTTGCCGGTGAAGCGTTCGGCGTCGGGGTGCAGCGGCAGGGGCTGCTCACCGCAGAGCGGGTGGCCGAGACCCGGATCCTGCTCGACCGGCTCGACTTCGGCGCACGCTCGGTGGTGCCGGTCGAGGTCGGTCCGCGCAGCCTTGCCTGGTTCCAGATGCTCGGCGGCAGCGCAACGCTCACCGACGCGGCCGGTGACCCGGCGGGCATCGAGCTGGCCGATTCCCATGTCGCGTTCCTGCCGCCGGGCTTCCGGGGGACGCTTGCCAGCGCGTCGGGCGCACAGGTGCTTTTCGCGGAGGTTCCGGGTGCGGCCGACCTCGACGCGAAGCTCGCCAGCGCACCGCCACCGCTGCGCGTGATCGACTGGAAGCGCGAACCGGTGCTCGACTCCGAACACGACGCACGCAAGCGCATCTACCTGGTCACGCCAAAGCTGTTCGGCACCACGGCGATCAAGGGCGAGATGATCATCTACCCGCCCGGCACCAGTGCGGCAAACCACCACCACGAAGGCGCCGAGCACTTCATGTACCTGCTGAAGGGGCATGGCATCGCGCATGCGAACGAGGAGCCTTTTCCGGTGCGCGCCGGCGACGTCGTCTGGTTTGCCGACCACGAGCGCCACTTCTTCATCAGCGATGGCGACGAGGACATGGTGTTCGTCGAGTTCTTCGCCCCGGGTGCGTACCGTACCGTCTGGGCGCCGGGTGCGAGCGTGTGCACCTGGATCTCCACCGGACGCGACATCGGCGGACAGTCGCCGGTGCGCGAGATCCGGTCGCACAGTTCGGCCGACCGGGAGAGCCAGGCCGATGTCTAGATTTCCGCAGCGCTGCTGCGATACCGCTGGAGCTGTTCAATGAAGGCGATGGTGCTGCATGCGATCGGCCGTCCGCTCGTCCTCGAGGACGTGCCGGAGCCGAAGGTCGGTCCGAACGACGTGAAGATCCGGGTGAAGGCTGTCGGTGTCGGCCTGACCGTGGTCCACATGATTGCCAACCCCGGGCAGGTGACGGCGTGGCCACGCATTCCGGGCCATGAGGTCGCCGGCGAGATCGTCGAACTCGGCTCGGAGGTCAACGGCTTTCGCATCGGGCAGAGGGTCACCAATCATTTCTACCTGACCTGTGGGCAGTGCCGCTACTGCCGTGGCGGGCGCGAGACGCTGTGCACCGCATTCGGCGGCTATGTCGGCATGGCGTGCGACGGCGGCTATGCCGAGTACATGGTGCTGCCGGCGCGCAACTTCGTGCCGATCCCGGACGAGGTCGGAGACGTCGATGCGGCGGTGGCCGCCGATGCGATCGCCACGCCGTTCCACGCGTGCACGAAGGAGGCGCAGGTACAGCCCGGCGACAACGTGCTGGTGTTCGGCGCCGGCGGCGGGGTGGGCATCCACGTGGTGCAGGTGGCAAAGGCCGCCGGCGCACGGGTGATCGCGGTCGAGGTCGGCGAGCAGAAGCTCGCCGGTGCCCAGGCCGCCGGCGCCGATGAACTGATCGATGCCGCGCGCGGCGAGGTGGCGAAGCAGGTCGCGGCGCTCACGGGTGGCCGGGGCGTCGATTCCGTGATCGACGTGGTCGGTGCGAAAGAGACACTCGAGGCTTCGGTGACCGCGCTGGCACCGGGCGGACGTCTGGTGATCGTCGGCGTGCGTCCCGCGGCGGTGTTCGGCGACTCCAGCAAGTTCACGCTGGACGCGACGGTGGTGGTGCGCAAGGGCATCGAGGTGCGCGGTTCGCGCTACGTCACCGCAACCGAGATCGGACAGACCCTCGAACTGCTGCGGCAGAAGAAGGTACGTGCGATCGTCGATCGTACCTTCCCGCTCGAGCAGGCCGAGGAAGTGCACCAGCTGATCCGCGAGAACCGCCTGGTCGGGCGCGTGGCGCTGGTGGTTTAGCCGACGGACCCACGAATGGAGCGCAACCCCTTGAAACGAATGAGCTTGCGGATTTCCCGCGCAGCCCTGCTGGCGACCGTGGTCGCCTTCACCACACCCTGGATGATGATCCCGATGAGCGAAGCACAGACCAACCCGGCCTCCGGCCTGAAGATCACCGACCTGAAGGTAGGCACCGGCGCCGAAGCGGTGCCCGGCCGGCAGGTGACGGTGCACTACACGGGCTGGCTGTTCGATCCCGCCGCCAAGGACAACAAGGGGCGCAAGTTCGACAGCTCGCTCGATCGCAAGGATCCGTTCTCGTTCGGGCTGGGTGCCGGACAGGTGATCCGTGGCTGGGATCAGGGCGTGGCCGGGATGAAGATCGGCGGCCAGCGCACGCTGGTGATCCCGCCCGAGATGGGCTACGGCGCGCGTGGTGCCGGCGGCGTGATCCCGCCCAACGCGACCCTGCTGTTCGAGGTCGAACTGCTCGGCGTGCGCTGAACGCCCGCCTGCGGCCGCACCCGCGGCCGCAGGCGTTCCGGCGGTGGCCCGCGCTCGCAGCGGGTCCGGCCGTTCAGGCCATCAGCTGTCCACCGTTTACATGGATGGTCTGGCCGGTGATGAAGCTCGCCCCCGGGCCGCACAGGAAGCGTACGGTGGCGGCGATCTCCTCGGGCTGCCCGCCGCGCCCGAGCGGGATCAGGCCCTTCGGGTCGGCTCTGGGCGAGCGGTGGGCCGCCCGCTCGGTGAGCACCTGCCCGGGCACCACGCAGTTGGCGCGCACGCCCTGTTCGGCGAACTCGCGCGCGATGCCGCGCGTGAAAGCGACCAGCCCGCCCTTGGCCACCGAGCCGTGGATGCGTCGCTTCGCACCGGACAGGGCATTGAGCCCGCCGAGCGTGACCAGGCTGCCCGCGCCGCCGGCTACCATCGACGGCAGGCAGGCCTGACTGCAGTGGAACGCGCCGTCGAGCGTGGTGGCCATCACCCGTCGCCAGTCATCGTAGGCCAGGTCGAGGAAGCCGCATTCGTTGCGCACCGATGCATTGAGCACCAGGATGTCGATGCGTCCGAAGCGCTCGAGCACGCCGTCGACCATCGCACGTACCGCGTCGCGCTCGGCGATGTCGGCGAGCCACGCACCGGCGCGCCCGCCGCCGGCGTCGATGCGCGAGGCCAGTGCCTCGGCCTCGCCGCGCGAGGCGCGCGTGTTGATCGCCACCGTGGCCCCGCCGGCGGCCAGTGCGAGCGAGATGCAGGCGCCGATGTTCCGGGCGCCACCGGTGACCAGAGCCACCTTTCCGGCGAGTTCGGTGCCGGGAGTCTCGCTGGCGGGCAGGTCGGCGGCTGGGTGGGTCAGGGTCATCGGTACGGGCTCCGGAGGCTGGAAGGATTCGGCGGGGGTGGCGTTGCACGGCGCAGGGCCATCGTCGCGGGCGCAGCGTACCGCGGCCCCGATCGGTTAGCATGATGCCAGCGTCCGGAGTTCCACAACGGGCGCAGGGCAGGGCGGGGGGAGCACGATGGTCGAAATCGAACGGGCAGCCGGTGACGGCTGCAGGAGCGCCGGGGTCCGGGGCGGGTACACGGTCCGGTGCGGGGACAGGCTTGCCGCCAGGCTGGCCAGCCTGGTGTTGATCGCCTGTGCGGGCAGCGTGTCCGCGCAGCCGCAGGCGGCCTGGCCGGAGCGCCCGATACGGGTGATCGTGCCGGTGCCCGCCGGGGGAACGCCCGACGTCGTCGCGCGTCTGGTGGTTGCACCGATGGCCGCGCGGCTCGGCCAGCCGATGGTGGTGGACAATCGCGGCGGCGCCGGGGGCCTGATCGGCGCCGAGGTGGCGGCCAAGGCGATCCCGGACGGCTACACGCTTTTCCTGAGCAGCCCTGGTCCACTGGCGATACTGCCGCACCTGCAGAAGAAGGCGGCCTACGATCCGCTGCGCGATTTCGTCCCGATCGGCCTGATCTCGAGCGGTCCGTTCCTGCTGATCGCCCACCCGTCGCTGCCGGCTAAAAGCGTGTCGGAACTGCTCGCGCTTGCACGCGCACAGCCGGGGCGCCTCGACTACGCATCGGCGGGCAATGGCGCGGCGAACCACCTGGCGATGGAGCTGTTCAAGTCGATGGCGGGGGTGAACCTGTCCCACGTGCCGTACAAGGGCGCGCCGCAGGCGGTCGCCGACGTGCTCGCCGGGCAGGTGCCGATGATGTTCAATTCGATTGCACCGGTGGCCTCCTTCATCAAGTCCGGCCGAGTGCGGGTGCTCGGCATCTCCAGCGCAGCGCGCTCGCCACAACTGCCCGACGTACCCACGATCGCCGAATCGGGCGTCCCGGGCTACGCGTCGACCACCTGGTTCGGGTTGCTGGCGCCGGCGCGCACCCCGCGTGCGATCGTCGAGCGCCTCAACGGCGTGCTCGCGGCTGTCGTACAGTCGCCCGAGTTGCGCGCACAGCTCGAGGCGCAGGGCCATGATCCGGCAGGCGGAACGTCCGAGGCTTTCGGACGCTGGCTGAAGGAAGAGTTCCAGAAGTATGCGGCGGTGGTGAAGCAGTCCGGGGCACGCATCGACTGACTGGCGGGCGCCGGCAGGCGCCGGTCGGGCGCGGACCCCGCGGAGGTTACCGGGAGGCAGGCGATGGGCAGCGAGCAGCACAGCGAGATCCGTGACGGCATGCGCGTGGACTGGGACGTGCCGGTGGTGATGGACGACGGTGTCGTGCTGCGTGCGGACGTCTTCCGACCGGTCGCGGACGGTCGCTGGCCAGCCCTGGCCAGCTACGGCCCCTACGGCAAGGGCCTCGCGTTCCAGGACGGCTACCGCACTGCATGGGAGATCCTGTCGCGCGAGAACCCGGACGCGGTGAGCGGCACCAGCAACCGCTACCAGAACTGGGAAGTGGTCGATCCGGAGAAATGGGTACCCGACGGCTATGCGGTGGTTCGCTTCGACTCGCGTGGCGCCGGCCGCTCGCCGGGCTACCTCGCGCACAACAACGCACGCGAGCAGACGGATTTTCACGACTGCATCGAATGGATCGCCCGGCAGCCCTGGTGCAGCGGCAAGGTCGGCCTGAACGGCATCTCCTACTACGCCGCCAACCAGTGGCGCGTCGCCGCGACGCAGCCGCCGCACCTGGCGGCGATCTGCGTCTGGGAGGGCTGGGCCGACTGCTACCGGGACGGCGCGCGCCACGGCGGCATTGCCTGCACCTTCCGCAAGCACTGGCAGGACATGCAGGTGAAGACCGTACAGCACGGGGTCGGCGAGCGTGGGGCGCGTTCGCGCGTGACCGGCGAGGCGGTCTGCGGCCCGGATACGCTGCCCGAGGACGAACTGGAGCGCAACCGCGAGGACCTCTGGGGTGAGTACCTGCGCCGGCCACTGTGCGACGACTGGTACCGCGAGCGGTCGGCCGACCTGTCCAGGGTGCTGGTGCCGCTGCTGTCGTGCGCGAACTGGGGCGGCCAGGGGCTGCATCCGCGCGGCAACTTCGAGGGCTTCATGCACGCCGGCTCGACCGAGAAGTGGCTGGAGGTACATGGCGGCTCGCACTGGGCGCCGTTCTACACCGACGACGGCGTCGAACTGCAGAAGCGCTTCTTCGACCACTTCCTGAAGGGCGAGGACAATGGCTGGCACAGACAGCCGCGGGTGCAGCTCAACGTGCGCCACCCCGGCGAGCGGTTCGTGCGCCGCTACGAGCACGAATGGCCGCTGGCACGTACGCGCTGGACGCCGCTGCACCTGGTGCTGTCCACGCGCACCCTGGACACCGAGCCCTCCGGCGCGGTCGAGTCGGTGGAGTACGCGGCGATGGGCGATGGCCTGACCTTCATCACGCCGCCGCTGGAGACCGAGACCGAGATCACCGGTCCGGTGGCGCTCAAGCTTTTCGTGTCTTCGTCGACCACCGATGCCGACCTCTTCGCGGTGCTGCGGGTGTTCGCGCCCGGCGGCGCCGAGGTGGTGTTCCAGGGGGCGCTCGACCCGCACACGCCGGTCGGGCAGGGCTGGCTGCGCGCTTCGCACCGCAAGCTCGACCCTGTGCGCTCGTTGCCGTGGCGGCCGTACCATGCGCATGACGAACGTCAGCCGCTGGTTCCCGGCGAAGTGGTTGAACTGGACATCGAGATCATCCCGACCTGCATCGTCGTGCCGGCCGGCTACCGTATCGCGCTGTCGATCCGCGGTCGCGACTACGAATACGAAGGCGAGGTGGCGACGTTGTCGAACATGAAACACCCGATGCGCGGCTGTGGTCCGTTCCTGCACGACGACCCGGTCGACCGGCCACCCGAGGTGTTCGGTGGCACGGTCACTCTGCACTCCGGCCCCGGCCACTCACCCTGGCTGCTGTTGCCGGTCATCCCCGCGAACCCACAGGTAAACCCACGATGAAGATCACCGGATTCCACACCACCATCGTCAAGCTGCCGGCCGACGAACCGCTTGCCGGAGGACCCACCGTTGCCGGCACGCGCAACTTCGTGACCCTCTCGCTGCACACCGACCAGCCCGGCCTGTCCGGCGTCGGCCTGACCCATTTCGGCGGTCCGCTCACCCCGGCGCTCAGGCACACGGTCGACCTGCTCGCCGGCATGGTGGTCGGCGACGATCCGTTGCGCATCGAGGCCATCGGCGACAAGCTGCGTACCGCCGCCGGCGCATCGGCCGGCCCGGGCGGCCTGTTTACCCTGGCGCTTGCGGCGATCGACATCGCGCTGTGGGACATCAAGGGCAAGGCGTTCGGCGTGCCGGTGGCCACGCTTGCCGGCGGCCACCGTACGACGGTCGATACCTACGCCAGCGGTGCACTGATGCGTCACTTCACGCTGGACCAGTGCGTGGACGGTGCGCGTCGCCTGGTCGAGCAGGGCTGGCGACAGATGAAGACCCAGCTTGCGCTGCCGGGTGCCACCACGCCGGCGCTGGAGGAAGCGCGCATCCGCCGCATCCGGGAGGCGATCGGCCCGGATATCGACCTGATGTGCGACATCAACCAGCGCTGGGATGTCCGGCAGGCAATCTCGATCGGCCGACGGGTGGAGCCGTACGATCTGTTCTGGCTGGAGGACGTGGTGGCGCACGACGACGCCCCGGGCATGGCCGAGGTCGCGCGGGCGTTGCAAACGCCGCTGGCCGCGGGCGAATACGTCTACGGGTCGGTGCCGTTCAGGCATATGCTCGAGGCGCGTTCGGTCGACATCGTGATGATCGACGTGCTGCGTGCCGGGGGCATCACGACCTGGCTGAAGATCGCTGGCATGGCGCAGGCGTTCAACCTGCCGGTGGTGAGCCATCTGCTGCCCGAAGTCCACGTGCATCTCGTGTCGGCGATCCCCAACGGCCTCACCGTCGAGTACATGCCCTGGTCGTGCCCGCTTTTCCAGAGCGTGCCGCGCATGCACGATGGCGTGCTGTCGGTGCCCACAGCGCCGGGGCTGGGCCTGGCGTTCGACGAAGACGTGCTGGCGCGCTTCGCCGGCTGACCCGCGCAGGGCCGCCCCGCGGGCGGTCCTGCCTGCACCTGCACCTGCGCCAGCCCGGCCGGCAGACGCCGGGCGGCGCTTCCAACGGAGGAGTCATTGATGATCCAGCCTTTCCATCGCCCGCGTGCATGCGTTG
>CANHBC010000099.1 GCA_947458835.1 Betaproteobacteria bacterium | reverse complement strand
GAGAAGGCGACCGCCGCCCAGATGCGCCAGGCCGGCTTCATCTCGGCTGAAAAGGCCTACGGTCCGATCCTGCCCTCGAAGCTGCGCAAGAGCTTCGCGCTGCCGCGCGACGCCGACTGGATCGAAGTGATGAAGAGCCACCTTCCGCGCTGGCGCGAGGAAGGCTGGCAGATCGTGATGGAGTCCGGCTTCGCGTACGACCTGGTCGAGGTCGACGAGTGGTACGGCGAGATCGAGGAAGGCCGCCCGGGCCAGGACTGGTTCGGGCTCGACCTCGGCATCGAGGTGGCCGGCGAGCGCTTCTCGCTGGTCGACCTGCTGCTCAAGGCGCTGCGCGAGCACGGACCGAACTTCTTCGAGCCGGTCGATGACTCGGATGCGACCAAGCCGATCCTGCTGCCACTACCCAACGGCCGACGCGTGATGCTGCCGCGCGAACGGCTGACTGCGATCGTCGCGCTGCTGCAGGGGCTGTTCGGTGCGGGCGACTCCAACCTGCCGCCCAAGACGCTGTCGCGCTACGACGTCGGTCGCCTGGCGGCGCTCGACTCGGCACTGGCGCTGCGCTGGCATGGCGGCGAGCGGCTGCGCGAGATCGCCTCGCGCCTGGCCGGCTTCCGTGGCGTCGAGACGGTCGAGCCACCGAAGGGCCTGAACGCGACGCTGCGCGGCTACCAGCAGGACGGCGTGGCCTGGCTTCAGTCGCTGCGCGAGTATGGCCTGGCCGGCGTGCTGGCCGACGACATGGGCCTGGGCAAGACGCTGCAGACGATCGCGCACCTGCTCACCGAAAAGGAGGCCGGACGCCTGACCGAGCCTGCGCTGGTGGTCGCGCCGACCAGCGTGATCCACAACTGGGCGGCGGAGATGAAGAAGTTCGCGCCGTCGATGAAGGTGCTGGTGCTGCACGGCAAGGATCGCGCGGAGGACTTCGACAAGATCAAGTCGTCCGACCTGGTGATCACCAGCTACGCGCTGCTGCCGCGCGACGAGGAAGTGCTGCAGAAGCAGCACTGGCACATGGTCGTGCTCGACGAGGCGCAGAACATCAAGAACGCGAAGACCAAGGCGGCGATCTCGGCCTGCGCGCTGGAGTCGAGCCACCGGGTCTGTCTGTCGGGTACTCCGCTGGAGAACAACCTCGGCGAACTGTGGTCGCTGTTCCGCTTCCTGATGCCGGGGTTCCTGGGCGACGAGGCGAAGTTCAAGGTCGCCTACCGCACGCCGATCGAGACGCACGGCGACGGCGAGCGCGCGGCGCTGCTGGTGAGCCGGGTCAGGCCGTTCCTGCTGCGCCGGACGAAGGACCAGGTGGCGTCCGAACTGCCGCCCAAGACCGAGGTGGTGCGCGAGGTCGAGTTCCAGCCCGTGCAGCGCGACCTGTACGAGACGGTGCGCGCCGCGATGGACAAGCGGGTACGGGACGAGATCGGCAAGGTCGGCATGGCCAAGAGCCGTATCGTCGTGCTGGACGCGCTGCTCAAGCTGCGCCAGGTCTGCTGTGATCCGCGGCTGGTCTCAGCCAAGGGCGGCGGCTCGGCGCTGGCGAAGGAGGACGTCGGCATCGAGCAGTCGGCCAAGCTCGCCACGCTGATGGAGATGATCGAGGAACTGATGAACGAGCGCCGGCACGTGCTGGTGTTCTCGCAGTTCACCAGCATGCTCGAGCTGATCGAGGTCGAACTGGCCGCGCGCAACTACAAGTGGGCCAAGCTCACCGGCGAGACCGTCGACCGCCAGGCAGAGGTCGAGAAGTTCCAGGGCGGCAAGGTGCCGATCTTCCTGCTGTCGCTGAAGGCGGGCGGCGTCGGCCTGAACCTGACCGCAGCCGATACCGTCATCCACTACGACCCGTGGTGGAACCCGGCGGCCGAGAACCAGGCCACCGACCGGGCGCATCGCATCGGGCAGGACAAGCCGATCTTCGTCTACAAGCTGATCGCCGCCAACTCGGTCGAGCAGAAGATCATGGACATGCAGAAGAAGAAGGGCGACCTGGCGGCGATGATGCTCGACGGCGCGGATGCCGGCTGGAAGGCGCTGACCTCCGACGACCTGGTTTCGCTGTTCAGCTGACCGGGCCGATCGGCACGCGGTCCGGCTGCATGCCTGCCGGACCGCGCAGGTCGAGCCACGATTGGCTGGCCGGTGGTGAAGGGCGCGCCGTGGAAATCCGTCGCGCTGCAATGGACGAGTTGATAGACTCGGCCCGGATATTCGTGGGCGGCGCGAGAAGCACGAGCGTCCGCGACGCCGGACATGGCGACAGCCTGATGGCGGGTCCCCGATGTTCGCCTGCTGGCATGAGTCCTGCTCCAGCCGGGCGCAGCGCTCGCTGTGCCTGCCGGTTCAACCTGGCTCTGCGCCCCTGTCTTCACCTGCCCGACGAGATTGCCGATGCGTTTCCTTGCCCCGCTGATTGCAGTCCCGGTCGCCATGGATGGACTCATTGCACGCGGGCCCGGTCGACGACGCACTGAAGGCCGCCCCGTCCGGGCGAGGCTTCCTGCAGTCGCCAGACGCGTCGCACTGTGCGGATTGCTGCTCGCCGTCGCGGCATGCGACAAGCCCGCCGCACCGCCAGCGCCGCCGGTGCCTGAGGTCGGCGTGATGCAGATCAGCGGCCGCGACACGCCGCTCACCGTCGACATGGTCGCCGACATCCGCGCCTATCGCGAGGTGGAACTGCGCCCGCGCGTGAGCGGCATCATCGAAAAGCAGCTGTTCAAGCCGGGGCAGATCGTTCGCGAGGGCCAGACGTTGTTCGTCATCGACGCGCGTTCGCTCGATTCCGCGGTGGCCGATGCCCAGGCGAGGCTGGTCGAAGCGGAGGCGCAGCTCGATCGGGCGAAACAGGACGTCGCGCGCTATGAGCCGCTGCTGGTGGACGACGCAATACCGCGGCAGACCTACGACCAGGCGGTATCGGCGGTCAAGCAGGCGGCATCGGTCGTCGACTCACGCAGGGAAGGCGTCAACCGCGCACGCATCGATCGTAGCTATGCGGAGGTGAAGGCGCCGGTGACCGGACAGATCGGCCTGCAGAAGGTCGAGGTCGGCGGCCTCGCAAGCGCCGGCCAGACGGTGCTTGCAGTCGTATCGACGCTCGATCCGGTACTGGTCTATGCGAGCGTGCCCGAGTCGGAGTACCTGGCGTTCTCGCGCCAGATGACGGCGAACCAGCCGGACGAGCGCCTGCGCAGGCAGTCGCCGGTCGAGCTCATCCTGTCCGACGGCTCGAAGTACGAGCAGCCCGGCCGCTTCGACTTCGCCGACCGCGAGGTGAACCCCACGACCGGCACGCTCACGCTGCGCGCCGTGTTTGCGAACCCGGCCGACCTCCTGCGCCCGGGCATGACCGGCCGGATACGCGTCGTCTACGAGGTGGCCAGGGACGCGATCGTCATTCCGCAGAAGGCAGTGTCGGAGCTGCTCGGCCGGCAGTTCGTCAGCGTGGTGCTTGCCGACGGCAAGGTCGAGCAGCGGCCGGTGGTCACTGGCGACCGCATCGGCGATCAATGGCTGATCCGCGGCGGGCTGAAGCCGGGCGAGACCGTGATCGTCGAAGGGCTGCAGAAGGCGCGCCCGGGCAGCATCGTGAAGCCGATGCCGCTCGCTGCCAGACCAGGCGCGGCAGCCACCGAGGCATCGGGTGCGGCAGCCGCCGCCGCGAAGAAGTAGCGCCGCCATGGTCCGCGTATTCATCGACCGCCCGGTCCTCGCGATCGTGATCGCGCTGGTGATGACCATCGCCGGCGTGGTCGCCGGCCTGAGCCTGCCGATCGCGCAGTTCCCGCAGATCACGCTGCCGACGATCCGGGTGAGCGCGGCCTACCCCGGGGCCAATGCCGAAGTGGTCGAGCGCGCGGTGGCGCAGGCGATCGAGAAGCAGGTCAACGGCGTCGAGGGCATGCTGTACATGTCCTCGAGCTCGGCCGGAAACGGCGCCTATGCGCTCGACGTGACCTTCGGCCTGGACCGCAATGCCGACATCGCGGCCGTGCAGGTGCAGAACCGGGTATCGCAGGCCACTGCACAGTTGCCGTCCGAAGTGCTGGCGGCGGGCCTGGCCACCACCAAGAGCACGCCCGACGTGCTGATGTACGTGGCGCTGTTCTCGCCCAACGGCAGCCACGACGAACTGTTCCTGAACAATTACCTGTCGATCAACATCGTCGAGGCGATCAAGCGGATCAAGGGCGTCGGTACCGTACAGGTATTCGGGTCGGAATTCGGCATGCGCCTGTGGCTGCGGCCAGATCGGATGTCACGTCTGGGCATCACGCCGGCAGACGTCTACCGCGCCGTGCAGGAGCAGAACGTGCAGGCACCGGCCGGCCAGATCGGCGCCGAGCCGTCGCCTCCGACGCAGCAGTTCCAGTACGGCCTGCAGGTACGCGGCCAGCTCGAGCAGGCCGACGAGTTCGCCAACATCATCATCCGCGCGCAGCCCGACGGCTCGGTGATCCGGGTGAAGGATATCGGACGGGTCGAGCTGGGCTCGAAGGATTACACCTTCAGCACGCGCTACAACGGCAAGCCGGCCACCGCGTTCTCGATCAGCCTGACGCCCGACGCAAGCGCGATCGAGACCTCGGCGCTGATCCAGGCACGACTGAAGGAGCTGGCCTCAGCCTACCCGGCAGACCTCGCGCACGAGATCGTGATCGACAACACGATCTTCGTGAAGGCCTCGCTCGAGGAAGTGGTGCACACGTTCGTCGAGGCACTGCTGCTGGTGCTGATCGTCGTGTTCCTCTTCCTGCAGAGCTGGCGTGCGACCGTGATCCCGATGATCGCGGTGCCGGTGTCGCTGGTGGCGACGTTCGCGGCGTTCGTGCTGCTCGGCTTCACCATCAACACGCTCACCCTGTTCGGCATGGTGCTGGCGATCGGCATCGTCGTCGATGACGCGATCGTGGTGGTCGAGGCGGTCGAGCATCAGATGCATGCCCACGGACTGTCGCCGCGCGAGGCGACGATCAAGGCGATGGAGGAAGTGGCCGGACCGGTGATCGCGATCGCGCTGATCCTCGCGGCGGTGTTCGTGCCGGTGGGCTTCCTCGGGGGCATTGCCGGCGTCATGTACCAGCAGTTCGCGATCACCGTCGCCATATCGACGCTGCTGTCGGCGCTGGTCGCGCTGACGCTGACCCCGGCGCTGTGCGCCCTGCTACTCCGGCCGAAGGACCACCACGCAAGGCCAGGGCTGCTAGGGCGTTTCTTCAACGGTTTCAACGTGATGTTCAACGCGATCACCGAGCGCTACGGCGCGGGTGTCGCGAGGGCGATCCGCTGCAGCGTGCTGGTCCTGCTCGTGCTCGGCATACTCATCAGCACCGCGGTCGCGCTGATGCAGAAGGTGCCAGGCGGTTTCGTGCCTGCGGAGGACCAGGGGTACTTCCTGGCAGCGGTGCAGCTGCCGCCTGCAGCGTCGCTCAACCGTACCCGGGCCGTGACCGCCGATGTGCAGAAGCTGATCGACGCGACGCCGGGTGCCGAGCGGTCGCTGGTCATCAACGGCTACAACCTGCTCACCAGCAGCGTCCAGTCCGACAGTGCGCTGGTGGTGATCGCGCTGAAGCCATGGGAAGAGCGCACGACGCCTGAACTCGGCCTGCGCAGCATCATCCGCGACTTCCACACGCGGGCGCAGCTGCTGCGCGACGCGACCGTGCTGCCGTTCAACCCGCCGCCGATCCCAGGCATGGGCGCGACCGGCGGCTTCTCGTTCAAGCTGCAGGATCGTGCCGGCAACACGCCGCAGGACCTCGCGCGCGTCGCGCAGGAGTTCGCCGATGCCGCGCGAAAGCGGCCCGAGATCGGCACCATCTATTCGAAGTTCGATCCGCGCACGCCGGCGATCCGCCTGGAGATCGACCGCGAGAAGGCGAAGAAGCTCGGCGTGCCGATCAACGATATCTCGACTGCGCTGCAGACCTTCCTCGGCGGCGTCAATGTCAACGAGTTCTCGCGGTTCGGACGCAACTTCAAGGTGTCGCTGCAGGCAGAGCCCGAGTTCCGTGCCGACATCAAGTCGCTCGGCCTGATGTACGTGCGCAACCAGAGGAACGAGATGGTGCCGCTGTCGACGCTGATCGTGCCGGTGCCGATCAGCGCGCCGACGGTAGTGCAGCGCTACAACCTCTACCGCACCGCCGACATCGGTGGCGATGCAGCACCGGGCTACAGCTCGGGGCAGGCGATCGCGGCGCTCGAGCAGGTGGCCCGCGAGTCGCTCCCCACAGGGTATGGATTCGAGTGGTCCGGCATCAGCCTGCAGGAGAAGGCCTCGGCCGGGCAGGCTCCGGTCGTATTCGCCTTCGCGATCGTGTTCGTGTTCCTGTTCCTCGCCGCACTGTACGAAAGCTGGGCGGTGCCGTTCGCCGTCCTGTTCGCGGTGCCGCTGGGTATCTTCGGTGCGATGCTCGGCCTGTTCCTGACCGGGCTCACCAACAACATCTACGCGCAGATCGGCATCGTGCTGCTGATCGGGCTGGCGGCGAAGAATGCGATCCTGATCATCGAGTTCGCGAAGATGCGTCGCGACCAGGGGGCGGATGCGGTGAGCGCAGCGATCGAGGCGTCCAAGCTGCGCCTGCGGCCGATCATCATGACCTCATTCGCGTTCATCCTGGGCGTGGTGCCGCTGATCCTCGCCAGCGGCGCGGGTGCGGCGTCGCGCGTGTCGATGGGCGTCACCGTGTTCAGCGGGATGCTCGCCGCGACGCTGCTGGCGATCTTCTTCGTGCCTGTACTGTATGTCGCCGTCGAGCGGCTGGTCGCGCGCTTCGGCCGCAAGCGCCGGGCAGGCGGCGCGGCGACTGCGCTGCCCGCGGGCGCAGGAAACGGGGCCTCGGAATGATGCGTACGCCAGGCGCAGTCGCGCTCGCCACGTTGCTGGCTGTATCGGGATGCAAGGTCGTCGGCGACGACTACGCGCGTCCCGTGATCGAAGTTCCCGGCGCCTTCCGCGGGCCCGCTGCGGCCGGCGATTCGCTGGGCGAGGCCGACTGGCGCAACGTGTTCAACGACGCGCAACTGCAGGCGCTGGTCGAGAAGGTACTCGCCGGCAACCTCGACCTGCAGTCCGCGGCGGCGCGCGTGCGCGAGGCGCAGGCAACCCTCGCACTGGTCCGTTCAGAGCGCCTGCCGCGCGCATCGCTGGGGCTGAGCACGACGGCGGTGCCGCGCAATCCGGGCGACATGCTCACCTCGCGCTTCCTCGCGGCGGGCCTGCTGTCCTGGGAGATCGATCTCTGGGGCCGCATCGAGCGCCGGGTCGAGGCGAGCGGAGCGGACCTCGCCGGACAGCGCGCCGCGGCAGCGGGGGCACGTGTTTCGCTGGTGGCCGAGACCGCCAGCCGCTACTTCGAACTGAGCGGCGCACGAGAGATACTCGATGCCACCGAACGCAGCGCGCGACTGCAGCGCGATGCACTGCGCCTCATGCAGAGACGCAACAGGGCAGGCATCGTGTCGGCGGCGGAAGTGCGGCAGGCCGAAGGTCAGCTCGCCTCCACCGAGGCCCTGCTGCCGTCGATCCAGCGCCAGGTCGCGGCAGTCGAGAACGCGCTGGCGCTGCTTCAGGGACTCCCGCCCGGTCCGGGCCCTGCACTGCCCGCGGTGCTTCAACTGCCCGCGGCCCTGCCGGTCGGGCTGCCGTCGTCGCTGCTGGAGCGTCGGCCGGATCTGCGCCAGTCAGAGCAGCGGATGGTGGCGGCGAACGCACGCGTGGGCGAGGCGAAGGCGATGTTCCTGCCCAGCCTCTCCATCACCGGCGCCTTTGGCGCGATCAGCGGCCAGCTCGACGAACTGTTGCGGGGGAGCACGCAGGACGTGGCCTCGCTGGGTCCGAACATCTCGCAGGCGCTCTATGCGGGCGGAGCGCTGGTGGCCAACCGCGATGCGGCCGTCGCGCGCAGCGAGCAGGCCGTGCTCGCCTATCGCGCGGCCGTGCTCAATGCACTGCGCGAGGTGGCAGATGCGCTGATCTCCTATGACCGTAGCGGCGCGGAATTCGAACAGCAGGCCAGGCGGGCGGCAGCCACGCGCGAAGCGCTGCGCCTGGCTGACCGGCGCTTCGCGGCCGGCGTGGTCAGCTACCTCGAGGTACTCGATGCACAACGGCAACTGCTGGCCGCCGAGACCGATCTGGTCAACTCGAAGCTCAACCGCCAGCTTGCCCTGGTGCAGGCCTATCGAGCACTCGGCGGAGGCTGGGAGGGTCGCTGACCCGGGCGCGGGCATCAACCCGCGTCAGGCTCCACTACGCGCAGGTCAGAACCCGGGTCAGACACGCATTTCCGGATGAACTGCCCGGAAATGCGTGTCTGACCCGGGTTTTTCAGGTGCGGTGGTAGATCTCCGCGCCCTTCTCCTTGAACTCCTCGGACTTGGCCTGCATGCCCTTCTCGAGCGCCTCGGCCTCGGTGACGCCGACGGTGGCGGCGTACTCACGTACGTCCTGCGTGATCTTCATCGAACAGAAGTGCGGGCCGCACATCGAGCAGAAGTGGGCGAGCTTGGCGCCTTCCTGCGGCAGGGTCTCGTCGTGGAAGTCCTTGGCCGTATCGGGATCGAGGCCGAGGTTGAACTGGTCTTCCCAGCGGAACTCGAAGCGCGCCTTCGACAAGGCGTTGTCGCGCACCTGCGCACCCGGATGGCCCTTCGCCAGGTCGGCCGCATGGGCGGCGATCTTGTAGGCAATGATGCCGTCCTTGACGTCCTTCTTGTCCGGCAGGCCGAGGTGCTCCTTCGGCGTCACGTAGCAGAGCATCGCGGTGCCGTACCAGCCGATCATCGCCGCGCCGATCGCGCTCGTGATGTGGTCGTAGCCCGGTGCGATGTCGGTGGTCAGCGGCCCGAGGGTGTAGAACGGCGCCTCCTTGCAGTACTTCAGCTGGAGGTCCATGTTCTCCTTGATCAGGTGCATCGGCACGTGGCCGGGGCCCTCGATCATGGTCTGCACGTCATGCTTCCAGGCGATGTCGGTCAGCTCGCCGAGCGTCTTCAGCTCGCCCAGCTGGGCCTCGTCGTTGGCGTCGTAGTTCGAGCCGGGGCGCAGGCCGTCGCCGAGCGAGAACGATACGTCGTACGCCTTCATGATCTCGCAGATCTCTTCGAAGTGCGTGTACAGGAAGTTCTCCTGGTGGTGCGCGAGACACCACTTGGCCATGATCGAACCGCCGCGCGACACGATGCCGGTCATCCGCTTGGCCGTCCAGGGGATGTAGCGCAGCAGCACACCGGCGTGGATGGTGAAGTAGTCGACGCCCTGCTCGGCCTGTTCGATCAGCGTGTCGCGGTAGATCTCCCAGGTAAGTTCCTCGGCCTTGCCGTCCACCTTCTCGAGCGCCTGGTAGATCGGCACGGTGCCGATCGGCACCGGCGAGTTGCGGATGATCCACTCGCGCGTCTCGTGGATGTTCTTGCCGGTGGACAGGTCCATCACGGTGTCTGCACCCCAGCGGATCGACCAGGTCATCTTCTCGACTTCCTCCTGGATGCCGGAGGTGACCGCCGAGTTGCCGATGTTGGCGTTGATCTTCACCAGGAAATTGCGGCCGATGATCATCGGCTCGATCTCCGGGTGGTTGACGTTGGCCGGGATGATCGCGCGCCCGCGCGCCACTTCATCGCGCACGAACTCGGGGGTGATCTGCTTCGGCAGGCTTGCGCCGAACGACTCGCCCGGGTGCTGCCGGCGCAGCATCTCGGAACAACCTTCGAGCCGCTGCGTCTCGCGGATGGCGATGTATTCCATCTCGGGGGTGATGATGCCGCGGCGCGCGTAGTGCATCTGCGACACGTTCATGCCGGGCTTCGCACGGCGCGGCAACCGCTTCAGGTTGAAGCGCAGCTCGGCGAGCTTCGGGTCGTCCAGGCGCACCTGCCCGTACACCGAGGTCGGACCGCCGAGGCGCTCGGTGTCGTTGCGCTCGTCGATCCAGGCCTCGCGCAGCGGCTTCAGGCCGGTGCGGATGTCGATCATCACGGTGGGATCGGTGTACGGCCCGGACGTGTCGTACACGAACAGCGGCGGGTTGGTCTCCGCGCCCATGCCGGCCGGGGTGTCCGACTGCGAGATCTCGCGCATCGGCACCCGGATGTCGGGCCGCGAGCCTTCGATGTAGACCTTGCGCGAACGCGGGAAGGGTTGCGTCGCCGCCTGGTCGACCTGCGCCAGCTCGTTGACGAATTTCGGATCGTTCATCGCTCACTCCCGTATGGATTCGTATCGTCGGGAGCCACTGCATGAGCCGGGGAACGAGTCGTCTGCCCCGGTGGGGGGACGGTCGATATGGCAACGCAACGCTTCCCTACGGCGGCATGACCCGCATCAGGTTCGAAGGGTATCTCTCACCGGCGCCTTCGGCGCGTGCACGCACCAGCGGGCCGGACCCCCAACGTGTGCCTGAACGCTACTTGAACGGGCCCTCGATTGCAAATCCGGCGCCCCCGCACAGCCCGGGGTAGCCGGGGGCGCATGTTAAGATCCGGATCCCTCCTTTCCCGCCCCCGATCCGGATGGACTTCGAGCAGGCCCGCTTCAACATGGTCGAACAGCAGATCCGCACCTGGGATGTGCTCGATCCCGCGGTGCTGGAGCTGCTCTCCACGGTGCCGAGGGAGGCCTTCGTGCCCGAGGATCGCCGTGCGCTGGCCTTCGCCGACCTCGAGCTGCCGATCGGTCACGGCGAGGTGATGCTCGCGCCGAAGCTGCAGGCGCGCATCCTCCAGGAAGTCATGATCGCCCCGACCGATCGCATCCTCGAGATCGGCACCGGCACCGGCTACCTGACCGCCCTGCTCGCCCGCCGCGGCGCGACCGTTACCAGCGTCGAGATCCACGAAGACCTCGCCGCCGGCGCGCGCGCCCGGCTGTCGGCGCTGGGCATCGACAACGTGAAGGTCGAGACCGGCGACGGTTCGTGCGGCTGGGACACCAGTCATGCCTACGACGTGATCGTGCTCTGCGGCTCCCTGCCGGTGCTGCCCGACAGCTTCCAGAAACAGTTGCGCCCGGGTGGGCGGCTGTTCGCGATCGTCGGCGAACGCCCGGTCATGTCCGCACGCCTCATCGTGCGCGAAGGCGACAGCACGTTCGCCGCGGTCACGCTGTTCGAGACCGTGGTCGATCCGCTACGCAACGCACCGCAACCTTCGAGGTTCGTGTTTTGATCGAGCCAATCACCCCCGCCGAACTGAAGTCCTGGCTGGAAGATTCCGGCCGCGAATCGCCCGTGGTCATCGACGTGCGCGAAGCCTGGGAACACGCCCTGGCCAGGGTCGAGGGCACTCGGCACATGCCGATGCAGACCATTCCGTCGCGCCTGACAGAACTGGATGCGGAACGGCCGCACGTGCTGATGTGCCACCACGGCATGCGCAGCTACCAGGTCGCGCAGTTCCTTGAGAACCAGGGTTTCGGCCACCTCTACAACCTGAGCGGCGGCATCGACGCCTGGGCCGAAGACGTCGACCCGGCACTCGCGCGCTACTGACCGCCGGCGCCGGTCGCGCTGGGAACAAGGAAGGCTGCATTCGCCTCTCGCACCCTGCGCGCCGCCTCGTCGTACAGGAACGGGAGGTACATGTAGCGCCGTCCGGCGGTGACTGGCAGCGCCTCGTGCAGAATCGAGCAAGAAAACACCACTCCGCCGCCGGCAGGCGCCGAGTAGAGCGCACTGCCATACTCGGGGAAGACGAGCTGTCCGCCTTCATAGTCGTCGTTGAGGAACAGCGACAGCGCGAATCGACGATGGGCGGTGCCGCGCGTCGTGTTGTCACGATGTGCCCGGAACATCCCCCGGTCGGACGCCTCGTAGCAGGAGACGACGTGGCGCTCCATTCGCGTCGGGCGGAACTGGAACGCCCGCTCGATCTGCGGCGCCAGGCGATCGTGGATACGGTGCATCGTCGTCTGGCGCAGATCCTCGTTCTCGATCAGACAGTCGCGCCGGCGCTTGAACTGATGGTCGACGACGCCCACCGTGAGCCCATCCACCTCGCGCATGAAGCCCGAGTCGGTACCGCCCGCAGCGTCGTAGAAGGCGACGAGGCGGCGGCACAGCGCTGGCTCGAAGATGTCCGGCACGACCAGTACAGGCGCATGTGGCTGGACCGGCAGGCGCGGTCCCGGTCGCGGCACGGCGTCGAGCGCACGATGCACCGCGGCGATCGCAGCTGCATCGGGTGCCTCGAGGTTGAAAACCGACTTTACCCGCAACGCCGGATCGAGCAGGAAGGCGACCCTTGGGAGAGGACCGTCAGCCCGCCACGCACCGTACAGCCTGCACAGGATGCCGTCCGGATCCTGGAAGAACCGGATGCCGGGCACCCGGTCCTCGCGCAGCGGCGGCTCGCAGGCGGCGCCAGCTGGAACTCCCGCCTGCACGCCGAAGAAGCAGAGCCGCTCATCGTCGAACGGATCCGGAACGGTCAGCAGCGCCTCCACCAGACCCGCCGCCGTGGCGTCCCAGCGGCCTGGAAAACACAGCAGCACGTGCCTGCCAGCCACTGAGTCGAACACGTAGTTGTTGCGCGTACGCGTCGGCGCACGGAACCAGGGCGCCAACGCTCCGACATCAAGGGGACAGGTGCGATGGTTGCGTGTCTGGGCGCTGCCGGTCGCAGCGCGAGACTCATCTGCGTTGATGCTCCAGGCCGATGCTTCACTCATCCTCGGATTCTGCACATCGCCTTCCGGGCCGACAAGGGCAACGCAGCCCCCCGCTTCATGATCCTGAACATCGTGGCAGGATGTCGGTCCGGTAGCGCGAGCGCATGCACACGATGACGATACCTCCCGACGCAGGCCCAAAGCGCGAAAACAAGGCGGCCCTTCGAGCGAGCGTGCTCGCTTCGCGCGGGGCGATGCTGCCCGAGGAACGGGCTGCAGCCAGTGGCGCCATTGCCCGTCACTTGCTGGGAATGCCGCCCTTGGTGACCACACGCACGGTCGCCGCCTATGCGGGCTTCGACACCGAACTGGACACCCTGCCCTTCCTCGCCGCGGTGCTCGCACAGGGTCGGCGCCTGCTGCTGCCACGCGTGGTCGACGTCGAGTCGCGCGAGCGCCGCCACCTCGTGCTGCACCAGGTCGGTGACATCCACCGGGACACGCGGCCGGGTCGATGGGGCATTCGCGAACCCGACGCGTCGGTCTGTCCCGAGGTCGACCCGCTCGAGGTCGACCTCATCCTGCTGCCGGGCGTGGCATTCGACCGCCGCGGCGGGCGGCTGGGCTACGGCGCCGGGTTCTACGACCGCCTGCTGCCGCGCCTGCGACCCGACTGCCTGCGGGTGGCCGCCGCCTTCTCGGTGCAGGTCGTGCCGGCGGTGCCGATCGAGCCCCACGACCAGCGGGTGGAACGTCTGTTCACCGAAACGGGCGAACTGCTGCTGACGGACGGTTGACTGTCGCTCGCCCAGTCACCGCATGGCGGGGTATTCTTCGGCCCCCGCGATCCAGGAGGCTTTCCATGACCTCGAGCAAGACCACCGGCCTGAAGGCCTCAGCCGGTACCGCAGCACTCGCCGCGGCCACGCTGTGCGTCGCTGCCGGCAGCACGTGGGCTGCGGACGCCCCCTATCCCACGCGTCCGATCCGGATCGTCGTGCCGTTCGCCCCCGGCGGCGGCAACGACATCGCCGCGCGCTTCGTCGCCCAGATGTTCCAGGATTCGTTCGGCCAGCAGGGGCTGGTGGACAACCGCCCGGGCGCGGGCAGCACACTGGGCACGGCGATCGCCGCGCAGGCCGTACCCGACGGCCACACGATCCTGGTCACGCACAACGCGATCGCGATCAACGAAAGCCTCTACAGCAAGCTGCCCTACAGCGTGCGGGATTTCGCCCACGTCGCGCTGATCGCCGAGACCACGAACGTCGTGGTCGTGCATCCGTCGATGAACGTGAAGACCGTGAAGGACCTGCTCGTGCTGCTGCGCGCGAAGAAGGGTGCCTTCAACTATGCCAGCACCGGCGCCGGCGGCACCTCGCACCTGGCGGCCGAGTACTTCAAGCAGCTCACCGGCACCGACATGGTCCACGTGCCGTACAAAGGCACCGGGCCTGCACTGGCCGACCTGGTCTCCGGTTCGACCCAGTTCATGATCTCGGCCGCGCCCGGAACCCTCGGCTTCATCAAGAGCGCACGCCTGGTTCCGCTGGCGACCACCGGGGTCAAGCGCTGGCCGCAGCTGCCCGACCTGCCGACCCTGTCCGAGGCGGGCGTCCCTGGATACCAGTTCGACACCTGGTACGGCGCGCATGCGCCGGCGAAGACGCCGCGCTATATCGTCAACCGGCTCAACGCCGAGATCAACAAGTCGCTGCAAGTCCCGGCGTTGCGTGCACGGCTGGTCGATTCCGGGCTCGATCCGGCGCCGTCCTCGCCCGACGAGTTCACGAAGTTCGTGCGCAGCGAGACCGAGCGGATGCGCAAGATCGTGCAGGCTTCGGGCGCGAAAGCAGACCAGTAGCGGGTTCGCGCAGGCGGGGGGAGCGGTACCAGCGTCCGCGCCCCCGCCGTCACCGCTCGATCTCGAGCACCACCTTGCCGAGGCTTTCGCGCGACTGCAACGCGGCCATTGCCTCGCGGTAGCGAGCCATCGGCAGGCAGTGCGAGACCTGCGGCTTCAACCGCCCCTGCGCGGTCCAGGCGAACAGTTCGTCCATCATCGCCTGCACCGTGGGAGCCCGCTCGGCACGCTCGTCGACCAGGCCCCAGCCTGCATGCGCGCCGAAGTAGAAGCCGTGCAGCGCGATGTTCTTCACCAGCAGCAGGTTGGCAGGTACCTGCTGGATCTGCCCTTGCGCGAAGCCGATGATGACCATGCGGCCGTACTGCGCACAGGCGCGCAGGCAGGCGTCGAATACCGGCCCACCGACCGGGTCGAACACCACATCGACGCCCCGCCCGTCGGTCAGCTTCTTCACTTCATCGCGGAAGCCGTCTGTGGGCAGCGCGATATCGGCACCCTGCGCGAGCGCGAACGCACGTTTCTGCTCGGTGGAGGCGACCGCGATCACCCGCGCACCGAGCGCCTTGCCCACCTGTACCGCTGCGATACCGACGCCGCCGGCCGCACCAGTGACCAGCAGCGTCTCGCCGGCGGCAAGCCGGGCAGCCCACATCAGCCCTCCGTAGGCCGTGCCGTAGGACAGTGGCAGGTGCATCGCGACGCGCGGATCGATGCCCGCGGGCATCGGATACACCGTGTACTCGGCCACCACCACCTGCTGTGCATAGCCGCCCCATTCCAGCGTGGCCGCCACGCGCTGTCCAGGCTTCACGCGG
>CANHBC010000098.1 GCA_947458835.1 Betaproteobacteria bacterium | reverse complement strand
TCGCTGCCCTCGGCCCGTGCCCGCGGCGTGGGCCCCCTCCATGCACCGAGCGAGCCCCGCCGATGAACGAACTCGTCCCCTTCTGGATCAACGGCGCCCGCCACGCCGCCCGCAGCGCCCGGACCGGCGAGGTCACCAATCCCGCCACCGGGCAGGTCATCCGCCGGGTGGCACTCGGCGATGCGTCCGACGTCGACGCCGCGGTGCGCGCTGCCAGCGCCGCCTTCTCCGACTGGAGCACGACGCCGCCGCTGCGCCGCTCGCGCGTGATGGCGAAGTTCAAGGAACTGATCGAACTGCACCGCGACCGGCTCGCGCAACTGATCACCGAGGAGCATGGCAAGACCCTGCCTGATGCCCAGGGCGAGGTGCAGCGTGGCCTGGAGGTGGTGGAGTTCGCCAGCGGCGTGCCGCACCTGCAGAAGGGCGAGCATGCCGAGGACGTCGGCCGCGGCATCGACTGCCATTCCCGGCTGCAGGCGATCGGCGTCTGCGTCGGCATCACGCCGTTCAACTTCCCGGTGATGGTGCCGTGCTGGATGTTCCCGGTGGCCATCGCCTGTGGTAACACCTTCGTGCTCAAGCCCTCCGAGAAGGATCCCTCCGCCAGCCTGCTGCTGGCCGAACTGCTGAAGGAAGCCGGCCTGCCCGACGGCGTGTTCAACGTGGTGCACGGCGACAAGGTCGCCGTGGACGCGCTGCTCGGCCATCCGGCGGTGCGCGCCGTTTCCTTCGTCGGCTCCACGCCGATCGCGAAGTACGTGTACGAGACGGCGGCACGCGGCGGCAAGCGGGTGCAGGCGCTCGGCGGGGCGAAGAACCATGCGGTGGTGATGCCGGACGCCGACCTCGACTTCGCCGCCGATGCGATCGCGGGAGCAGGCTACGGTTCGGCGGGCGAGCGCTGCATGGCGATCTCTGCGGTCGTCGCGGTGGGTGACATCGGCGACGAACTGGTAGCGAAGATCGCGAAGATCGGCGCTGGCTACAAGGTCGCGCCGGGCGACGTGGCGGGGGCCGACATGGGGCCGCTGGTGTCGAAGGTGCATCGCGACAGGGTGAAGGGCTATGTCGACAGCGGCGAGGCGGAGGGCGCTGCGCTGGTGCTCGACGGCCGCACGCTCTCGGTCGAGGGGCATGAGCAGGGCTACTTCCTCGGGCCGACGCTGTTCGACCACGTGAGCCCCGAGATGTCGATCTACCGCGATGAGATCTTCGGGCCGGTGCTGTCAGTGGTGCGCGTGAACACGCTGGACGAGGCGATCGCGCTGGTCAACCGCAACGAGTTCGGCAATGGCACTGCGATCTTCACCGCCTCGGGTGGCGCGGCACGCAAGTTCCAGAACGAGATCGAGGTGGGCATGGTCGGCGTGAACGTGCCGATCCCGGTGCCGATGGCCTTCTTCTCGTTCGGCGGCTGGAAGGCTTCGCTGTTCGGAGACCTGCATGTTCATGGCATGGAAGGCGTGTACTTCTACACCCGCACCAAGGTCGTTACCGAGCGCTGGCCGTCGTCGGCGATCGTGGCACCCGCCGGGCGCTCGACGGTGATGCCGACACACGGCTGACCTCGCCACCTCGTATCCGCACAGACTTTGATCGTCGTCAATATCCCGTAAGCGTCAGCAGGATTAGATTGCTCCATCGCAACCGCGGCGGGCAAGGTGGCGCCAGGGGGGCCACCGGATCGCCGCACGATGGAGGAGATCTCCCCATGTCGATCAAGGTGCTGCTGGCTGTGGATGGTTCAGAGGTGTCGGATCGCGCGTGCGATCGCCTGGTCGCGCTCGCACGCGCGGGTGCGCCGTTCGAGGTGACCGTGATCCAGGTGCAGCCGTTCATGAGCATCGAGGCGCAGGCCATGCACCTGCAGTCCTACGGCGAAGCGGCGATGGCATCGGCCCGCAAGCGGCTGGATGCGGCCGGCATTCCGTACCAGACCCATATCGCGATGGGGCCGGCGGGCGTTAGAATCTGTGAGTTCGCCGATGCTGGCGGATTCGAACTGGTGATGCTCGGCACGAAGGGTCTCGGCTGGGTCAACACCGTCCTCATGGGTTCGGTCGCGAAGCATGTGATCGAGTCGTCGAAGGTACCCGTCGTGCTGGTGCGCTGATCTTCACCGGTTGCGGCGGCCTGCGGCACCGGTCGCAGGCGACACCCAGCCGCGTCAGCATCGTTTTTGCGCCGCAAAGCGGGGGCGTCAGGCCCCGCCCGGCAACAGGAGATCCAGATGAAGAAGGTACTGTTGGCAGTGGACGGGTCCGATTGTTCGGACCGCGCCGTGCGCTGGGTGATCGACGTCGTGACCGGCATGAGCAAACCGGCTGAACTGCACGTCGTGACGGTACAGCCGGCGATCACCGCTGGCGTGATCCGTGGCTTCGTCGGCAACGACGCGATCGAGACCTACCAGCGCGAGGAAGGGGACAAGTGCCTTGCATCCGCGCGCCGATTGCTCGACGCGGCCAAGGTCGCCTATGTGCCGCATATCCTCCTCGGGCCGATCGGGCCGTCGATCGCCGATTTCGCCACGCAGAACGGCTGCGACGGCATCGTCATGGGCACCCGTGGCCTGGGCGGCGTCAGTGGTCTCGTGCTCGGTTCGGTCGCCACGCAGGTGCTCCAGGTCGCCACCGTCCCGGTCACGCTGATCAAGTAGCGTCCTCCCAGCCCGCGCCGATGGCCACCCGCAAGCCCCGCGTCGATCCGCTCACCGAGAGTGAACTCGACGAACTCGACCGCTTCCTGCTGTCGAGCGCGACGCCCGAGGACTCGATGGACCTCGAGGAACTCGACGGGTTCATCACCGGGCTGGTGTGCAGCCCGGTGACGGTCGATGCGAGCGAATGGCTCTCGCTGATCTGGGGCGATACCGAGGACGGCCGGCGCCCGGTGCGCTTCGGCTCGGCCACCCAGTGCCGACGCATCCTGGAACTGCTCGACCGCCACTGGGCGACCATCGCCTGGACGCTGCACTCGGGCATGCCGACGATGCCCATCCTGTTCGAGTACAAGGCCGGGTCCTCCGCCGCACCGGGCGACCGGGCCCAGGAACTGGTCCCCGGCAGCACCTGGGCGATCGGTTTCATGCGCGCGGTCGGGCTGCATGCCGACGACTGGCAGGATGCCTTCGACGATGACGAGGCATCCGAGTCGCTGACCCCGATCGTCACCCTTGCGCATGCCGACGACCGTGAGATCGTCGAGCAGCCGCTGGCCGCGCAGCAGGTGGAGGGCCTGATCGAGGAACTCCCCGACAGCGCGCTGGCGCTGCACCAGTTCTGGCACCAGCGCGGTGATGCACCCGAGGCGCGTGCGGCCTTGCGCAAGCCGCCCCGGCTCAAGCCCGACGATCCCTGCCCCTGCTGCAGCGGCAAGCGCTTCGCGCAGTGCTGCGGCGCGACCGCCTCCCTCAACTAGGCCGGCAGGCAGTGCGTCGCCGGCGGTGGGCGGCGGCTCTTGCATGTCGGCGCTCATCTCTCGTACTCCAGTGACCCAGACCCTGACCGTGGCCGGCATTCCGGTCGAATTCCTGCTGTTCGCCAGCACGTTGCTCGGCGTTGCCCTGTTCCACGCGCACACGCTGAAGGTGGCGCTGACCGGGCTCGTGGTGATCACTTCGTACAAGCTCGGCTTTGCCGGCTTCCCCGACGGCGAAGGCCTGGCCGGGCTGGCCGTCCACCTCGCCCACGAATGGGTCCTGCTCGCCAACCTGCTGATGCTGCTGGTCGGCTTCGCACTGCTTGCCCGCTTCTTCGATGCAAGCCGCGTGCCGGACATGCTGCCTCGCTTCCTGCCCGACGACTGGAAGGGCGGCTTCGTGCTGCTGGTCCTGATCTTCGTGCTGTCGAGCTTCCTCGACAACATCGCGGCCGCGATCATCGGCGGTACGGTCGCCGCCAGCGTGTACCGGGGACGGGTGCATATCGGCTACCTCGCGGCGATCGTCGCTGCGTCCAATGCCGGCGGCTCGGGCAGCGTCGTCGGGGACACCACGACCACCATGATGTGGATCGACGGCGTCTCGCCGCTGGACGTGCTGCATGCCTACGTCGCGGCCGTGGTGGCGCTGCTGGTGTTCGGCATTCCGGCGGCGCTGCAGCAGCACCGGCACCAGCCGATCAACGCCGACGTCGAACCCGGGGTGCGCATCGACTGGACGCGCGTGGCCATCGTCGCCTTCATCCTGGCCAGCGCGATCGCGACCAACGTGTTCGTGAACCTGTACCACCGGGAACTCGCCGACAGCTTCCCGTTCATCGGCGTCGCCGTGTTCGCGGCGATCCTGCTCTCCTCGACGTTGCGGCGGCCTGACTGGGGCGTGGTGCCGGAGGCGGCCAAGGGCGCCGTGTTCCTGCTCGCGCTGGTGCTGTGCGCCTCGATGATGCCGGTCGAGCACCTGCCCGTGGCGAGCTGGCAGACGGCGTTCGGTCTGGGCTTCGTGTCCTCGGTGTTCGACAACATCCCGCTGACCAAGCTCGCGCTGGAGCAGGGTGGCTACGACTGGGGCTTCCTCGCCTTCGCGGTGGGCTTCGGCGGCTCGATGATCTGGTTCGGTTCGACGGCAGGCATCGCGCTCACCAACCAGTTCCCGCAGGCGCGATCGGTCGTCTCCTGGGTGCGCCACGGCTGGCACGTCGCGCTCGGCTACGTGGCCGGCTTCCTGGTGATGCTGGCCGTGCTCGGCTGGCATCCGCACGAGCCGCACCGTAGTACCGGCGCTGCGCCAGCTGCGGTGCCGGGCGTGCCGGCGCCTGCAGTATCGGTCCCTGCCGTTCCGGGCGCGCCGGCAGCGGGCGCCGCCGGTCAGCCGTCTGCGCAGTAGCGTCCGCGCCAACGGCATTGAACCCGGAGGCGGCAGGGCTTTATAGTTCGCGTCGGTGACGTGACCAGGATGGCCGGATGACGCACAAGGTGGTGGTGACGCGGGCGGTGTTCGACGACGTGATCGAACGGCTCAGGGGCTGCGCAACGGTGGCCGACAATCCGTCAGACGTTCCGTTGTCACCGGAAGCGCTGGCCGACCGGGCGGCGGACGCCGATGCGATTGTCTGCGCCCTGACTGACAGGATCGATGCCACGCTGCTGGACCGATGCCCGCGGCTGAAGGTGGTCTCGAACATCGCGGTCGGCTACAACAACATCGACCTGGCCGCCTGCACTGCCCGTGGCGTGATGGCGACCAACACGCCCGGCGTGCTCGACGAGACCACCGCCGACTTCGCGTGGGCGCTGATGCTCGGTGCCGCACGTCGAGTGACCGAGGCCGAGCGCTACCTGCGCGAGGGGCGCTGGACCGGCTGGCAACTCCAGCAACTCCTCGGCACCGACGTGCACCATGCGACGCTGGGGATCATCGGCATGGGTCGCATCGGACAGGCGATCGCCCGGCGTGCGCTCGGGTTCTCGATGCAGGTGCTCTACTGCAACCGCAGCCGCCTCGACGAGGCCACCGAGCGCCAGCTCAATGCGCGCTGGGTCGGTCGCGACGAACTCCTGGCTGCGTCGGACTTCGTCGTGCTCATGGTGCCGTACTCCGAGGCGACCCACCACATGATCGGCGCGCCCGAACTCGCCCGCATGAAGCCAGGCGCGGTCCTGGTCAATACCGCACGCGGTGGCGTGGTCGATGACCGCGCACTGGTCGAGGCCCTGCGCAGCCGCACCATTGCCGCCGCGGGCATCGACGTGTTCGAGGGAGAGCCGGCGTTCAACCGAGACTTCCTCGCGCTCGACAACGTGGTGCTGGCGCCGCACATCGCCAGTTCCTCGACGGCCACGCGCCGGGCGATGGCGATGCTCGCCGCGCGCAACGCGCTGGCGGCGCTGGCCGGCGAGCGGCCGCCGAACCTGCTCAATTCCGACGTGGCCGACCGCGCCTGACTCAGGGAGTACCTTCATGAACACCACCCGTCGTCATTTCCTGGGCGCACTGGCCGCCGGCATCGCCGCCGCCGGCCCGGTCCGTGCCCAGCATGCAGGCCACCACGGTGCAGGGCCGGAGGCCCTCCCGCACCACGACAGCCCGTACTCGCACCTGACCGACCCGAAGATCCGCGACCTGCCCGCCGCGGCTGCCGATGTCCGCTTCACCGCCAGTTCGGCACCGGCTGCCGCTCGCCAGGGGCGCTGGGTGGCACGTGCCAGCCTGCCGATCCCGCGCAGCGAGATGGCCTGGGCGACGGTCTGCCGTGGCCGGATGCACATCGTCGGCGGCTACGGTCTGCAGCGTGTCGACCGCAACTACCACCATGTGTACGATCCGAAGGCCGACCGCTGGCAACAGGCAGCGGCGATCCCGTTCGGCGCCAACCACATCGGCGTAGCGACGATGGACGACCGCTTCCTCTACGCGATCGGCGGCTTCATCGAACAGAACCGGGCTCCGCACTCGCAGTGCCATGTGTGGGACGCCGACACCAACCAGTGGCGCACCCTCCGCCCGCTGCCGCGGCCGCGTGGCGCGATCGCGGTCGAGGTGCTGGCCGGGCGGGTGCATGCGATCGGCGGCCGGGACTCGCGTTCGGTCGACTGGCACGATGTGTACGACCCGAAGACCGACCGCTGGGAGAGCGCCGCCCCGCTGCCGGCGCAGCGCGACCACACCGGCCATGTCGTGCACGAGGGCCGCATCCACTGCATCGGCGGCCGCATGGACAACTTCCACTTCAACACCGGCCTGCACCATGTGTACGACCCCAGGGCCGACCGCTGGAGCGAACGCGCGCCGCTGCCGACCCCGCGCAGCGGTCATGGCGTCGGCCTGATCGGTGGCCGGCTGCACGTGGTCGGAGGCGAGGGGACGCGCCGGGTGTTCGGCCAGAACGAAAGCTACGACTTCCGCGCCGATCGCTGGGAGTCGCATGCGCCGATGCCCACCCCACGCCACGGGCTGGGTGCGGTGGCCATCGGCGACACGCTCTATGTCGCCGGCGGCGGACCGATCGTGGGCGGCTCGATCCAGTCCTCGATCCACGAGGCGTTCACGCTCGGTTGACCCGGTTCAGCGCCGGCCGAGCAGCCGGGTCGCGGCCTCGATGACCGCAGCCTCGGCGGCGCGGATGCGCGCCAGCAGGACGGCCGGATCCTCGTGCACGGTTTCCGTGCCGTCGATCGGTGGCACGGCCGAGGGGCGTGTCGCTGGCAGGTCTCGTCCACCGGCACGGCCTACGACTGGCGGCTCTGCCGGCTTCGCACCGCCCGGTGGCACCGGGCGCGTCGGCTTCGGCGCAGCGCCGCTCCGTGGAGTCCCGGTCGCCGGTGGCAGCGCCGCCGGCCGCTGCCGCGGACCGGTCTTCACGTCTGCATCACGCCCTACCGCCACTGGCGGACCGACGTCGGCCGGGGCCTGTGCCCCGCCCACCTGCGCATCGACCTGCTGGAAGAACGCGACCAGCCTGCTCAGGTCGGACCCGAGCCGTTCGAGCACCTGCTCGACGAACGGGTGGTGGCGCGCGTAGGTCATGCGGTTGGCCAGTACCACGTTGTTCAGGCTGCCCGGCGTGGAGTCGGTCGACGCCTCGGCCCGGGCGAACAGCGACGCGCGCTCCCGCATCAGCGCCTCCACCGGCAGGCTGCCTCGCGCATGCCGCTCGTACAGCCCGGCGGCCTGCTCGTAGTAGCGCCGGTTCAGCGGGATCAGCGCCGCGTTGCGCTCGGCGTAGGCGAGGATCGCCTGCCGCTCGGCTGCGCTCCACGGGCCGGGCTGGCGTGCGATCAGTGCCATGGCGCGGTAGCTGATCGCCTCGCAGAGCGGTTCTTCGATGCCGTAGGGCAGGCTGAACTGGTCGTGGCAGTCCTCGTGCACCACCAGGTAGACCATCCGGGGTACGCCGCTGGCGATCATGGCGGGCGTCACCGGGGAGGCGACCTCACCGACCGCCTCGGACTGGCCGTGGTAGACGTCCAGGCCGGTCGCACCCGCCAGGCAGGCCCGCTCGTCCGCCACGTCCAGCCATTCGATCGTCGGGTCCTCGTAGGACCACGGCAGCGCGAGCCGGGAGGTCCGGCCGCAGAACGGGAAGCCTGGCAGGTCCTCGCTGAAATGCGTGAAGTTCGCGGTCGGGACGAAGCCGACCTCGTAGGTGAAGGCCTTCACGCGCGCGACGACTTCCTGCCAGGGCGTCTCCGGGCTGCCGTCCGACCCGGGCGGCAGGTCCACGGTCGAGCGATGCGGGGCGCAGCCGGCGGCTGTGACCAGCACCAGTGCGAGCACGGTGCGCAGCGAGCGCAGCCATCCGGGCAGGCCTGTCGGACGCAGTCGGCGGAAATCCGGCATCGGATGCGTGGTGGCTGCGGTCGTGCCGCCGTCAGATCGGTTCGACCGTGATGCCCGCCTTGCGTACGACGGTCGACCAGGTCGCGCGGTCGCGCATCACGCGTGCCTGCAGGTCGGCCGGCGAGCCGGCTTCAAGCTCGATGCCCTGCGCCGCGAACTGGGCGCGCGCCTCCGCGGATTCGACGAAGCGACGGATCTCGGCGTTCACCCGGTCGATGATGTCCTTCGGCGTGCCGCGCCGGGTAACCAGGGAGAACCAGGTCGCCGCCTCGTAGCCGCGGTAGCCGGCCTCGGCCACCGTCGGCAGTTCCGGCGCGATCGACAGCCGACGCGGCGAGGTCACCGCCAGCGCGCGCAGCTTGCCGGCCTTGACGTGCGGCAGGGCGGAGATCGGCACGTCGAACTTCAGCGGTACCGCGCCCGAGAGCAGGTCTGGCAGACCCGCTGAACCGCCTTTGTAGGGGATGTGCTGCATCTTCACCCCGGCCATCGTCATGAACAGCTCGACCGAGACATGGGTGATGTTCCCGTTGCCGGAGGACTGGAAGTCGAGCTTGCCCGGGTTGGCCCGTGCGTAGTCGGCGAGTTCACGCATCGAGCGGATCGGCAGCGAGGGATGCACCACGACCATCAGGGGCGAGGCGCCGACCATGCCGATCGGCGCGAGGTCGCGCTCGACATCGTATGGCAGCTTCGGATAGAAGATCGGGTTCATCACCATGCCGTTGAAGCCGCCCATCAGCAGGGTGTAGCCGTCCGGCGCCGCCTTCGCCTGCAGTTCGAAGGCGATGATCGTGTTCGCCCCGGGGCGGTTGTCGAACACCACCGGCTGGCCGACGCCCTCGGAGATACGCCCGCCGACCGCGCGCGCCAGCAGGTCGGTGGAGCCGCCGGGCGTGAATGGAATGATCATGCGTACCGGACGGGTCGGCCACGCCTGCGCGGCGGCGGGGGCCGGCGGCATCCCGGCGAGCAGGGCCGCGGGAAGCGCGAGCAGTGCGTACGGCCGCTGGGATCGGAGGTTCTTCATGCGAGGGCTGGAGGCGGTACGAAGGCGTGGTAGTGGCGTTCCAGCAGCGCGGCGAAGCGGATGGTGGACAGGTCGCCGTACTGAGGGCCGATGATCTGCACGCCGGTCGGCAGGCCACTGGCGGTGATCGCGATCGGGGCCAGGGTGGCCGGCAGGCAGCCGAGGCTGGCGAATCCCATCCAGAAGATCTGCTGCACGTCGGCCATCGGCTCGCCGTCGATGTCGATCATCCGTTCCCAGCGGCGGCCGGACGGGTTCTGGGGGTAGGCGACGGTCGCAGCGCCCGGGCAGAGCAGCAGGTCGTGGTCGCGGAAGAAGTCGTCCCAGAGCAGCCGCAGCCGCTGGCGCTCGTTCTCGAGCAGCATCCACTCCCGGTGCGACAGGGTGTTGCCCCGCAGCTGGTCGGCCGCGTAGCTGCGGTCGTCAGGCGACAGCGCCTCGCGCTCGGCCAGCGCACGCCGGTAGCCAGCGTCGTCGAACGCGCGCATCGAGGTCGCGGCCCTGCGCAGCAGCACGTACAGGCGATCGTGCTCGGCCACGTCGAATGGCAGGTCGACCGGCATCTTCACGCGGGCGCCCTGCCGAGCCAGGAATCGGCCCAGCCGTTCGACCTCGTCCGACACCGCGCGCGACACCCGGGTTGCGGGGTGCGAGGGCAGCACAGCGATGCGCAGTCCGCGGAAGCCGGTGAAAGCGGGCGCCGGCAGTGACAGCCGGTACGCCCGGGCATCGTTGCCGGCCGGCCCCGCGGTGACCTTGATCGCGAGTGCAAGGTCGGCGGCCGAGCGGGCTAGCGGGCCGACCACCGAGATCTCGGGCGGCGACCAGAAGCCGGGCAACCCGTGGCCGCGGCCGGGGACGATCGCGTAGCTCGTCTTGTGGCCGTAGACGCCGCACAGCTGGGACGGCCCGCGGATCGAGCCGCCGATGTCGGATCCGTACTCGAGCGCGGTGATCCCGGCCGCGAGCGCGGCGGCGGCGCCGCCGGAGGAGCCGCCCGGCGTCAGGCCCGCGCCCCAGGGGCTGTTCGTGGTGCCGTAGACAGGGTTGAAGGTCTGCCAGTCGGCCAGCATCACCGGTACGTTGCTCTTGCCCCAGACCACCGCGCCCGCGGCGCGCAACCGCTCCACCACCACCGCATCGCGGGTGGCGACGTTGCTGCGCTGCGCCTCGAGTCCCCAGGTGGTCGGCAGCCCGGCGACGTCGAACGACTCCTTCACCGTCATGGGCACGCCGGCCAGCGGCCCCGGGCGCTCGCCGCGTGCCAGCGCCCGGTCGATCGCGCCGGCCTGGCGGCGGGCCTTCGCGATGTCGGTGGCGACGATCGCATTGAGCACGGGGTGCAGCCGGCGCTGTCGTTCGAGGAAGTATTCCAGGGCGTCGCGTGCGCCGAACTCGCCTCGGGCGATGCGGCGCGCGATGGAGGTCGCGGAATCGAAGGCGATCTCGCGCATGGCGCTACACCGGATCCCAGCTGAACACGTCCTGCGAACGGTCCAGCGGGTAGAACGACTTCGCCAGCGACGGCATCGCATGTTCGGCGATCGTCTCCGGGGTCCAGCCCTCGGAGCGGTGGACGCTGCGCACCGGCCGCGGCTGGCTGAACAGGAACACCTCGTTGTTGCGCACGCCGAACACCTGCGCGTTGACGTCCCTGGCCGCGTCCGACAGCAGGTACACCGCCAGCGGCGCGATCTTCGCCGGCGTCATCTGCTGCAGCTTGGCCACGCGCGCGACCTGGTCCGGCGTGTCGGTCGGGATGGACGCGATCATCCGGCTCCAGGCGAATGGCGCGATGCAGTTCGAGCGCACGTTGAACTTCTGCATGTCGAGCGCGATCGACTTCGACAGGGCGGTCAGGCCGAGCTTCGCGGCCGAGTAGTTCGCCTGCCCGTAGTTGCCGACCAGGCCGGACGTCGAGGTCATGAACACGAACGCGCCGCTGCCCTGCTCCTTGAAGTGGTTGGCTGCCGCGCGCGCGACATGCCAGGAGCCGTAGAGGTGGACCTTCACCACCGCGTCGAACTCGACCTCGCTCATCTTGTGGAAGAAGCGGTCGCGCAGGATGCCCGCGTTGCTGATCACCCCGTCGATCCGGCCGAACGCGGCCAGCGCGCTGCCGATGATGCCTTCGCCGCCCTTCGGGTCTGCGACGCTGTCGGTGTTGGCGACCGCGCGGCCGCCGGCGGCCACGATCTCGTCCACCACCTGCTGCGCCGGACCCGCGTCCGCGCCCTCGCCGGTGAGCGACGCGCCGATGTCGTTCACCACCACGGCCGCACCTGCAGCCGCGCAGGCCAGTGCCAGGTCACGGCCGATGCCGCCGCCTGCACCGGTGACCGCCACGACCTTGTCATCGAGCATTCCCATCCGAGCCTCCTCCTGCGATCGTCCTGCCGCGCGTGCCGGATGGCGACCCGCCGAGCGGGTCAGCGACCGGAAGACACGTCGCGGTACCAGGCCGCGATGATCGCACGCTCCTCGTCGGTGATGCCGGTGAGGTTGGCCGGCGGCATCACCTTCGCGAGGACCACCTGCTGGTGGATCTTCTGCGCGAGCTGCGCGATGCGTTCCGGCGAGTCGAGCATGATGCCGCCCGGAGGCTGCGCAAAGCCCGGCTGGGTCGGCGTGGCGGCGTGGCAGGACTGGCAGCGCAGCTCCATCACCCGCTGCACCTCGGCCAGCGTCGCCGTGCGGCCGGCGACGCCCTCGGGCGCACGCGGCATGATCAGCACCGCCAGCACGGCCACCATCGCGGCCGCAACCGCGGGCAACCAGGCGATCGTCCGGCCTGCGTTGCGGCGGTTGAAGAAGTGCCGGACCACGCCGCCGATGATGAACACCGCGACCAGCACCGCCCAGGCATGCGGATGCCCGTAGGTCATCGGGTAATGCCCGGACAGCATGATGAACACGACCGGCAGGGTCACGTAGTTGTTGTGCACCGAGCGTTGCTTGCCCCAGCGCCCGTACTTCGGGTCGGGCACCTGTCCGGCGGACATCGCCGCCACCATCTTCTTCTGGCCCGGGATGATCACCATCGCGACGTTGGCGACCATGATGGTGCCGACCATCACGCCGACCTGGAGGTACGCGCCGCGGCCGCCGAAGATCTGCGCGCAGCCCCAGGCCGCCAGTGCGATCAGGAAGAAGCCCACCAGCGCGAGCCAGCCGTCGTGCCGGCCCAGCGGTGAGCGGCACAGGCCGTCGTAGGCGACCCAGCCGGCGACGATCAGCGCGAGGCTCACCATCACCGCGGTGGACGGGGCAATGTCGAGCACGGCCCGGTCGACCAGCATGGTGTCCGCATGCAGGTAGTACACGACCACGAACAGTGCGAAGCCGCTGATCCAGGTCCAGTAGGCTTCCCACTTGAACCAGTGCAGGCGCTCGGGGAGCTGGTCCGGCGCCACCACGTATTTCTGCTTGTGGTAGAAGCCGCCGCCATGGATCGACCAGTTCTCGCCGAGCACACCCTTCTTCGGCGGATTCGGCGGGTCGAGCGAGTTGTCGAGCGCAACAAAATAGAACGAAGCGCCGATCCAGACGATTCCGGCGATCACGTGCAGCCAGCGGAGCAGCAGGCTGGCCCAGTCAAGAAGGTACGCTTCCATCGGTTCGGGGGGGCGTTGCGGTGCAGCGATGGTACTACGCGGCAGGGGCCTGCTTTGCGGTAGGCTGGCAAACGAGACACGGACTGCGCGCATCCGTCGCGCGGCCGAACCGGAGGATGAACCGATGAAGCGCCTGATGAAGCATACGGCGGCCGCGTTCGCCGCACGCCTTGCAATCCTGATGTCGTTGCCGCTGTCGCTCGCACTGCCGGCGCCCGACGTCCAGGCCCAGGCCCAGGCCCAGGCCTCCACCTGGCCGAGCCGGCCGATCCGCATGCTGGTGCCCTTCGTGGCCGGCGGCTCTTCGGACATCGTCGGACGCAGCGTGGCGGTGCGCATGCAGGAAGCCCTTGGCCAGACCGTGATCGTCGACAACCGCCCGGGCGCCAACGGCGCGATCGCCGGCCAGATGCTGGCGAAGGCCAGCCCGGACGGGTACACGCTGATGGTCGGGTCGATCGGCGTGTTCGCGATCAACGTCGCGCTGTTCAAGGACCTGCCCTACGATCCGCTGCGCGACTACGATCTCCTGACGGTCGCGGTGCGCAACCCGAACGTGCTGATCACCAGCACCCGGGTGGCCGCGGCCAGCGTCAAGGACCTGGTCGGCCTGCTGCAGAAGAATCCCGGCAAGCTGACCTTCGTATCTTCCGGAACCGGCTCCTCCGACCATCTGTCCGCCGAACTGTTCTGGCAGCGCACGAAGACCACCGGCATCCACGTCCCTTACAAGGGCGGCGCGGCGGCGATGGCGGACATGGTCGGCGGACAGGTCGATGCGTCGTTCCAGAACCTGGGCGCGGCGACCGGCCACATCAAGGCCGGCCGCCTGCGTGCGCTCGCGGTGACCGGCGACCGCCGGTCACCGCAGCTGCCCGAGGTTCCGACCCTGCTCGAACTGGGCTTCCCGGGCTTCGAGGTCTATTCGTGGCAGGCATTCGCCGCGCCGCGCGGGCTGGCCAAGGACGTCCGTGGCCGGCTGGAAGGCGCGGTCGTGGCGGCGCTGAAGCTGCCGCAGGTGCGTCAGTCGATGGACGACCTCGGGTTCGAGGTGGTCGCCGGCGGCGGTGCCGAGTTCGAGGTTTTCCTCAAGGGCGAGATCGCACGCTGGAAGCAGGTCGTGCAGACCGCCAACATCCAGCCCAACTGAGCGGAGGCACGATGCTGGCTGCATGGTACGAGACGAACGGCCCGGCCGCGGCCGTGTTGCGGGTCGGCGAGCGGCCCGACCCCGAACCCGGACCGCACGAGGTGCGGGTGCGGCTGCAGGCGGCCGCGGTGAATCCGTCTGATGTCAAGGCGCGGGGCGGTTCGCGCAAGGCGATGCAACCGTACGTGATTCCCGGCAGCGACGGTGCGGGCACGATCGACCGCGTCGGACCGTGGGTCGATCCCGGGCGCATCGGCGAACGGGTCTGGACCTACAACGCGCAGTGGGGGCGGCCGTTCGGTGCCAGCGCGCAGTTGGTCTGCCTTCCGGAGGCGCAGGTGGTCCCACTGCCGTCTGGACTCGACATGGCGCAGGGTGCCTGTCTGGGCATTCCCTGCATGACCGCGCATCGCTGCCTGTTCGCCGACGGACCGGTCGACGGGCTGAACGTGCTGGTCACCGGAGGCGCGGGCGTGGTCGGCCACTACGCGATCCAGCTCGCGAAGTGGGCGGGTGCGCGCGTGGCGGCCACCGTCAGCTCGCCCGAGAAGGCTGCGCATGCGCGTGCCGCCGGTGCCGACCTCGTGGTCGACTACCGGCGCGCCGACGTGGTGCGCGAGGTGCGGGCCGCGCTGGGCGGCATCGACCGCGTGGTCGATGTCGACCTCGGCGTGAACCTGCCGGTCACCGCTGAACTGCTGCGCCCGGGCGGCGCGATTGCCGCATATGCCACCACCGGGAAGCCGGTGCCGGAACTGCCGTACGCGACGATGCTCTGGAAGAACCCGGTGTTGCGGCAGGTGTTCGTCTACACGATGCCCGAGCCGGCGAAGCGGCAGGCGATTGCCGACATCGGGCGCTGGGCGCGTGCCGACCGCCCGGGCGCCGCGCCGGTGTTCGCGATCGCGGCGCGCTTTCCCCTGGAGCGGGTGGTGGACGCGCACCTGGCAGTGGAATCGGGCGGGAAGATCGGGCAGGTTCTGCTCGACATCCCCTGACCCGCACGAGGCCGCCATGGAGCCGCTGGAGCGCGAACTGCTGGACGCACTGGTGAACCGGGTGCTGCGCCATCCGGACGAACCGAAGGACCTGGACGCGCAGCGTGCGGTGCAGCGGCTGCTGGCCGCGCGCGGCGACGCGGCCTATCTGCTGTTGCAGCGCGCGCTGGTGCTCGAGGTAGCGCTGGCGCGGGTGCGCGCCGGACTCGCGGGTCGCGACGGCAGCGGGCCGGTGGCGGCGAACGATCCGAGCGGCCTGCCGCCGGGCAC
>CANHBC010000097.1 GCA_947458835.1 Betaproteobacteria bacterium | reverse complement strand
GGGCGGCGGGACTGCCCGGCGCTCGGCCAGGGCAGGCACGAGGATCCCCGCTCGGGCGGTTGTTCGCAAGCGCGGCCCGGGCAGCGGCCCTCGCGGCCGGGGCGCGGCGGGCGGACTCTATAATCGGTTCCCCCTGAAAACGCCCGGATCCTTCGAATGAACGTGCTGCCCGACCCGAGGCGCTTCCCCGCGCGCGGTGCCCCCGACCGGCTGCTCGAATCCGCGCGCGCCTCGCTCGCCACTGGCGACCCGATCGCCCGCTCGGTGCACAACGACATGTTGCTGTCGGCGATCCGAACGCATTACGCAGCGGGCGAGGACGCCACGGTCGCCGCCGCGCTGGCCGCCGCCGCCTCGGCCGGTGAGTTTGCCTGCCTTGCGCAGCGCGCGTCCGAGGCGGCCGAGCTGCCGCTGGCGGCCGGCGAGATCGGTGCGCGGCTGTTCGCGATTCCCCTGGTGGTGGTCACCGGGGGCCGTGCCGGTGCGATGCTCACCGGTGCGCTGCCCGACGTCGGCGCGGTCAGCGCGCTGCTGTCGGAGCATGGCGCGCTCGGCGACGTGCAGCGCTTCTCGCTCGGCAACGCCCTGTGCGCCGCCGAGTCGCTGGAGGCGATCGCGCCCGGTGAGCTGGCCCGTGCCGACGTCGAGACGCTGGCGCGGCTTGCGCCCGGATTCGAACCCTCGCCGATCGTGCTGCCCTCGGCCGACGAGTCGGTGCATCTGCGCTTCCTGGTCGGCGTGGCCTGGGTGAGCAGCGAGGCGAAGCGCTGGATCGGTCCGCGCGACCCGGTCGGCAAGTGGGCGGTCCCGCTCACTCATGCGCTGGCCGGCCAGCTCGCGCAGCCCAACGTGACCGTGCTGCCGATGGCCCGGCCTCCGTTGCCCCTGGCGCTGGCCGCTGCGGCCGGGCGCGCGGCGGCCGCCGAGGTCGCATTCCAGCTGTTCGTCGGAGGCGCGTTGCGCAAGGCGCGCTCGAGCATCGGCGAGCCGACGGTGATCGTCGCCGCGCACCGTGCCGACGATGCCACGCCCGGGCTGCAGGGGGAGGTAAGGGTCACGTTCTCCTCGCCGTTCGACGATGCGATGTGCGACGCGTGGTGCTGGCCGCTCGGGCCGGCGGAGGACCTTCCCTCGATCACCGCGTCCATCACCGGCCTGCTGGCCGAGTGCCGGATCGAGGGCGTGGTCGTGGTGCCTGAAGTCCAGCCGGACCGGCATCCGGCACGGCCGCAGGAGCGCCTGCTGCTGGTCCATGCGAACCTGGCACCGGGCGAGGACGCGGGACGGCCGGCACCGGTACCGCCCGGGAGTCACTGAACCGGTTACGCCGCTGGCCGCGTTGCCGCGATACGGGAATTCCGGTCCCCGCCCGGACGGAGCGGCCGCCGCGCACCGGCGCCGTCGGTCACGCATACTTCGTCCGGAGAAGCCCGTGTCCAACGCATCACGCCTGCCGGAGTCGCAACGTGCCTGAACGAAAACGTCCCGTGGATCGCTTCCTCGATGCCGTCCACCAGATCGGACGGCCGTCCTGGTCTGCTTCGGCCGCGGGCGTCCTGGCGCTGTCGGCACTGCTGCTGGCGCTGCTGCCAGCCGTGGCCCGGGCGCAGCCCGAGAGCTCCGAGGCCTACTTCAAGCGGGCGCTGCAGTACACCGCCCAGCTGCGCACGGTGGTCATGCTGCCCTTCGAAGGCGACCGCAAGGGGGCGATGCGCGGTGCCGGCTTCCTGGTCGACGCTCAGCGCGGGTGGATCATGACCAACTCGCATGTCGTGTCCGGCTCGCAGGCGATGGTCCAGGTGGCGTTCGCCGACAACGAGTTCATGGACGCACGGCGCATCTATGTCGATCCGTTCCTCGACCTGGCGATCGTGCAGGTCGATCCGGCGCGCACGAAGGGCATCGCGGTGCCGGCGCTCGAATGCGACCGGATGCCGCAGGTGGGGCACCCGGTGGGCGCGTTCGGGCATCCGTGGGGGCTGCGCTACACTGGTACCCGCGGGATCATCTCCGGCATCACCTCGCGCTTCGAGTTCGAGGTGCTGCAGACCGATGCGCCGATCAACCAGGGCAACTCCGGCGGACCGCTGATCAGCATGGAGAACGGACGCATCGTGGCGATCAACACGATGACCATCCGTGGCGCCCAGAACACGAACTTCGCGATCTCGTCGGTGTATGCCTGCCGCATCCTGCGCCTGCTGCAGCAGGGCCAGGATCCGAGCCCGCCGGAGCTGACCTGGGTCACCTTCCGGGACGTCGACGAGCGGCGCATGCTGCGCATTGCGCGCAACTTCGCGCCGGCTGGCCTGGCGCTCGAGCCCGGCGATGTGGTGCGTGGCGTGGTCGGCGTGATGGAGCAGGTCGATAACGACACCCAACTCGTGCACGCGTTGCGCGGCCGGCTCGACGGATTCCGGCTTAACGTGCTGCGCGGTGGCAAGGAGATCGAACTGGCCGGCCGCCTGCCCCCGGCAGCGCGCGTGATGGAGCGGCGCGGGATCCTGGTTGGTGGCGTACTGATTTCCGAGTCGCGCTACCGCGACGGTCCGGACGTGAGCGCACCGCTGCTGGTGGTGCACCATGTCGAACCCGGGTCGCCAGGCCAGTCGGCCGAGATCGGGCCGGGAGACCTGATCGAATCGGTCGCCGGCCAGCCGGTGCGCTCGCTGGACGAACTCGCGCGTGCGATCACCGAACAGGGCAAGTCACGGCGCGTCGTGCCGGTCGTCCTGCGCCGGCTGGGTGGCGGCCAGCGGGCCTACTTCAGCTTCCTCGAGCGCCCGATGCCACTGATCGGAGTCCAGTTGGTCGACCTCTCCCGCGACGGCTGACCCCAGACCCGGGTCAGACACGGTTTTCCACAAGATACGGGTCGCAAACCCGGGTCAGACACGGTTTCCCCGGGAATGCGTGTCTGACCCGGGTTCAGACACGGGTTTCGCAAAGCCGCGGAAAACCGTGTCTGACCCGGGTTTGGGGCGGCTCAGGGGAGGGCGGGGAGGTCGTCGGGCTGTTCGATGCCCAGCATCTCGGCGACATGGTCGGCCAGCGCCATCGACGAGGTGAGCCCGGGCGACTCGATGCCGAACAGGTTGACCAGGCCCGGGATGCCATGTGTTTCGGTGCCATGCACGACGAAGTCGGCCGGCGGTTCGCCGGGACCGGTGATCTTCGCGCGGATGCCGGTGTAGTCGGGCGTCAGTGCGCCGTCCTTCAGCCCTGGGTAGTAGCGCCGGATCGCCTCGTAGAACGCGGGCTCGAGCGAAGGGTCGAACCGGTAGTCGATGCGGTCGATCCAGTTGAAGTCCGGACCGAACTTCGCGCGGCCGCTCAGGTCGACCGTCACGTGCACGCCGAGCCAGTCGCTGCGCGCAACCGGGTAGACGAGCCGGGAGAACGGCTGCCTGCCTGACAAGGCGAAGTAGTGGCCGATCGCATAGTGCGTCTTCGGGACGGTGTGCGCGGGCACGCCGGTGATCCGCGCGGCGAGCTGCGGCGCGGTCAGGCCGGCGGCATTGATCACCGTGCCGCAGTCGATCGACATCGGTTCCTCGCCACCGACATCCAGCGTGATGAAGTCGCCCTGTGCGCGCCCCCCCTCGACCGGGCTGTTGAACACGCAGGTGGCCCCGGCGTTCTCGGCATCGCCCTGCAGCGCGAGCATCAGCGAGTGGCTGTCGATGATCCCCGACGAGGGCGAATGCACCGCGGCCGCGAAGACCACCTCGGGCTCCATCTCGCGTGCTTCCTCCACCGAGACCCAGCGCAGGTCGTCCACCCCGTTCTGTTCCGCCTGTGCCTTGTACTTCGCGAGCTGCGGCGTCTGGTCGTCCTGGGTGGCGACGATCAGCTTGCCGATGCGCTGGTGGGGGATGCCGCGCTCGCGGCAGTACCGGTACAGCTTGTGCCGCCCCTGGACGCAGACCTTGGCCTTCAGGGAGCCGGGCGGGTAGTAGATACCGGCGTGGATCACCTCTGAGTTGCGCGAACTGGCGCCATTACCGATGCCCTCCGTGGCCTCGAGCACCAGCACCTCGCGTCCTGCCATCGCCAGCCGGCGTGCAATCGCCAGCCCGACCACGCCCGCCCCGACCACCACGCAATCGACCCGCTCCGCCATCCGTGCCGTCCTGTCTGACCTGTCGCCAACGTCCCGGGCATTGCCCGTCCTCGAACGAGTGTAAGGCAAAATCCGCGGATGACTCCTGCACCCGGATCCGCCTGGGACGACCGCTTCGCGACGCGCTCGCCGGCCTTCGGGCACTGCCTGCCGGTGGCGCGGCGCTGGCTCGGGCGGCCCTGCTTTCCAGGCCCGACCGAGCTTGCCGATGCGCTGGCCTCCGCCGGTCCCGCCGTCAATGCCGCCGGATGCCCGCTGGTGCCGGGTGTGCCGCCCGCCTCCGGTGGCGCGCTGGCCTACGAGCGCGCCGTGCATGCCGACGGCATGCTCGGGCTGCGCGCCGACGACTGGCACGACCTGATGAACCTGCTCGTCTGGTGCACCTTTCCCGCATCGAAGGCCCGCCTGAACGCCGGCCATGTCGAAGCGGCCCTGCAGCACGCCGCGGAAGATGGGCGCATGGCCGGGCGTAGCCCTCGGCGCGATGCACTGACGCTGTTCGACGAGAACGGCGTACTGGTGGCGAGCGCGGATCCGTCGCTGGTCGAACTGCTGATCGGCTTCCGCTGGCGGGCCCTGTTCGTCGATCGCCGCGCCGACGTGGAGCGCTCGATGCGCTTCCTGGTGTTCGGCCACGGCCTGCTGGACAAGCTGCGCGCGCCGTTCGTCGGCCTCACCGGGCATGCGCTGGTGCTCGACGTCGCGCCCTCGGCGGTCGAACTGCCGCCGCCGCTTCTGGCCGCCGAGCTGGATGCGCGCCTCGCCGCGTCCATCGACGCGCTGGGCAGCCCGCGTGCACTGGCCCCGCTGCCGCTGCTGGGCATTCCCGGCTGGTGGACGGCGAACGAGGACCCGGCGTTCTACGACGACGCGCGTTACTTCCGTCCGGGGCGCCGCGCCGCCTGAGCGGCCACCGGTGCCCCGGGAATCGGCGCGCCGTTCAGGCGACCTCGAGCACGATCTTGCCGATGTGCGTGCTGGTCTCCATCAGCGCATGGGCCTCGGCCGCACGCGCCAGCGGGAAGGTCGCATGGATCACCGGCTTGACCTTCCCAGCTTCCACCAGCGGCCACACCTCGCGTTCGAGCGACACGGCTACCTCGGCCTTGAAGGCATTGTCGCGCGGCCGCAGCGTGGAGCCGGTCATGGTCAGGCGACGGCGCATCAGTTCGTTGAGGTCGACCGTGGCGCGCATGCCGCCGAGGAAGGCGATGAATACCAGGCGCCCGCCGTCGGCCAGCGCCTTGAGCTCCTTGCCGACGTAGTCGCCGCCGACCATGTCGAGGATCACGTCGACGCCGCGGCCACCGGTGGCTTCCTTCACCACCGCCTCGAAGTCCTCGGTGCGGTAGTTGATCGCGCGGCTCGCGCCGATCTGCTCGCACGCGGCGCACTTCTCGTCGCTGCCGGCGGTCGCGAACACGGTATGCCCGCGCGCGGCGGCGATCTGGATGGCCGTGGTGCCGATGCCGCTGGAGCCACCCTGCACCATGAACGACTCGCCCGGTGCGAGTTGGCCGCGGTCGAACACGTTGCTCCAGACGGTGAAGAAGGTTTCCGGGATCGCTGCCGCCTCGACCATCGACAGACCCGCCGGCACCGGCAGCACGCTGCCCGCCGGCGCCAGGCAATGACTGGCATAGCCGCCGCCGTTTGTCAGCGCGCAGACACGATCGCCGACCTTCCACCGGGTCACGTCCGACCCGACCGCGGCCACGATCCCAGCCACCTCCAGGCCCGGCAGGTCGCTCGCACCCGGCGGCACCGGGTAGCGGCCCATCCGCTGCAGCACGTCCGGTCGGTTGACCCCGGCCGCCTGGACCTGGATCAGGACCTCGCCGGCGGCGGGCACCGGCATTGGCCGGCGGGCCGGCTTGAGCACCTCGGGTGCGCCCGGCGCGGTGATCTCGATACAGTCGATTTCGGCAGGCAGGGTGGTCTGGCTGGCATTCATTCGCGGACTCTCGGCGTGTGTTGCAGGAAAGAGGGGACGTGGCTGAGCGGCAGCGTGCCGCTCAGCGCGCCAGGGCGGCGCGCACTTCCTCGGAGCGGTCCCAGAAGTTGGGCAGGTGCGTGCTGGAGTAACCCGATACGAACGGCTTCTCGATTCCGGTCTCGGGTTCGTACACATGGCGGCTCATGCCGCCGATGTTCGCACCATACACATGGATGCTGATCGACGGCCGGTCGGCCAGTGCATTGCTCACCTCGTGGATGTCGCCTTCACGCGGGGACAGCAGGTCTACCTGCCCCGCTTCGAGCCGGTAGCTGTCGCCGGCGATCAGCGGCTCGCCCTTGCCGGCGCGCGCGAAGCGGCGCGTCTGCTCGGCGCCGCGCAGGACCCCGACCATGCCCCAGGTGCAATGGTCGTGCACCGGCGTGCGCTGCCCCGGGCCCCACACGAAGCTCACCACCGAGAAGCGCTCGAGCGGATCGCAGTGCAGCAGGTACTGCTGGTAGTACTTCGCGTGCGGCCTGGCGGCCTCCTCGGGCAGCCAGTCGTCGCTGCCGATCAGCCGTGCGAGCAGCCGCGAGCCGCGCTCGAGCAGCCAGTCCTCGGACGGCGCGGGCGCGCCGGGCCCGGCCTCGAACAGCCGGGTGAAGTCCGCCACGAAGGTGCGGAAGCGCTGGGGGTTCTTCATCGATCGTCTCGCAGGGTTCCGGACCGCCGCACGCAGGGGTGCGCAGGGGTACGCAAGAGCACGCAGGGGGCCGAATGGTACCGCCGCCCGCCGGACGGCAGGTGTGGCCGCGATTAACATGGGCCTGTCTTGAAAAGGGAGGCAGCGATGGCGGCAAGCGTCTTCGACATGGTGCTGATGAAGCACCTCTGGTCCACCGATGAACTGCGCGCCGTGTTCTCCGACGAGAACCGGGTGCGGAAGTGGTTCGAGTACGAGGCACAGCTGGCGCTGGCGCAGGCGACGCTGGGCATCATCCCAGCGGCGGCCGCGCAGGACATCGCTGCCCATGCCCGGGTCGAGGCGATCGACCTGGAGGCGGTGGCCGAGGGCATCCGCACCACGCGCCACCCGCTGGTCCCTGCCTTGCGTGCGCTGCAACATCTGTGTTGCCCCGAGCACGGCGAATGGCTGCATTACGGCCCGACCACCCAGGACGTGCTTGACACCGGCACCGTGCTCCAGCTGCGCGAGGCCCACGCCGTGTTTCGCCGTGACCTGGCCGCGGTCGGCCGCGAGGTGTACCGGCTGGCCGAGACGCACCGGGACACGCCGATGGTCGGCCGCACGCATTCGGTGCAGGCGCTGCCGATCACCTTCGGCCACAAGTGCGCCGTCTGGCTGGCCGAGCTGGCGCGCCACGACGCCCGCCTGTCCGAGGTCGAGCCGCGGCTGTTCACCGGCAGCATGGTCGGTGCGGTCGGCACGCAGGCCTCGTTCGGCCCTAAGGCCTTCGAGCTCGAGGCACTGCTCATGCAGCGGCTGGGCCTGCACGTGGCCGACGTGAGCTGGCAGCCGGCACGCGACCGCTTCGCCGAGTACGCGAACGTGCTCGGCCTGCTCGGCGGTACGCTGGGCAAGATCGCCGGGGAGATCCGGCTGCTCGGCCACAACGAGATCGGCGAGCTGGCCGAGGCGTTCGGCGACGGCAAGCTCGGCTCCTCGACGATGCCGCACAAGCGCAACCCGGCGACGTGCGAGAACATCGTGACGGTCGGCACCTCCCTTCGCTACAACGTGGCCCTGATCCACGAGGCGATGCAGCAGCAGCACGAGCGCGACGGCGCCGCCTGGAAGGTTGAATGGAAGGCGCTGCCCGAGCTGTGCATGGGCGTGGGCGCGATGCTCGAGCAGATGCGCTCGGTGCTCGCCGACCTGGTGGTCGATGCCACGCGCATGCGCGCCAACCTGGACCTGCTCGGTGGCTACCTGCTGACCGAGCGCGTGATGTTCGAGCTGTCGGCGAAGGTCGGCAAGCAGACTGCGCACGAATGGGTGGTCGAGGCTTCGGTGCACGGCATGGACCGCGGCCTCACGCTGGAGCAGTCGCTGTGTTCGATGCCGGCCGTCGCCGCCGTGATGGACCGCGAGGCGCTCGGCGCGGCACTCGACCCTACGACCTATGTCGGGCTCGCACCACGGATCGTGGACCGGGTGCTCGAAAGAATCCGGGCTTCCGGCTGGCTCGAAAGGTAAGGGAAAGGATCGGCCCGGATACTCATCGAGGGCAGTCCAACCGGAGCTGCCCGGGCGACCTGCCCCACACGTGAACAGACCGTGAACGGGGCGCCAGGGCAGTGCGGTGATGGCCCCGTTCTTGCCTGGATCCGGGAGCCTCCGGGCGGGGCTGAATAAGGCGGCTCGGGTTCGTTGCGACGCAGCATCGAAAGGTGGAAATACCCCTAGCCGAGGCCCGGTAATCCTGTGGTAACGTTGCGCACTTTTTGCTCAGGCCGTGTCGCGCGTGGCCTGGCGTTGGGACCTCGCTGAGGGGGCCACGCAAGCAAGATAGGCAGCGCCATCGGTGGTTGCAAAACGACCGAAGGCGGAGGATCAAGACCAGAGCGATTCGATGTCAGTCGCCATTCCGAACGATTCGCGGCAACTCATGTAACGGAGGGATCAAATGGGTTCGTTCAAGTTCCGGTCCAACCACCAGGATTTCTGGGCCGGTCTCATGTTCCTTGGCCTGGGTGCCCTGGCCGTCTACCTCTCGCGGGATTACCCCCTCGGGCGGGCGATGCGCATGGGCCCGGGATACTTCCCCACCTACCTCGGCTGGTTGATGATCACGGTCGGTGCGATCGTCGGCGGGCGTTCCTTCTTCAAGGATCCCACCGAGGAAGAGGTCACCACCAAATGGGCGGTGGTACCGCTCGCGCTGATGCCTGCATCGGTTGCGATCTTTGCGCTGCTGATCGACACAGTGGGATTGGTGATCGCAGTCGCTGTCATGCTGCTGCTCGCGAACGCGTCGGTGAAGAACTTCCGGCCGGTCGAACTCATCGTCAACTACATCGTCCTGCTCTGCATCGCGATCTTCGTGTTCCAGCGCGGACTGGGCGTGCCTTTCCACACGTTCTGGGAAGAGAGTCTCGGCAAGGCGATCACCGAACTGGGCGCGCTGCTCTGGACGCCGTTCCGCCTGATGATGGGGAGCTGATCGAATGGAATTCTTCAATGATATTTTCGGCAACCTGATCATGGGTTTCGGGGTTGCTGTCAGCCTCGAGAACCTGGTCTACTGCTTCGTCGGCTGCCTGCTGGGCACGCTGGTAGGTGTGCTGCCCGGCATCGGCCCGGTCGCGGCGATCGCCCTGCTGCTGCCCACCACGTTCTCGCTGCCGCCGGTGGGCGCGATGATCATGCTGGCCGGCATCTACTACGGCGCAGCCTACGGTGGTTCCACCACCGCGGTTCTGGTGAACCTGCCCGGTGAATCGTCCTCGGTGGTGACCTGCCTGGACGGTCACGCGATGGCCAAGAACGGACGGGCCGGCCATGCGCTGGCGATCTCCGCGATCGGCTCGTTCTTCGCCGGCACGGTCTGCACGCTGATCATCGCGTTCGCGGCCCCGCCGCTGGCCGAGGTCGCGCTGAAGTTCGGTGCTCCCGAGTACTTCTCGCTGATGGTGTTCGGCCTGATCGCTTCGGCGGTGCTGGCACGCGGCTCGCTGATGAAGGCGCTGGGCATGATCGTCGTCGGCCTGCTGTTCGGCATCATCGGCACCGACGTGAACTCCGGCATGTCGCGCTTCACCTTCGGCCTGCCCGGCCTGTCCGACGGCATCGGCTTCGTGGTGATCGCGATGGCGTTCTTCGGCCTGGGCGAGATCATCAAGAACCTCGAGACGCCGAACGACGAGCGTCAGGTGTTCACCGACAAGGTGAGCGGCCTGATGCCGCGCTGGGTCGACGTGAAGGACTCGGCGGGTGCAATCGTCCGCGGCACGTTCATCGGCGGCTTCTTCGGTACCCTGCCGGGTACCGGCCCGGTGGTCGCCTCGTTCGCCAGCTACGCGATCGAGAAGAAGGTGGCGAAGGACAACAGCCAGTTCGGCAAGGGCGACATCCGCGGTGTCGCGGGTCCGGAATCGGCGAACAACGCGGCCGCGCAGACCGCGTTCATCCCGACCCTGACCCTCGGCATCCCGGGCTCGGGCACGATGGCGCTGATGCTCGGCGCGCTGATGATCCAGGGCATCGCGCCCGGCCCGCAGGTGATGACCTCGCGTCCGGACCTGTTCTGGGGCCTGATCGCCTCGATGTGGGTCGGCAACCTGATGCTGGTGATCCTGAACCTGCCGCTGATCGGCATGTGGGTGCAGCTGCTGAAGGTGCCCTACCGGATGCTGTTCCCGGCGATCCTGCTGTTCATGTGCATCGGTACCTACAGCCTGAACAACAGCATCCAGGATCCGCTGCTGATGGCGTTCTTCGGAGTGGTCGGCTACGCGTTCATGAAGTTCGGCTGCGAGCCGGCGCCGATGCTGCTCGGTTTCATCCTCGGGCCGCTGATGGAAGAGAACCTGCGTCGTGCGCTGCTGATCTCCCGTGGCGACCCGACGGTGTTCGTCACCCGTCCGATCAGCCTGGCCTTCCTCGTGCTGGCTGCGGCCTCTCTGCTGGTGGTCATTCTGCCGGCGGTACGGAAGAAGCGGGACGAAGCGTTCCAGGGCGACGAGTAACAGCGTCCTCCTGCAGAAGAAACCCGGAGCCCGAAAGGCCTCCGGGTTTTTTCTTGCCTGTACATCGGACGGGCTTCCAGACGGGGCGGCGTACGGCGACAATAGCCCGATGCTCCACGCACGCCCGAGGACAACGATGAGCCGAACGCCTGCCCGCCCGCGCTGGCCGATGCGCCGCGCGATGATGGCTGCCCTGTACGCCGCGGGCGCCTGGGGCGCCACGCCGACCTTCGCGCAGCTGGCGCTGAAGGCTTCCCCCGATGGTCAGGCCTGGCCTTCCCGTCCGCTGCGCATGATCGTCGCCTCGGCCCCGGGCGGTCCGTCCGACCTGCTGGCACGGTTGGTCGGTCCGGCGCTCACGGATGCCTCCGGGCAGCCGGTGGTGATCGACCACCGCTCCGGGGCAAACGGCATGATCGCCGGTGAACTCACCGCCAAGGCCGATGCGGACGGTCACACCTTCCTGCTGGCCAACGCCGGCTTCGTGATCAACAGCGTGCTGTACGCCAAGGTGCCGTACGACCCGATCCGCGATTTCGCGCCGATCTCGCTCGCGATCTCGGTACCCAACGTGCTGGTGGTGCATCCGTCGGTGCCGGCGAAATCGGTGGCCGACCTGGTGGCGCTGGCGCGGGCGAAGCCGGGCTCGATCGCGGTCGCTTCGGCCGGCACCGGCAGCTCGGGCCACCTCGCGCTGGCGCTGTTCCAGCAACTGTCGGGCACCGAGATGATCCACGTGCCATTCAAGGGCGGCGGGCCGGCACTGGCCGACGTGATGGGTGGCCAGACGCAGGCGATCTTCAGCATCTCGGTGACCTCCTACCCGATCATCAAGTCCGGCCGCGTGCGGCCGCTGGCGGTCACCAGCCTGAAGCGGCTGTCTGCCTTCCCCGACCTTCCAGCGGTCGCGGAGTCCGCCGGCTTCAAGGGCTACGAAGTCACCGGCTGGTTCGGCTTCGTCGCGCCGGCGAAGACGCCGCGCAGCGTCGTCCAGCGGCTCAACGCGGCGGTGGTGCGCGCGGTGCAGATGCCGGAACTCCAGGAGCGGCTGGGCAACCAGGGGGCCGAACTGGTCGGCAGCACGCCTGAGGTGTTCGGGACCTACCTGAAGGCCGAGCAGGCGAAGTGGGCGAAGGTGATCCGCCAGGGCGGCATCAAGCCCGAGTGAACGGACCGCGGCAGGCGGCCGGCTGCCGCGGCAGCGGCCGACGCGCGCGGAAGCATTGATCGAGGCAACGACCGAAGGGGACAGGCAACGTGGCGAAGGCAAAGGGCATCCGGCAGGTGGCGTGGTTCGACTGCGCCGGCGGTGGACAGGTGGTGGTCGAACGGGGCATTGCCTACATCGGCCACATGCGCAACCCGCACGGCACCTCGATCGTCGACGTGCGCGACCCGCGCCATCCGAAGCTGCTGGCCGAACTGAAGATGCCGCCGGCCACCCACTCGCACAAGGTGCGCGTCGGCAACGGCATCATGATCACCAACCGCGAGACGCTGTCGAACCGGGCGGTGCGCGACGAGAAGCTGCCCGAGGGCTACCGCGGCGGCGTCAGCATCCATGACATCAGCGACCCGGCGAAGCCGAAGCACATCCTCGACTGGGACTGCACCCACGTGCCCGACGGCGGCCCGGCCAGCGGCGTGCACCGGTTCGATTTCGACGGCCGCTATGCCTACCTGTCGCCGACAATGGATGGCTACGTCGGCAACATCATGGTCGCGCTCGACCTGGCGGATCCCGCGAAGCCGGTGGAAGCCGGGCGCTGGTGGGTGCCGGGCCAATGGGCTGCGGGCGGCGAGACTCCGACCTGGGACGGCTGGGCACACCGCATCCATCATTCGTTGCGCTACGACAACCGCCTGTACACGAGCCTGTGGCATGGCGGCTTCGCGATCCTCGACGTGGACGACCTGTCGAAGCCGAAGTTCATCTCCGGCCTCGACTGGAGCCCGCCGTTCCCATGGCCGACGCACAGCGCGGTGAAGGTGCCGTTCAAGATCGACGGGCGCGACATGCTGGTGGTCGCGGACGAGGACGTCTCGCGCATGCCGGGCTGCCCGCCTTACCCGGCGGCCTTCCTCTGGATGGTGGACGTCACCGACGAGAAGCATCCGGTGCAGTTCTCCAGCTTCCAGCTCGACGACATGCCGCCGGGCGAGCAGCCGCAGATGACCGGCTGCCACCAGCCGGTGGAGAAGATCACCGGCACCGAGGTGCCGTGCACCTGGTTCGCCAACGGCCTGCGCATCATCGACATCTCGCGGCCGCATGCGCTGAAGGAAGTGGCCTACTTCGTGCCGGACCCGGCTCCGGGTGTCGACCGCATCAGCTCGAACGACATCTATGTCGACGAGCGCGGGCTGATGTTCCTGATCGACCGGGTGCGCGGCCTGCACATCCTCGAGCGCGTCTGAGCCCGGCCCGGGTCGGACCCGGGCCGGGAAGGTGAGGGCTGAGGCGGCGAGGCCTCGCCGCCTCAGCCCTCGCGGTTGCGCATCCAGTCGGCGGTGGTGAAGAACGCCTGCAGCAGGCGTTCCATCAGCGCGTCCTCGACGCCGGAGTCGAGCATCGCCCGGCCCATGCAGACCAGCCACTGGTCGCGCTCCGGCGTGGCGATCGCGTAGGGCAGGTGACGCGCGCGCAGCATCGGGTGGCCGTGCTTCTCGATGTAGTACTGCGGGCCACCGAGCCAGCCGCAGAGGAACAGGAACAGCTTGTCGCGCGACCCGGACAGGTCTTCCGGGTGCAGCTTGCGGATGCCGAAGAAGTCCGGATCGGCGTCCATCAGGTCGTAGAAGCGGTCGACGATCCGGCGCACCACCGGTTCGCCGCCGAGCAGTTCGTAGGCGCTGGGCTGGCCGTCCCCGCCGTCATCGTTCTGCCGGGTTGTGTCGTCGTTGCTGGCCACGGAATGGATCGTCGGGTCGAGTTGCAGAAGCCTTATTATCGCCGCTGGCGCATCCGCAGGAGAGTCCCGATGAAATACCGCAGGCTGGGTCGCAGTGGCCTGAGCGTGTCGGCCCTTTGCCTGGGCGCGATGAACTTCGGCGAGCAGACCGATGCCGCGACCGCCGCACGCATCTTCGAGTCGGCACGCGAGGCGGGGGTGAACTTCATCGACACCGCGGACAGCTATGCCGGCGGTGAGTCGGAGCGCATTGTCGGCCGCCTGCTCGGCACCCGGCGCGACGAGTTCGTGCTCGCGACCAAGTTCGGCAATGCCTGGGGCAGCGACCCGAACCGGCGCGGGCTGTCGCGCAAGTGGGTCCTGCGCGCGATCGACGACAGCCTCGGCCGGCTGAAGACCGACTATGTCGACATCTGGTACCTGCACCGTGATGACCGCGAGACGCCGCAGGAGGAGACCATCCTCGCACTGGGCGACGTCATCCGCGCGGGCAAGGTGCGCTACATCGGACTGTCGAACCTATCGGTGTGGCGGATGATGCGTTTCATCCACCTGTGCAGCGAACTCGGGGTGCCGCGACCGGTGGTCTGCTCGCCCTACTACAACGCGATGAACCGGATGGCCGAGGTCGAGTTGATCCCCGCCTGCGTGGACGCGGGGCTTGGTATCGTGCCCTACAGTCCGATTGCCCGCGGCGTGCTGTCGGGCCGCTATGCGCCCGGACTGCCGGTGCCCGCCGACTCGCGCGTCGGGCGCAACGACGCGCGCATCATGCAGACGGAGTACCGCGCCGAGTCGGTGGAGATCGCCCAGCAGGTGGTCGCCCATGCGCAGGCGCGCGGCATCAACGCCGCGCGCTTCGCGGTGAACTGGGTGCTGGCCAACCGCTATGTGTCCTCGGTGCTTGCCGGGCCGCGCACGCTCGAGCACTGGCACGACTACCTGGCCGCGCTCGACTACCGCTGGAGCGCCGAGGACGAGGCGCTGATCGACCTGCACGTCAGACCGGGGCATCCGTCCACCCCGGGCTTCACCGATCCGAAGTTCCCGGTCGAGGGCCGCCGCGTCGAGTGAGACTATACGTGCGTCGTGCGTCGGCTAGAGGTAGATGACCGCCGGGAACACGGCCAGTGCCAGTACCAGCACGAGCCACTCCAGGTTGCGGCGGGCCAGCCAGCCGGTGAAGTACAGCACCAGGATCAGGATCGCGACGACGTAGAAGAGGACGAAGGCCATGGCGTGAGGCGGTCCACGGGCACCGGGTAGCCGCTTTCGCGCATGTCCCCCGGCTCCGGGCGTGCCGCCCGGAGCCTCCTCCTTTACTTCGCTCCAGCGGCCACCCGATACCCGTGGCGTCCTCGTCCACCGTGCCGTGGAGAAAAGGCATGCGCGACGGCAGGTGCCTGGCGCTGACCGAGCGCAGGGCGCAGCGCCATCGATGGCGGCGCTGGCGACACGCGGCCAAGCGCGAGGCCCCGTGTGGCCAAGGTGCGGTGCTGATCGAGGTTGCGGGGTACCCTGCGCAGCGAAGTAAAGGAGGAGGCGTCGGGCGGGCACCGCCCGACGCCGGGGGACATGAGCGGAGCAGGGTACCCCGCAGCCTCGATCCGGTACCTCGCCGATGCGCCTCCGACCTCCGACCTCCGACCTCCGACCTCCGACCTCCGACCTCCGGCCTCCGGCATCCGGCATCCGGCATCCGATCGCCAGCCCTACCCCGATCGGATACCGCGCCCGCGAAGCGATCGTCAGGAGACGATGCGGAAGTTC
>CANHBC010000096.1 GCA_947458835.1 Betaproteobacteria bacterium | reverse complement strand
TCGAGCGCGCCCGGCGGCAGGCACCGCGACCGCCCGCGCTACACCTGATGCGCCGCCCGGCCGACGGCCGCCTGTTCATGCTGTCCAACCTCGACGCCGGGGCGCTGGCGCGCCGGTACCTGCGCTGGAAATGGTTCCACCTGGCCGTGTTCTTCTGCGGGCTGGGCATCGGCAGCGGGCTGCTGATGCCGAACGCCTGGGTTTCGTGATCGAATAGGATTTCCGGCCCACGGGCCGCCACCGATGCCGCACGTGTCCGTCGCTCCCCGCCTCGCCTCGCTCACCGGGTTTTCCACCGCCGGCTTCCACCGGATCGCTTACGCCGACTGGGGCGACCCGGAGCAGGCGCATGTCGTGGTCTGCGCGCACGGGCTGACCCGCAACGGCCGTGACTTCGACTGGCTTGCCCGGCGGCTGTGCACCGGCGCGCGCGTGGTGTGTCCCGACCTCGTCGGCCGCGGCGGCAGCGACTGGCTGCCCGACCCGTCGCTGTACGGGTATCCACAGTACCTGGCCGACATGAACGCGCTGCTCGCCCGGCTGGGCGCGCCGCACGTGCACTCGGGCCGGCCGTTCACGGTCGACTGGGTCGGCACCTCGATGGGTGGCCTGGTCGGCATGATGCTGGCCGCCGCACCCGGATCGCCGATCCGGCGGCTGGTGATGAACGACGTAGGACCGGTGCTGGCGCACGAGGGCCTGACACGCATCGGCACGTACGCCGGCACCGATCCGCGCTTCGAGACGGTCGAGGCCTTCTGCGAATGGAACGCCAGCCTGCTGCGGCCCTGGGGCGCGGGAACGCCTGCGCTGCCGGCCGACCGCGTCCGGCAGCTTGCCGCGCACGGCATGCGCCAGTGTACCGATGCCTCGGGCGCGACCCGGTTCGCACCCGCCTACGATCCGGCGCTCGCGGCCGGGTTCCGCGGCAAGGTCTTCGAGCGCGATGTCACGCTCTGGCCAGTCTGGGACAAGGTGTCGATCCCGGTGCTGGTGCTCCGCGGTGGCGAGTCGACACTGCTGCGCGAGGACACTGCCCGGGCGATGGTCGACGGGCATCCGGACCGACACCTGCTGACCTTCCCGGGCATCGGCCATGCGCCGGCGCTGGCCAGCGACGACCAGATCGAACCGGTCGTCCGGTTCCTGCTCGAGGGCTGATCCGATGCGCCACCCGCGCCCGCCCGCTGCCTCCTGGATTGATGCCCTCGTCGAGGACCAGGTCGCGCGTGCCCAGGCCGAGGGCCAGTTCGACGATCTGCCAGGGGCCGGTCGGCCGCTCGCGCTCGACGACGACCTGCTGGTGCCCGAGGACCTCCGCATGGCGTGCCGCATCCTGAAGAACGCCGGCTTCCTGCCGCCGGAAATGCAGGCACTGAAGGACATCGACGAACTGCAGCGGCTGGTGCGCTCGGGCGTGGACGACACTGCTCGACGCCGTGCGCTGGCGCGCCTGAACCTGCTGCTGGCAAGGGTGGCCGAGACGCGTGCGGGCTTCGGTGGCGCTCTGCAACTGGACGAGGCCTACTACCGGCAAGTGGTCGACCGCCTGCTCGACGGCCGCTGACGGGCCGGGGACCGAGCGGATTCAGTCGTCCGTCGGCTGGCGGTGGGAAGCCGGCACGTCGACCTCGCTGCTGATCCAGTGCTGGAACAGCGCGAAGGCCAGCGCGAGCAGGGTCGGGCCGATGAAGATGCCGATGAAGCCGAAGGCGAGGATGCCGCCGAGCACGCCGATGAACACCAGCAGGAACGGCAGGTCCGCGCCACGGCTGATCAGCACCGGGCGCACCACGTTGTCGATGCCGCTGATCGCGAACATTCCCCACACGCCCATGAACACCGCCCACCAGAACTGGCCCTCGGACACCAGCCAGACCGTGGCACCGATCCAGATCAGCGGCGGCCCGGCCGGGATCATCGACAGGAAGAACGTCGCGATCGCCAGCACCAGCGCTGCTGGCACGCCGGCAATGAGGAATCCGATCAGCGCCACGGCCGCCTGCGCGAGCGCGGTGCCGATGATGCCGAAGACCACGCTGATCACCGTGTCGTGCACGATCTGGACGATCCGCTCGCCCAGGTCGCCGCCCAGGCGCAGGGCGGTCTTGCGCACGGCCCACATCAGCCGGTCGCCGTCGCGGTACAGGAAGAAGCAGATCAGAAAGGAGAGGGTCAGCTGCACCAGGCCCTGCCCGAGCACCGAACCCACGCCGACGAGGACGGTGCGGCCCGGCTCGATCATCCGCTCCCCGAGCCGGCGCAATTCGTCCCGGCTCGCGACCACCTGATGCCAGTAGTCGTCGAGCCACTGCCCGACCACCGGGAGCTGGCGGATCCATTCCGGCAGTTCAGGCGAACCGCTCTTCACCAGCCCGGACGCGAAATCGACCAGTGCGGTGACGTTCTCGGTCAGCGCGATCGCCAGCAGCGCCACCGGAACGATCACCACCAGCGCGAGCAGCGTGGTCATCAGCAGCGAAGCGAACACCAGCCGGTCACCCACGCGGTCACGGATGCGCTGGAACACCGGCCAGGTGGTCGCGCAGACCACGCCGGCGAACAGCACCGAGGCGACGAACGGCGACACCACGTAGAAGCAGCCCACCACCAGCACCGCGACGCCGGCGATCTGCGCGTATCTCTCCAGCTGATTGCGTTCCAGCATGACGGGTGGGGCAACAACTCCTGGCTTGAAGTGGCCGCACCTGCGGCGCACACTCATCTTGCGCAAGCCGTTCCAAGTACAGGCTTGCATCACGCATCGATCAATAGCACAACCGCCAGGATAAAGCCCGTGCCGATGTCATCAGATGACGATCCCACCGGTCCCGCCGGGGCATCCCCCGATCGCCCCCGACTGCGGGTACAGGTGTTCGACGCCCGGGTCGACGGCGGTGGCGAGTGGCGGCTTGAGGAGCCACCGGCTGGCGGCGGGCTGGGTGCCGCCATCAAGAAGGCTCTGCTGGTGGGCCTCTCGGTCGCGCTGGCCGTCGGACTCTGGCTGTTCGCCTTCGCCCTGATGGTCGTGCTGCTGCCGCTGGCCCTGCTGGGCGGGTGGTGGATGTGGCGCCGGCTGAAGGCACTGCAGCGGGCACGTCCGCCTGGCGCCTGGCCCTCCTGAGCCGGTCCGGACGCCACTCGCGCGGAGGAACGAATGCGCTCGATGCCCGCGCCGACACAGCCCGCCGGACCCTCGCCGGGCAAGCACGACGCCCTCGGCGTGCGGCCAGGGTCACCCGTTCGCCGGCGGCTGCTGGCCGTGTCGGCGGCGGCCTGCGGGCTCGCCGGGACCGGCTGCATGACGCTGGAAGGTGGCGAGCCCGGGCCAGCGGTCGATGCCCCACCGGCGGTGCGCGCGGCCGGCGAACGGATCTATCGCGTGCGCAACGGCTACAACGGTGAACTGCGAGGCATCGCCCTGTGGCGCTTCGACGCAGCCGGCTCACGCCTGGAAGGCCCGCCGTACGAAGAAGCCGGCAGCGGAGGATTCGGCCCTCCGGTCGCGCCGCTGGTGGCCCGGGCTTTCGATGCGCAGGGCCAGCTCACCGCCTGGGAGCGCGCCGATGGCAGCCGCACCCTGTTCGATCCGCCGCTGCGGGTGCTGCCCTTCCCGCTGGCGCCGGGCCAGTCGATGCGCCAGGACGTCCTGGCCCGCGTCGATGGCAATCCGCGCCCGCGGCGGGTAGTGATGGTGGTGCGCGTCGGTGGCTGGGAGTCGGTCGACGTGCCGGCTGGCCGGTTCCGCGCGCTGCGCGTGACGCGCGACCTCTGGCTCGGCGATTTCGAGTTCCACCGGACCGAGACTCGCCGCCTGGAGATCGACTGGTATGCGCCGGACGCCGGCGCCGTGGTGCGCGCGAGCGAAGACAGCAGCCATCAGGACCTGATGATGGGACGCGACCGGTTCGGTGCCTACACGGCCCGCCGCGGCGACTGGCTGATCCGCGAACTCGACCCGACGGCCGCCGGTCCGGTCAGCCCCGGCTCGTCCAGGAATCCTTCAGCGTCACCGCCCGGTTGAACACCGGCCGGCTCGGCTGGCTGTCGTGCATGTCGGCGACGAAGTAGCCATGGCGCTCGAACTGGAACCGCTGCTCCGGCACCGCGCCGGCGAGCCCGGGCTCGCATTGCGCGGTGATCACGGTCTTCGATGACGGGTTGAGGTCCAGCTTGTAGTCGCGATCGCCAGCCCCCGGATGCGGCACCGAGAACAGCCGGTCGTACAGCCGGACCTCGGCGGCGAGCGCATGGTCGGCAGACACCCAGTGGATGTTCCCCTTGACCTTGCGCGAGTCGGCGCCTGGCGTGCCGCTCTTCGTCTCGGGCAGATATTCGCAATGCACCGCGATGACCTTGCCATCGGCATCACGGTCGAACCCGATGCAGCGCACCACGTACGCATAGCGCAGCCTCACCTCGGCACCGGGCGACAGGCGGAAGTAGCCCTTGGGCGGAGCCTCGGCAAAGTCGTCGCGCTCGATCCACAGCTCGCGCGTGAGCGGAAACTCGCGCCGCCCCCGCGCGGCATCATGCGGATGCACCGGCGCACTGCACGGTTCGATCCGCCCCACCGGGAAATTGTCGATGACCAGCTTGAGGGGATCGAGCACCGCGATGGCGCGCGGCGCCTTCGGTTCGAGGTCGTCGCGGATCGCCTGCTCGAGCACGCCCATGTCGATCCAGGATTCGGCCTTGGACACGCCGATGCGCTCGCAGAACAGCTGCATGCCCTCTGACGTGTAGCCCCGGCGGCGCACGCCGACCAGCGTCGGCAGGCGCGGATCGTCCCAGCCATCGACGCAGCCGCTCTCGACCAGGTCGATCAGCCGGCGCTTCGACAGCACGGCATAGGTCAGGTTGAGTCGCGCGAACTCGTACTGCCGCGGACGCGACGGTACCGGCAGGTTCTCGATGCACCAGTCGTAGAGCGGTCGGTGGTCCTCGAACTCGAGCGTGCAGATCGAATGAGTGACGTGCTCGATCGCGTCGGACAGGGCATGCGTGTAGTCGTAGAGCGGATAGATGCACCAGGCGTTCCCGGTGCGATGGTGTACCTGGTGCCGGATACGGTAGATCAGCGGGTCGCGCAGGTTGATGTTGGGCGAGCGCATGTCGAGCTTGAGCCGCAGGACGTGCGCGCCGTCCGGGAACTCGCCCGCCTTCATCCGGCGCAGCAGGTCGAGGTTCTCCGCCGGGGCGCGCGTGCGGTAGGGGCTGTCACGCCCCGGTTCGGTCAGCGTGCCGCGGTACTCGCGGATCTCGTCGGCCGACAGGCTGTCGACGTAGGCATCGCCACGCTCGACCAGCAGTTCGGCGTGGTCGTAGAGCTGCTGGAAGTAATCGGATGCGAAATGCAGGTGCTCGCCCCAGTCGAAGCCCATCCAGCGCACCGACGACAGGATCGACTCGACGTACTCGGTCTCTTCCTTCGCCGGGTTGGTGTCGTCGAAGCGCATGTGGCAGCGGCCGCCGAAGTCGCGGGCGATGCCGAAGTTGAGGCAGATCGACTTGGCATGGCCGATGTGCAGGTAGCCGTTCGGTTCGGGCGGGAAGCGCGTGACCACCGGTCCGGCGACCCGACCGCTGCGCTGGTCCTCCTCGATGATGTTGCGGATGAAGTTCGAGGGCGCGGCGGGCGGCGCGGATGGACTCGACGGCTTGTGGGGCTTCGACATTGGCGGTTCTGCGATTGCGGTGTGTCCATTCTAGCGGAACCGGTCCGGTGCAAGGCCGCCGGCCTGCCGCACCGCGGCGCAGGCGGGCGGCCCCGGGCACGGCCGTTGCGAAACGCTGCGAGACCGCAACGAACACGGTCCGCGGGCCGCCACGACGCCGGCCGGGACGGACCCGGAGGACAGACAGAGATGAAGACGTATCCCGAGAACAGCCCGGAATCCATGGCGCAGCTGCTGACGGCACTGATGGCCGCCGACGAACGCATCGACGACGCCGAGGTCGAGGCGCTGAGCATCCTCGACGCCTATGCGCGCATCGGCATCCGCCCGCCCGCCTTCGCCGACGTGCTGCGCGACTATTTCGCCGGTACCGATGCGGGCTGCGCGCTCGACCGCGTGGACCGGATCAGTGCCCGCATCACCGACGCGCGCGCGCGCGCCGTGCTCTGGGAGGTCATGGCCGGACTCGCGGGGGCCGATGACGAGGTGGTCGACGCCGAACGCGCGTTCCTGGCGCGAGTGGCCAGTGTCTGGTGGGACGGCGTGTTGCCGGCCCGGCTGGCGATGCCTGGCAGCCCTGAACTGCCGTCGCTGCCGGAGTCGCTGTTGCAGGCTCGCAGCGATGGCAGACAGCAACTCCGCTCGGCCCCGGCGAACTGAGGCGCGCAGCGCAGACCCTGCAGGGAAAGGCCGCGGCACGATGCAGCCGCGACAGTCGAAAAAAAAGCCGGGCAAGCCCGGCTTTTCTTCGTGCTGATCGGGATCAGACGGCCTGGATGTTGGCAGCCTGCTGGCCCTTCTTGCCCGGCACGACGTCGAAGGAGACGCGCTGGCCGTCCTTCAGGGTCTTGAAGCCCGGCATGTTGATCGCGCTGAAGTGCGCGAACAGGTCTTCGCCGCCACCGTCCGGGGTGATGAAGCCGAAGCCCTTCGACTCGTTGAACCACTTGACTACGCCCGTTGCCATAACTTGATTCCTTGAGAGCTATTTAAAAAGCGGGTAACCCGCAACCGCTGTTCACATCCCAAGGCACAACAGCCACCAACCGCTGCAGGACCAACCTTTGGGTTTGGCCCCGAGCCGCCTGAAACGCAGCGGTCGGATTGCAGACTTCGGACTTAGAGAGGAACAACAGATTGCGATATACCGGTTAAACCACCGCGCGTCAACCGATTTGCTTCCGGCGGATCCCGCACGGCGCGACGGCCGGCGGCCCCAGCACGCTGCGCAAGGTCTCAGAAGCCTCCGTGCCGGCGACGCGGCCGCCAGCCCACCACGAGGGAGAGCACGATCAGCGCGACGAACCAGAGCAGCGTCCACGCCGGTATGGTCAACCCCAGGAAGCGCCAGCCGGCTTCGGCGCATTCGCCCGAGCCGCGCAGCACCAGTGAGAACACCTCCGACAGCGGAAACTGCTGGAGCATGAAGTCCAGGCCCGGTCCGCATTCGGGCACGCGATCCTTCGGCAGGTTCTGCAGCCAGACATGCCGACCCGCCACCGCCGCCCCGGCCGCACCGACCAGCACGGCGAGCAGGCTGTAGACCTTCAGCCCCACCCCGCGCGGGGCATGCAGCGCGCCGAGCAGGAACACGATGCCCATGCCCATCACCGCAATCCGCTGCAGGATGCACAGTGGGCAAGGCTCCTCGCCCTGCACATGCTGCAGGTAGAGTGCGAAGCCGATCAGGCAGAAGCAGGCCAGCGCGGCCAGGCCGTAGGCCCGCCGCGGCGCGAGCCAACGCTCGGCCCAGCCACCACCGTGCGACGTGAACAGCGCGCGCCCGCCATCATCGTTCCAGTCGTTCCGCCCGTTCCGGCTGCTCATGGTTCATGCCCCGCACTCAGGCGATCATGCGGCCTCAGCCGATGATCGGGAGCCACGCCCGCAGCGCATCCGCTGCATGGAGCTTCGCAGCTGCCGGCACCGGTGCCGCCCTCCGCCGCCACTTCGCCCAGCCCCGCCCGGCCCACTCAGCGAAGCTCGACTGGCTGGCCACCCTCGAGGGTGATCCGCTCCGCGCGCATCTCCTGCGCGTCCTTGCGGTGCGGATAGCCGACTACCGTGGCGGTCACGCCGGGCTTGAGCGCGGCCCGCGGCAAGCCGCGGGACTCCATCCGGGACGGCGGCGCCAGGACCACGCGCCACACCCGGTCGGCCGCCTTCACGCGCACCACGCCGTGCGGGTTGTCGTAGCCGGACTCCAGGATCGCACCGGTCACGGTGAGGGTGCGGCCGGCGTCATACTCGGTCCAGCCATGGTGTGCGGCTGCGCCGCCGGTGGCCAGGAGCAGCAGCACGGCAGTGGCCAGCCGCGCCACCGTGCCTGCCGCCGGCGAGGCGGGATGTGGACGCGTCGGATGCATCGGGTACCTCCGTCGGGATGCCCGCCGGCGGCCGTCGGGCCGTGCCTTGCGGGCGGATCGGGAATCGGGTGATCAGGGAATCAGCAGCGTCGAACCGGTCGTGCGCCGCGCCTCGAGGTCGCGGTGGGCCTGTGCCGCCTCGGCCAGCGGGTAGCGCTGCTGGATCTCGATGCGTACCTTGCCCGCCAGCACCACGTCGAACAGGTCGGCCGCGCCGGCGAGCAGGTCCTCGCGCGCCGCCGTGTAGGTCATCAGCGTCGGACGGGTGAAGAACAGCGAACCGCGCGAGGCGAGTTCACCGGTGTTGACCGGCGGCAGCGGACCGGAGGCGTTGCCGAAACTGACCATCATCCCGAGCGGCTGCAGGCAGTCGAGCGAGGCCGGCCAGGTGTCCTTGCCGACCGAATCGTAGACGACCGGGACGCCGCGGCCACCGGTGATCTCCTTGACCCGTTCGACGAAGTTCTCCCGCGAGTACACGATCACGTGGTCGCAGCCGTGGGCCTTCGCGAGCCGGGCCTTCTCGTCGGAGCCGACCGTGCCGATCACGGTGGCGCCGAGCGCCTTCGCCCACTGGCAGGCGATCAGGCCCACGCCGCCGGCAGCGGCATGCCAGAGGATGGTCTGCCCGGCCTTGACCGGGAAGGTACGCTTGAGCAGGTACTGCGCGGTCAGGCCCTGCAGCATCATCGCCGCCGCCTGCTCGAAGCCGATGCCATCGGGCAGCCGTACCAGCTTCGCCGCAGGCATCACGCGTGCCTGCGCATACGCGCCGTTGGGCGTGCCGGCATAGGCCACCCGGTCGCCGGGCGAAAGGTCGGTGACGCCGGGGCCCACGGCCTCGACCACGCCGGCCCCTTCCATGCCAAGGCCGGCCGGCAGCGGCTGCGGATAGAGCCCGGTACGGAAGTAGACGTCGATGTAGTTGAGCCCGACCGCATGGTGGCGTACCAGGGCCTCGCCGGGTCCAGGCGCGGCCAGCGGCACCTCCTCCCAGCGCATCACCTCCGGCCCGCCGGTCTCGTGGATGCGGATCGCCATGGTCGTGCCGGTGCTCATCGTGCTGTCCTCCGATCGATTGGCGCGCGGCCTGGCGGCCGCTGCGTGCAGGCGATGATAAGCGATGGCTGCCACGTTGCCGCCGCCAGCGGGACTGCGGGCCGGGTGTATAGTGCGGCCGCGGCATCCGCCGCACGTCGAGATGTCGCGGTGACCGGCGCCCATGGCCGGCGCCGTCACGCAACAATCCATGAGCGATCCCTACCGGACACGGCTGCTGGCGCGCGTCGATGAGCTGACGGCCGAGCACCGTGAACTCGACCGCCTGCTCGAGGCGCTGCTCGCCGAGCCGATCGTCGACCAGTTGCAGGTCCGCCGGCTGAAGAAGCGGAAGCTGCTGCTGAAGGACCAGGTCGCGCTGCTGCAGCGCGAACTCGATCCGGACGTGAGCGCCTGAGCGCGCTCAATGGCCGCGCGCATCCCCGTCGCCCCCGGCGTCGCGCTCGACCCGTCGAGCATCGAGGTGCACTTCGTGCGCGCCTCCGGTCCGGGCGGGCAGAACGTCAACAAGGTCTCGACCGCGGTCGAGCTGAGCTGCGACCTGGCGCGCTCCGGCCTGCCGGTGGAGGTCTGGCAGCGCGCGCTCGCGCTGGCCGGCAGCCGCGCTACCCAGGACCAGCGGATCCTGATCAGCGCCCGCAGCCACCGCACACAGCAGATGAACCGCGACGATGCACTGGCGCGGCTGCTCGAACTGCTGGCCCGCGCCTGCGTGCGGCCGAAGCGCCGCATCGCGACCCGCCCCACCGCAGGCTCGCGCGAGCGGCGGCTGAGCGAGAAGAAGGCGCAGGGCGCGATCAAGCGCAACCGCTCCGGTGGCAGAGGCGCCCTCGACGACTGATGCGCGGCCCGTTACCCGCCGGGCCAGACGGTCAGGCGTTGTCGTCGTCCGGCGGGCGGATGCCGAGCGCGGGCCGCGGTGACCCCACCTGCGGCAGCGCGGCCGCCGGCGGTGCGATCTCGCGCAGGCCGGTGCGGGGCGCCTCCAGTGCACCAGCGGGCTGCTCCTGGTGCACGGTGTAGAGCTGGGGCACGTCGCGGTTGATGCGCAGCTGGAAGATGTCCGGGCGGTTGTAGTGGCCGGCGAAGTCATGCCGCAGCTTCATATTGATGCCGGCCTCGAGGTTGCATTCGGCGTACAGGATGCCCTCCTCGGGGCCCATCGGACCGGCCACCACCCGGCTGTAGGGCGACACGATGAGGCTGCCACCGCAGCAGTCCGGGTTGCGCAGGAACTTCTCCCCCTCGGGTCCGACCTCGAGCTTGCGGATCGTGTCCTCGTCCACGGTGCCGCAGGCGGAGATCACCCACGCCTTGCTCATCTGTGCGAAGGCCTGCGAGTCGATCGCGACGCGGTTGCGCAGCGGGTCACCGCTGGTGGGGAAGTGGTTCGGCCAGCTCATCACGTGGATACGGGTGTGCTCGGCCGTCAGCGCGAAGATGGCCAGCGGATTCGAGTTCTCGCCGCAGATCAGCCCGCTCACCGGCCCGAACTGCGTCTGCACCGCGCCGAAGGTGTCGCCGAAACCGCCGGTGTGCACCAGCCGTTCGCCGACGGTGGGCATGATCTTCTGGTGCTTGCCGAGCAGCGTGCCGTCGGGACCGAACCAGACCTGGGTGTTGAACAACGTGCCCAGGGTCTTCGGCAGTTTTTCGCACACGCCGATCACCACATAGGCACCGGCAGCCGCGGCGGCGGCCGACAGCGCGGCGATCTCCGGCCCGGGGATCTCGACCGCGTTCTTGAACAGCTCGACCGCGAATCTGTTGGCCAGCGTGCCGGTCGCCGGATGGTGGTGATACCAGATCGGGTGCCCCGGGATGAAGCTTTCCGGGAACGCGATCAGCTGTGCACCGTTGGCGCCGGCCTCGCGGATCAGCCGGCAGGCCTTCTCGGTCGAGCCTTCTCGGTCGAGGAAAACGGACGCGGCCTGGACAGCCGCTACCTTGACGATCGGATACTGGTCACCCATGCTGCCACTCCTGGTGCTGAACGACGGGACGGATCCACGGCAGGGGGCCGGGGACGGCGGAAAGGAACGGACGGGGGTAGACGCGCCCCCGCGTCAGGCGGTTGCGGCCCCGGCCGGCGCAGGTTCGGCGCGCCGCCAGAGCGAAGTGCCACGGACCGCCTTGTCGATCGCATCGAGCCGCGCCTCATGCGCGGCACGTTCGGCGGCGTCGGCGGCGAGCACCGGCAACATCAGCGTCGACAGGTCGGCCTCCCCGGCCGCGGCCAGCCGCTCGGCTGGCGCGGCGTCGATCACCAGACGGTCCTGGCCACGAGTCATCGCGAGGTAGACCTGCGCCAGCAGCCGCGTGTCGATCAGCGCGCCGTGGCGCACCCGGCCGCTGCGGTCGACCGAGTAGGCCTCGCAGAGCGCATCGAGGTTGTTGCGCTTGCCGGGCCGAAGCTCGCGCGCGAGCGCGAGGCTGTCGATGACCGGCCCGCAGTAGTGGGACAGCGGCTGCATGCCGGCCAGCGCGAGTTCGGCGTCCAGGAACTCGATGTCGAACGCCGCGTTGTGGATGATCAGCTCGGCGCCGTCGATGAACTCGACCAGGTCGCGGGCGATCTCGGGGAAGGCTGGCTTGTCGGCCAGGAACTCGGTGGTGAGGCCGTGCACCTCGAGCGCGCCTGGTTCGCTGTCGCGCCCGGCGTTCACGTAGCGGTGGAAGTGCACGCCGCTCAGCTGCCGGTTCACGATCTCGACCGCGGCGACCTCGATCACACGGTTGCCGAGCTTGACGTCCAGGCCGGTCGTCTCGGTGTCCAGTGCCACCTGCCGGATGCTGCGCATGGTCGCCCCCGCTCAGCGGCCGGACGCGGCGGAGACGCCGCGATTGGCCAGCGCATCGGCGCGCTCGTTGCCGGGATGGCCGGCATGGCCACGCACCCACAGCCACTCGATCCGGTGCCGGGAGGCTGCCTCGTCGAGCGCCTTCCAGAGGTCGACGTTCTTCACCGGCGCGCCGGCCGCGGTACGCCAGTTCTTGCGCTTCCAGCCGTGGATCCAGCTGCTGATCCCCTGCTGCACGTACTGGGAGTCGGTATGCACGCGGACCACCGATGGCCGGGACAGCGCCTCGAGCGCACGGATCACCGCCATCAGCTCCATCCGGTTGTTGGTCGTGTGCGGCTCGCCGCCGAACAGTTCCTTCTCCTGGTTGCCTCGCTGGAGCAATGCGCCCCAGCCACCCGCACCGGGGTTTCCCTTGCAGGCTCCGTCGGTGAAGATGTCGATTGGCTGCCCGCTGCCCGCGGCGTCCGCGGCCTCTTCTGCCGGCATGGCCGGCGTGTGCTGTTGCATGTGTCCTTCGCTTCCTTCGTTCGTCTGGATTTCAGTCGCCATCATGCGGGACCGTGGCACGCGCGGCCACGCCCTCGGCCTGGCGCACCCGGCGCGGCACGACCGCCAGCGCGGGCTTCACCCGTCGCCGCTCGGACCAGCGCGGCATGATCACGCGCATGCCCACCACCCGCTTGACCGCCTGCAGGAAATACACGCCACCGGCGAACGGCCACCAGCGGTTGCCGGCGGCCTCCATGAAGCCACAGCGGCGCAGCCACTTCGACTGTGCGAACGGCGGGGCATAGCAGCCCATGCGCCCGGCGGTGACCTCGAAGCCGAGCAGGGTCAGCCAGTCCTTCAGCTGCAGCAGGCTGATGTACTCGCCCTGCCACGGCCATGTGTCTTCCGCACCGGCGAGGGTGCGGCGGATGCCCCAAAGGCTCCACGGATTCAGCCCCGAGATCAGCAGGTGGCCATCGGGCATCAGGATCCGCTCCACCTCGCGCAGGATCTGGTGGGGATGCGGGGAGAACTCGAGCACGTGCGGCAACACGACCAGGTCCACGACGCTGGCGGCGACCGGCAGCGCGGTGTAGTCGCTACGCAGGCCGGCCGGCGCCACCGGCGCTGCGCGCTCGCGCAGCGTCATCCGGCTCGCGCGCAGCAGGTCGACCTGGGGCAGCCCCACCTGCAACGCGTTGTAGCCGAACAGGTCGACCACTGTGGCGTCGAAGAATCGCTGCTCCTGCTCGACCAGATAGCTGCCGAGCGGAGTGGCCAGCCAGTCAGCCTCCGGCGCCCCCGGCGCGGCGGGCTGTGCGTTTACCATCTCCACCTGCTTCTCCATCCGTGCTGCACGAACCATCCCTCGACCCGGAGCCTCGACATGCCCCCGCCCGCCGCCCATCCCGCCGCCCCTGCCACCCTGCCGGACGGGATCACGATCGAGCCGATCGGCGCATTCAAGGATAACTACATTTGGTGCATCCGCGACAGCGCCGGGCGCGCGGTCATCGTCGATCCGGGCGAGGCCCTGCCGGTACTCGATGCGTTCCGGGCCGGCGGGCTGTCGCTCGTCGGCATCCTGCTGACGCACCACCATGCCGACCACATCGGCGGCGTGGCGGAACTGGTGCGCACCCTCGGGGCCGTGCCGGTGCACGGCCCGGTCGACGAGCGGATCGCGGAGGCGACGGCACGCGTGCGCGACGGCGACCGCGTGGTGATCGCCGGGCTGGGCGAGGGCGGGCTGGCGTTCGACGTGCTCGAGGTACCGGGCCATACCTCCAGCCATGTGGCCTACCACGGCCACGGTGTGCTGTTCTCCGGCGACACCCTGTTCTCGGTCGGCTGCGGGCGGATGTTCGAGGGCACGCCGCCGCAGATGTCCGCATCGCTCGACCGGCTGGCGGCGCTGCCGGCCGACACCCGGGTGTACTGCGGCCATGAGTACACTGCAGCGAACATCACGTTCGCGCGTGCGGTGGAGCCCGGCAACGCGGCCATCGACGAATGGTCGCGACGGGTGGACCAGTTGCGCGCATCGGGTCGGCCTTCGCTGCCCTCGTCCATCGGTATCGAGCGGGCGACCAACCCGTTCCTGCGCTGCGCCGATACTGCGGTCGCCCGGGCAGCAGCCGAGCACGCCGGGCGATCGCTGTCCGGGCCGGTCGAGGTGTTCGCCGAACTGCGCGCCTGGAAGAACACGTTCTGAGGCGACCACTACCGAGCCCTTGCAATACTCCATGAAAATCAGCCAGATACGAAATAGGGACTCGGCACTTCCGCTTGACTCGACCGCCTGCCGGGACTAAGCTAGTCACCCTTTATTGCTCTCCGGCCGTGTGCGATGTTGCATGCTGAAGCGTCGACTCCCGCAGCTGCGATGGCCTGACATCGCGCTCCGGTGATCGTGCGCCGTCGCGCCGCCGGATGCTCCGATCGATGGCTGTACCCGAGCAGACCGCCCTCCCCGTCCCGCGCGTCGACAGCTTCCAGCATCGCCCCCGCCTGCCCGCAGCCCACCCGTGCAATGGCCAGACGCGATGGACCCGCCAGGGCTTGCGTGGCCTGCTCGCCGCCGCACTGCTCTCGGCGTGGGCCGGCAGCGCGATGGCCGAAGAGGCACCGGAACCCGCCTCGGGTCGCGTCAGCCTGATCCAGCCGGGCCCGACGGCCGAGCCGGCCGACCTGTCTTCGCTGGGGCTGAACAGCGAGGGCGGTGGCTTCGCGCTGTCATCGGGCCAGATCCGCGACATCAGCCTGGTGGCCGCCGCCGACCTCACGCAGCCGCCCGCCAGCCTGTGGACGCGTCTGCGCAACGGCTTCGCGATGTCCGACCTGGTGCACCCGGCCGTGCGCCAGGAAGAAGACTTCTACGCCAACCGCCCGGATCACCTCCGACGTGTGGTGGAGCGCAGCCGCCGCTACCTGTTCCATATCGTCGAGGTGGTCGAGCGGCGCGGCATGCCCTCCGAACTCGCGCTGCTGCCGATCATCGAGAGCGCATTCAACCCGGTGGCGGTGTCGCCGGCGCGTGCTGCGGGCATGTGGCAGTTCATCCCCTCCACCGGTCTGAACTTCGGCCTGCGGCAGAACGCGTGGCTGGACGGACGGCGCGACATCCTGCTGTCCACGGAAGCCGCGCTCGACTACCTGCAGAAGCTCTACGACATGTTCGGCAGCTGGGACCTCGCGCTGGCCGCCTACAACTGTGGCGAAGGCTGCGTCCAGCGAGCCATCGCGCGCAACGCGCTGCGCGGCGAACGGGTCGACTTCTCGAGCCTGCAACTGCCGGCGGAGACGCGCGCCTACGTGCCCAAGCTGCAGGCAGTGAAGAACATCATCGCCAATCCGCAGCAATTCAACATGACGCTGGCCGATGTCCCGAACGAGCCCTACTTCGGCACGGTGCAGGTCGAACAGCACATGGACGTCAAGGTGGCGGCCAAGCTTGCCGGCATGACGGTGGAGGAGTTCGTCGCGCTGAACCCCGCACACACCCGGTCGGTCATCAACGTGAACAAACTGCCGACGCTGCTGCTGCCGCTCGACCGCATGAACCAGTTCGCGGAAGGCCTGCGCGACCTGGGCGAACGCGCACTGGCTTCGATCCGCATCTATACCCCGCGCGCCGGGGAGCCGCTCGACCAGATCGCCCGCCGCAATGGCGTGACGCTGGCCGCCCTGCGGCACGCCAACGGCCTGCCCCCGAAGGTCCGGGCCGCAGCCGGCGACGTCGACCTCGTCATCCCGACCGGATCGGCCGCGCAGTACGAGGGGCCGCCGGCGCGCACCGCACGGGCGGGTACCCCGGGCCGCCCAGTGGCCTCAGGGCCGCGGCCCCAGGTCAAGGCCAGTGCGGCACGCAACGCTGGCGAACCCCGCCGCGCGTCGACCAC
>CANHBC010000095.1 GCA_947458835.1 Betaproteobacteria bacterium | reverse complement strand
GGTGGTGGTGGAAGAAGGCCGCTTCATGGCCGAACTTGGCGATGGCCGGTTCCTGAAGCGCCGGCTCGACCCCGCGCTCCTCTCCGGGGCCGGGCTGCCAGGGTCGCGCTGACGACGACCGGGCCGCGGCGCTGACCGATGGATGCAGGACAGTTTGAAACGCTGTTGCGTGCCAGCCTCGAGCTGTGGCGGGTCGAGGCCAGTCTCCGGTTGTGCGCGCCTGCTACGGCGATGGCGGATACGAGCAATCCTGCGCGTGCATCGTTGCAGGCCTGGCTCGGGCTGGCCGATGGCACCCGTCTGCAAGTGGTGGAGGCGGGGCCACAGGACGAGCCATTCCGCTGGTGGCTGCACTGGCATGCAGGCCCCGCTGTCGACGGCGTTGGGGCGGGGGCCATCCTGCGGCGCAAGCCCTGCGCCTCGACGCTTGGTCTGCTGCGCAGCCTGCGCGAGGCGCTGGGCGTGGCAGCGGTGGCCAAGGTACGCATCGGCGGCGGGGCAGGCTTCGGAGCGCCGCTGGCATGAGCGAGCCGATCCCGGTCTCGGTGATCACCGGCTTCCTCGGCAGCGGCAAGACCACGTTGCTGCGCCACCTGCTGCGCGATCCGGACATGGGGCGCACGGCGGTGATCATCAACGAGTTCGGCGAGATCGGCATCGACCACGACCTGGTCGAGTCGAGTGACGAGAACTTCATCGAGCTCACCACCGGCTGCCTGTGCTGCAAGGTGCGCAGCGACCTCGTGATGACCCTGCGCGATCTCGCGCGTCGACGCGCTGCGGGCGAACTCCCGGCCTTCGAGCGGGTGGTCGTCGAGACCTCGGGTCTGGCCGACCCCGCGGCGATCCTCCAGGCCCTGATGATCGACCGGGACCTGGCCGGGCTCTACGTGCTCGGGCAAGTGGTGACCACGGTCGATTCGATGCTCGGCCTGGCGACGCTCGATGCGCACCGGCAGTCGGTGCGCCAGGTCGCGGTGGCCGACCGGCTGCTGCTGACCAAGGGGGACCTCGCCGCGCCAGCGCCGGCGCTGGTACAGCGGCTGGTGACGCTCAACCCGATGGCGAGTCGGTTCGAGGTGCGTGACGGGCGTATCCGCGCGGCCGAACTGTTCGGCGACCGCGTGTCCGATGATGCGCGTTACCGGGGCACCGCGTTCTTCCGCACCGTCAGCCCGGCCAGCGGCGCCAGCATCGCCGGGCCGGGATCCGCCCCGGGCGTTCACGATCCGCGCATTGCATCCTGGTGCCTGGTGCGCGACCGTCCGCTGCATGCCCTGACGCTTGCCCTGTTCCTGGAAGGGCTCATGGAGCATTGCGGCGATCGCCTGCTGCGGGTCAAGGGCATCGTCGGCGTGGTCGAGGAGCCGGGACGTCCGGCGGTGCTGCATGGCGTGCAGCATGTCGTGCATCCGCCGCAATGGCTGGACCGCTGGCCCACGGAAGACCATCGCACCCGCATCGTGTTCATCGGCGAGGCGATCCCGGCGCGCTGGATCTCGACCCTGCTCGAGGTGCTGGACGAGGACGTCGCGGCAGCGCAGGCCACCCGCGCTGCGGCCGACGTGCATGCGCCCGGGTACGGCACGGGCGGCGCCGGCTGAGGACGGTCAGCCGGCGCCTTGCCTGGTTTCAGGGTGTTGACCGCCTCAGGCGTGAGTAGCGTCTCGGATGACCGCGTGCATGTCGCCCACGTCGCGCCACTGCTCGGCGCGGTCGATCGCCGCCTCCAGCCGCGCGGCCCCGTCGCCGGCCAGCACCAGCCCGGCCAGTTCGCGGAACTTCGTACGTAGCGCCGAGTCCGGGTGCGGGGCCTGGAAGTCGCCGCGGGCACTGTGTACGACATGCGTGCTGCGGCGTCCGTCGGTCAGCGTGAGCGTGACCCGCGCCGGCTTGAGCCGCGGCACCTCGGCGCTGAATGCCGCGTCCTCGCGGACCGATACCTTGCCGCGCAGTGCCGCGAACGCCGGATCCGCCACCCGGTCGGCGGTGAACGCGCCATAACCGGCATGGCCTAGCAGCACCAGCGCGGCGGCCGCGTGCGGCAGCGAATAGCGGGCGGCGAAGTGGTTGGACGGTGCCGGGTCGTTCATCACCGAAGCGAACGCATAGGTCTCGACCTCGATACGCGCCACCTGCGACGGCTCGGGCCGCAGTTCGGCCAGCGCCAGCTCCAGCGCATCGAGCGCGGAGTAGATCGGATTGCAGCAGGCGCGCAGACGGAAATGGTTGCGCGTGATTTCCCAGCGCTCGCCCAGCGCTTCGGTCACCGGCTCCGGGTCGAAGCCGTCGCCGACCAGTTCGGACAGCGCTTCCTCCACCGCATCCTCGCGCCCGGCGAAGCCGGCCGGCACGAGGTCGGCGACCAGCGCACCGTTGAAACCGCTCATGCCACCGGCGACGTTCAGGGCGGTCGCCCCGGCCACGGTATGAGAGTAGGAGGGTACCAGGACCAGCGGTGCACCGATGCGCATCGCCCGGCCGATGCCGGCCGCATCCAGCCCCCGCAGACGCGCCGCCGCTGCGATCGCACCGAGCATCGCGGTCTGGCCATTCTGGTGTGCACGGGGCCGGGGCTTCAGCCCGGCGCCCAGGCGCACGCCGATGTCGTAGCCCACGACCAGTGCAGCCAGCAGTTCCGTGCCCGGGGCGCGCCTGCGCTCGGCGATCGCCAGCACCGCCGGAAGCACCTGCACGCCGGCCTGGCAGGATACGAAGCGATGGCCCTCGCACAACTCGACCGAGCGCCCGGCGATGCCGTTGAGCAGCGCCGCGGTGCGCGCATCCGTGCGTCGAGGCGAAGCGCAGACGAGCGTGGCCTCGCCGTCGGCCGCATCGCGCGGTGCCAGGGCCTGGCGCAACTGTCCGACCTCCGGCTGCAGCGAGCCGGCCAGCATCACCCCGATCGTGTCCATCAGCACCCGCCGCGCCTGGACCTGCACCGCCTGCGGCAGCGCCTCCCAGCGGGTGGCCGCGGCGTGCGCGGCGAGTTCGTCAATCACCCGGCCCATGGTCAGTCCACCTTGATCTTCGCTTCACGCACCAGGCGACTCCACATGGCTATCTCGCCGCGGACCACCTTGTCGAGTTGCGCGGGCGTCCCGCCCACCGGTACCGCGCCCTCGTTCAGGAAGCGCTCGCGGAACTCGGGCACCTTCATCGCACGGGCGACTTCCGACTGCACGCGGCCGATGATCTCCGCAGGCGTGCCTGCGGGCGAGAACAGCGCGAACCAGCCCTGCACCTCGTAGCCCTTCAGACCCTGCTCGCCGACGGTCGGCACGTTGGGCAACGCGGGCGAGCGCTCGGCCGTGGTCATCGCGACCGCGCGCAGCTTGCCCGCGCGGATCTGGGCCATCACCGTCTCGATGGTGGCAAACATCACCTGCGTCTCCCCGGTGAGCACGCCGGTCATCGCCTGGCCGCCGCCCTTGTAGGGGACCTGCGTCAGGCGCGTCTGGGTTGTCGTCATGAATGCTTCGCCGGCCAGGTGGATCAGGCTGCCGGGGCCCGCGGTGGAATAGAGCAGTTCACCGGGCTTGGCCTTCGCCAGCTTGACCAGGTCGAGCACCGTCCTGACCGGCAGGGAGGGGTGGGTGACCACCACGAGCGGCACGGTTGCCACCACCGAGATCGGCGCGAAATCCTTCACCGGGTCGTAACCGAGCTTCGGGTAGAGCGCGGCGACCGCGCTGAACGCAGCCGAGGACAGCAGCAGGGTGTAGCCGTCGGCCGGCGCCCTGGCCACGAATTCGATGCCGACCGTGCTGCCTGCCCCCGGACGGTTTTCGACCACCACCGTGCCCAGGGTCTCGGTGAGGCGCTGCGCGACCAGCCGTCCCATGATGTCCGCGCCGCCGCCCGGCCCGAAGGGAACGACGAGGCGGATGGGCTTTTCCGGATACTTCTGTGCATGGGCGGGCAGCGCAGCCCCGATGGCGCCCAGCGCGAAGGCCATACCGCCGGCGAAGCGCCGGGCCCGGGTCGTGTCGTGGTGGCTTGCTTGCATCCTGTCAATGCTCCTGCAGGGATGGAGTGAGGGAGGAAACGCCCGACGATATCACCCGCGCGGCCGCTGCTGAATCGCACCGCCTGGTGATCGGCCCAGCGTGTCCGCAGCGACCCGCGGGGAGCTGTTTGTCGCACGCCGGTCCGCTCGCACCCCCGGCTACCGGCGCGCACCGTGCATACAGCGCACACTGCCCCTGCAGGGTGATATTCTCCGAGTCGTGCGGGGCCCTTCATCCGGCCCGGTACCGCCGCAAGGCAGCGGAACCCCTGAATTGCCCCCCGTTCTGCGCGGAAGGCCTTGCGGCCGCAGTGATGGCAGCGTCTGGTCGTGTTGGACAGACCAGACCGGTAGCGCGACCACATCCCGTCCGTTGCCGTTCCATTCGCTTTCCATGAGTTCGCCGCCGATGCACGGTCCCGAAACAGCCGTAGACGCATTCCCCGGTTTCCAGGCCATGGCCACGCGGCCGGCCGCGCTTCCTTCACGTGGAGGCCACCCCGCGCGCGGGATGAAGGCGAGGGGCTTCACGCTGCTGGAACTGCTTGTCGTGATGGTGATCCTCGGCCTGCTCGCCGGCTATGTCGGGCCGCGCTACTTCGGCCAGATCGGCAAGTCCGAGGTGAAGGCGGCGCGCGCCCAGCTTGAGGCCCTGGCCAGGGCGCTCGACCAGTACCGGCTGGACACCGGACGCTATCCGACCACCGAGCAGGGCCTTGCCGCGCTGAACACCCGGCCGGGCAACGAGGCGAAGTGGGACGGACCGTACCTGTCGAAGGCCCTGCCGAACGACCCGTGGGGTCGGCCCTACCAGTACCGCAGCCCGGGCGAGCAGGGTGAGTTCGACCTGTTCTCCTTCGGTCGTGACGGGCAGCCCGGCGGCACCGATGAAGGTGCCGACGTGGGCTACAAGTGAGCAGGGCAGCCGGACCGTCCCTATGAGGGTAGAGATCAGGGCCGTCAACCGCGCCGGTCAGCTGGAGACGTTCTGGTCGGAGCACCGCGACTTGGATGAAGCCGTGCTCCGCGCCGAAGGCAGCGGCTATCGGGTGCTGGGCGCGCGCGAGCAGCGCACCGGACTGGTGCCCCGCGCCGGGCGTGCCGCCTTCCCGCTGCTGGCGTTCAGCCGCGAACTCCTGTCGTTGCTTCAGGCCGGGCTGACCCTCACCGAATCGCTCGATGCCCTGCTCGAGAAGGAGCCTCGGGCATCGGTGCGCGATACGCTGTCGCGCCTGGTCGAAGACCTGCGCGAGGGGCGCAGCCTGTCGCAGGCGCTGGAGCGGCAGCCAGCCGCATTTCCGGCACTGTACGTAGCGACCATCCGTGCCAGCGAAAAGACCGGAGACCTGCCCGAGTCCCTCGAGCGTTTCGTCTCGTACCAGTCGCAGGCCGACCAGCTGAAGCGGACGGTGATCAGCGCCTCGATCTATCCCCTGCTGCTGGTGGGCGTGGGTGGGCTGGTCGCGCTGTTCCTGCTCGTGTACCTCGTGCCGCGGTTCAGCGTGATCTACGGCGACATGGGCGGGGAGCTGCCGTGGGCTTCTCGGTTGCTGCTCGGATGGGGATCGCTCATCGCCGGCAACCAGTTGACGGCGGGGGCGGTGCTCGCCGCTTCGATCGCTGCGGTCGTGGCGGCGCTCTCCTCCCGTCGCTCGCGCAGCCTGCTGGCGCGGCCGCTATGGCGCATCAGGGCGGTACGCGACCGGTTGCAGGTGTACTACCTCGGCCGCTTCTACCGTACGGTGGGCATGCTGCTGAAGAGCGGCATCCCGGCGCTCACCGCGCTCGAGATGGCGCGTGGCATGCTGCCCGCGCTGCTGGAGCCTGGTGTCGGTTTCGCGCGGTCGCGCGTGCGCGACGGGGAGTCGATGTCCGCCGCGCTCGGGGCCGCCGGACTGACCACGCCGATCGCCGCCCGGATGCTGCGCGTGGGCGAGCGCACCGGGCAGATGGGCGAGATGTTCGAGCGCACCGGCCGCCTGTGCGAGGAGGAGGTGGCGCGCTGGCTCGATTGGTTCATCCGGCTGCTCGAGCCGCTGCTGATGGTATTCATCGGCGCGATCATCGGCGTCGTCGTGCTGCTGATGTACATGCCGATCTTCGAACTGGCGGGGACGATCCAGTGATCGCCCCGGCGCCGGCGCCGCGCGGTGTTGCGCTCTCGGGCGCCGACTTCCAGGCGGCGCGTCAGCGCGCGGCCGTCACCGGCCGGCGCGCGCTGGTCGAACTGGAGGAGCGCCACGGCGACAGTCCGGATGCGTTCGTGGCGGCACTGGCCGCCGCACTGCGTTTCGAACCGCTGTCGATGGTCGAGCTCAACGGGATGCAGCCGGCATTCGACCTGGTTCCCTACGCCGAGTCGGTGCGTCGGGAATGCGTCGCGGTGCGTGCGCCCGACGGCACGGTCCGCGTTGCCTTCGCCGACCCGTTCTCCGATTCGGTGCGCCCGTGGCTGCGCGAGCGGGTGGGCCCGTCGGTGCGCACCTGCATCGCCCACCATGCCGACCTCGCGGCATTCCTGTCCCGGCACGAAGCGTCGATCCGGGCGATGCAGGACATCGTTCCCGGTGCTGGCGGTTCTCAAGCCTCAGGGCTGGTGGTCGAGGACGTGTCCCTGGAGGCGATCAGCGACGGTGCGAGCCCGGTGGTGAAGCTGGTCCATTCGACGCTGCACGACGCACTCAAGGGCGGCGTGAGTGACGTGCACCTCGAGACCACGGTCGAGGGCCTGACGATCAAGTACCGGATCGACGGCGTGCTGAGCGAGGTCGCGCGCATCGCCGGTCTGGCCTTTGCCGAACAGACCGTGTCGCGGCTCAAGGTGATGTCGGAGCTGGACATCGCCGAGCGCCGCGTGCCGCAGGATGGCCGGTTCAAGGTCACGGTGCGGGGGCGGGAGGTCGACTTCCGCGTGTCGATCATGCCCAGCGTGCACGGAGAGGACGCGGTACTGCGGATCCTCGACAAGCAGTCGCTGGGCGACGGCGGACGCGGCCTGCGGCTCGACTTCCTGGGTTTTGACGAGGAATCGCTGGCCGAGGTGCGCCGGCTGTCGTCCGAGCCGTACGGCATGGTCCTGGTGACCGGGCCGACCGGCAGCGGCAAGACCACGACCCTTTATGCCGCGCTATCGGAGATCAACTCCGGGCGCGACAAGATCATCACGATCGAGGATCCGGTCGAGTACCAGATCCCCGGTATCCTGCAGATCCCGGTGAACGAGCGAAAGGGCCTGACCTTCGCGCGTGGTCTGCGCTCTATCCTGCGCCACGACCCCGACAAGATCATGGTCGGCGAGATCCGGGATCCGGAGACCGCGCAGATCGCCATCCAGTCCGCACTGACCGGCCACCTCGTGTTCACCACGGTCCACGCCAACAGCGTGTTCGACGTACTCGGCCGCTTCCTGCACATGGGCGTGGATGCCTACAGCTTTGTGTCCGCGCTCAACGGCGTGATGGCGCAGCGCCTGGTACGGGTGGTCTGTGAACACTGCGCGGCTGCGTTCGACCCATCGGCGGAATTGCTGGCGCGTTCGCGACTGACTGCCGCCGAGGTGGAGGACTACCGGTTCCGGCAGGGCAGCGGCTGCGGCATGTGCCGGGGTACGGGCTACCGGGGCCGGCGCGGCATCGCGGAGTTGCTGACGCTCAACGACGAGCTGCGGGAACTGATCGTGGCGCGAGCGCCGCTGCGCACGATCAAGGACGCGGCGCGCCGCAGCGGTACGCGCTTCCTGCGCGACAGCGCGCTGCGGCTGGTCGCTGGCGGCCACACGACGCTCGAGGAGGTCAACCGTGTCACGCTGGTCCAGTAGCCCAGTCGCGGTGCGCGTGTCGACCGGCAGCGTCTGCTGCGTGTCGCCTGACGGTACCGTCGGTGCGGAGGTGGCGCTGCTGCAGCCGCTGGACGCTCCCGGGACCGGTGCCGCTGTGCTCGGGCCCGCGCTGCGCGAGGCGATCGGCGAGGCCAATGCAGAAGGCGGCCTCGCGTTCGAACTCGCGGCTGGTTTGTGCCGCTTCGAGGTCGTGCCCTGGATCGAAGGCGTCCACTCGCGCGAGGAGCGGCGTACCCTGGCGCGCGCGCGCTTCGAGGCGGTGTACGGCGGCGCGGCCCGCGACTGGGCGGTGGACCTGTGCGATGCCGGCTACGGACGCGGCGGCCTGGCGGTCGCCGTGCCTGCTCACCTGCCGATGTCGATCGTCCGCGCCTGCCTCGATATCGGTGCGGCCGCGACGTCCGTCCGGCCGGCCTGCTCGGCCGGCATCGATCGCCTGCTCCGACGTGCCGGGACACGCCGTGCATGGCTCGTGGTCCCCGAGCGCGACCAGTCCTTCGTTGGTGCGGTGGACCTCGGTGGCTGGACGGCCGCGACGTGTCTGCATGAAGACGGACGCAGCTTCTTCCGGCCGCTGGGTGACCTGCTGTTGCGCGAGACGCTGCTCGCCGGCGGCGTGGCCACCGGCATGCCGGTGCTGATCGACGTGTCGCCGAAGCCGGGCGGGCGCAGGATAGCCGGCGACCAGCCGGCAAGGCCGCCGCTGGCCGCCCTGGACGCGGGCGGGCAGCGCTGGGCGCTTGAATGGGTGGGGCTCTGATGGCGCGCTTCCGGATCGACTTCCTGCCGCGTCCGCCACGGGCACGCCGCACGGGTGCCGTCGTGCTGGCGGTGGGGCTGCTGGTGGCCGCTGCTGGTGCCTGGTCGGTACAGATGCTGCGCGCGGAGCGCGTCGCGGTGCAGGCCGAGATCGAACGCTTCGCGGCGGCGCGTGCGCCGCGCAACCGCGGGGCCCTTGCTGAGGCCGCGGTGCCACCGGAGCGCCAGCGCGAGATCCTGCAGGCCAACCGCATCGCCGGCGGACTCAACCGGCCGTGGTCGGGACTGTTCGACGCCGTCGAGCGCTCGGCGGTCGATGGCGTCGTGCTGCTCGCGCTGCAGCCCGATCCGGTCGAAGGCACGCTCCGGCTCACCGGCGAGGCAAAGGCGCTGACGCCGGTCCTCGACTACCTGGTGGTGCTGCAGCAGCAGCCGGTGCTGGCCGAAGTGCGCCTCGAATCTCATGAGACCCAGCAGCAGGCGGCGCAGCGTCCGGTACGTTTCGTGGCTGCGGCCCGCTGGCAGGTGCGGCCATGACTGGCGCCACGTCCGCTGCACTGGCGGCGCGCACCCGGGCGCTGCTCGCGACCGTCAGCACGCTGCCGGCGCGGCTGTCGTGGTTGGGGGCGGGCGTGTTGCACCGGGTCGGCTGGAGCGGCGTGGCCGGGATGCTGCTCGGTGCGGCAGGGATTGCAGCGCTGCTGCTCGCGGGGCTTCATCTGCAGCCGGCGGTGCAGTCCGATCGCGACCAGCTTGCCCGCGTGATTGCCGAGCAGCGCGACCGGCCCGGGCCGACCACCGAGCTACCGGCGTCACCCACCCAACGCCTGGAAGCCTTCTATGGCGGCTTCCCGGCCGTGGCCGACATACCGGCCGGCCTGGGCCGCCTCGTCAAGCTGGCGGCGGCCGACGGTCTGGCGCTGGAGCAGGGGCAGTACCGCCTGGCCGCCGAGGCCGCGGGTCCGCTGCTGCGCTACGAGATCAAGCTGCCGGTGCGCGGCACCTATCGTCAGGTGCGGCGCTTCGTGGAGGCGGCCCTGGTCGAGGCCCCTTATCTCGCACTGGATCGCATCGAGTTCCGACGCGAGGCGGTCGGCGATGTCGCGCTCGAGGCCTCCGTCGAGTTCTCGCTCTACGTCCGCACGCCATGAGCCCGGCGACCACCCGCGTGCGCGGATCGTCGTGGCGTGTGCTGCTGCCGCTGCTGGTGGTGACCCTGGCCGCCACCGCCTGGGTCGGACTGCGCACGACGCCCGATGACCCACCCGTGGGGGCCGTGGTTCGCCCCCGCGTGGCCGAGTCCGTCGGACCGGGCCGCCAGACGTCGGCGTCGACGACGCGCGAGGCGGCGAACGCACCCTCGATGCGCGAGGCCACGCTCGGCGAACTGCGCATCGACCGCCCCGCACGACAGGCGGCAACCGACGGCGCCACGGCCGACCCGTTTGCCCGCATCGACTGGAACCCGCCGCCCCCGCCACCGCCGACGGTGCGACGCGATCCGCCGCCACCGCCCAGGCCGGTGGCCCCGCCGATCCCCTATGCGTACTTCGGCATGTCCGTGCAGGATGGGCGCACCGTGGTGTTCGTCACGCGCGGTGAGCGGACCTTCGTGCTGACGGTGGGCGAAGTGGTCGAGAACCAGTATCGCGTCGAGGAGATCCGGCCGCCGGACGTCGTCCTCACCTACCTTCCCCTGAACGAACGGCAAGTGATGAAGATCGGAACGGTGCAGCCATGACATACGCACGGACATTGCTGGTCCGCTCCTGCCTGGGCGCGATGCTGACCCTTGCCGTGGCGGGCTGCGACGGCACACGGGCCCTGATGCCGGGCAACGCGGATTCGACCTTCGCGCGCGGGCGAGCACTGATCGAGAAGGGCAACGCCGAGGCCGGGCTGGCGGAGGTCGAGCGTGCGATGAAGGCCGACCCGCGCAACATGGAATATCGCGTCTACCTCACGCGCATGCGCGGCGTGCTGGTGTCAGGGTGGCTGAGGCAGGCCGACGCCGCGCGCGAGGGCGGCGACCGCGATACCGCCGCCGGGTTGTACGACCGGGTGCTGCGCCTCGAGCCCGCCAACGATCGTGCGATTGCCGGCATCGAGGAAATCCGGCGCTCGTTGCGCCATGACTCGCTGGTGCGCGATGTCGCCATTGCCCTGCGCTCGGGGCGGCTGGAGGAAGCGTCGGCCCGGTTGCGCATCGTGCTCACCGAGAACCCGACGCATGCCGAGGCACAGAAGCTGCGCCGGCAGATCGCCGAGCGGATCGAACGCACGACGCTGGCCGCCGGCGACGGGCTCGGCCCGGCCTTCCGCAGGCCGCTCACGCTCGAATTCCGCGACGCCAACCTGCGTGCGATCTTCGACGTGCTCGCGCGCACCAGCGGCATCAACTTCGTGTTCGACCGGGACGTGCGCCCCGACCTGCGTGCGACCGTTTTCCTGCGCAACACGACGATCGAGGATGCGATGAACATCCTGATCCGCACCAACCAGCTCGACCGGCAGGTGATGAACGAGAACACCGTTCTGATCTATCCGAACACGCCGGCCAAGCAGAAGGAGTACCAGTCGCTGTCGGTGCGCACCTTCTACCTCGCCAACGCCGACGCGAAGTCGACCGCCAACCTGCTGCGCACGATCGTGCGTACCCGCGATATCTTCATCGACGAGAAGCTGAACATGGTCACCATCCGCGACACGGTCGACGCGATCCGCGTGGCCGAGAAGCTGGTGGCTGCGCAGGACCTGCCGGAGCCCGAGGTGGTGCTGGAGCTCGAGGTCCTGGAGGTGAACTCGGCGCGCCTGCGTGACCTGGGGATCGTGTTCCCGAGCCAGTTCACCGTGCTCAATATCGTGCCCAGCCCGACCACCATCACCACGCTCCCGGGCGGGCAGACGGTGACCACGCCCAACCAGACCACGACGACCACCCAGCTCACGCTGAACCAGCTGCGTGGCATCAGCAGCAGCCAGATCGGCATCAACAACCCGCAGCTCAATGCCCGCGCCGAGCTGGGCGACAGCAACATCCTGGCCAACCCGCGCATCCGGGTGAAGAACCGGGAGAAGGCGAGGGTGCACATCGGCGACCGCGTGCCAGTGATCACCACTACCTCCACGGCGAACGTCGGGGTGTCGGAAGCAGTCAACTACCTCGACGTGGGCATCAAGCTCGACGTGGAGCCGACCGTCTTCCTCGACTCCGACGTGTCCATCCGGGTATCGCTGGAGGTGAGCAGCATCGTGCGCGAGGTGGTCAGCCGCACGGGCACGCTGACCTACCAGCTCGGGACGCGCAACGCGTCCACGGTGCTGCGCCTGCGCGACAACGAGACGCAGGTGCTTGCCGGGCTGATCAGCGACGAGGATCGGCGCAGCGCGGTACGCATCCCGCTGATCGGCGAGCTGCCGGTGGTGGGTCGGTTGTTCGGCAGCAATCGCACGGACGTGCGCAAGAGCGAGGTGGTGCTGCTGATGACCCCGCGCGTGGTGCGCAACATCCCGGCGCTGGAGGCGAGCATCCAGGAGTTCCCGGCAGGGACCGAAGCGGCGGTTGGCGCGCGCGGGCTCACGGTCCGACCCGGAACGTCGATCAACGTGCCGATGACCAGCCCCGCCGGTACGCCTGGCGGAGCGGTGCCGCCCGGCGTGCCGGGGTTCGGCATCGCCAACCCGCCGTCGCTGCAGCTGGAGTTGCCGCCGCTGCCGGGGTTGCCGTCCTCGCCGCCCCCGCTGCCCTCGGCGCCACCGTCTCTGCCGTCGGCCCCGCCGGCGCCAGCCGTCCCTGGCGCACCTGACATTCCCGGACCGCTGCCGCCCAAGGTCGAGCCAGGTCCGGGGGCGTCATTGCAGCCGGCCGCAGCGCCGCTGCGCTTCGTCGACCTTCGTCGGCGCCCGTGACCGGATCGCCCCGTATTCCCCTGGCCGTAGCGATGATCGGGTCGTCGGCGGCTTGCGGGCGGCGTCGCGCCGCCGCCGGTTTCACGCTGATCGAACTGCTGGTCACGGTGGCGATCCTGTCGGTGCTCGCGGCGGTGACGCTGCCGCTTGCCGAGCGCACGGTCACGCGGGCGAAGGAGCAGGAACTGCGCGTCGCCTTGCGCCAGATCCGGGAAGGGATCGATGCCTACAAGCGTGCGCACGACGAGGGACGTATCCCCAGGCGCGTCGGCGAAAGCGGCTATCCGCCGAGCCTGGAGGTCCTGGTCGAGGGGGTGGTCGACCCGAAGAGTCCGACGCGGTCGTTGATCCGCTTCATGCGTCGGATTCCGCGCAATCCGTTCTGGACCGATCCCTCGACGCCAGCCGCACGGACCTGGGGACGACGCAGCTACGAGAGTCCGCACGACAGTCCGCGCGAGGGCGACGACGTGTTCGACGTGTATGTCCCGGGCGAGACGCGCGGGCTGAATGGGATCGCCTACCGTGACTGGTGAGCGCAGGGCGACGGGCCACCTGGCGGCGGCGGCGCGCCCGGCGGGGCGACGCGCTTCGGGCTTCACGCTGATCGAACTGCTGGTCGTGTTCGTGATCATCGGCCTGCTGCTGTCGATCGCGCTGCCACGCTATCAGTCGAGTGTGCAGCGTTCGAAGGAGGCGGTGTTGCGCCAGAACCTGGCGACCGCGCGCGAGGCGATCGATCGCTACCATGCCGATCGTGGACGTTACCCGGACGCCCTTGAAGACCTGGTGCGCGAGGGCTATCTGCGCAGTGCGCCCAGTGATCCGATCGCGGAGAGCAGCAACGCCTGGGTGATCGTCCCGCCGCGCGAGCTAGGCTCCCAGGGCCGCGTCTTCGACCTGCGCAGTAGCGCCCCGGGCACTGGCCGCGACGGGACGCGCTTCGAGGACTGGTGAGCGGATGATTCGGCCACGCCCGCAGGGATTCACCTACCTCGCCGTGCTGTTTCTGGTCGCGCTGATGGGCCTTACCGCGACCGCCACCGCGATCCTCTGGCGCATCGAGCAGCGTCGGGCGGACGAAGCGGAACTGCTGTTCGCTGGCGCAGCGTTCGTGCGCGCGATCGAGGCCTACCGGGCGGTGGCCCCCTCGGTGCCGCAGCCGTGGCCCGTGACGCTGGAGCAACTGCTGCGCGACCCGCGCACGCCCGGCGTGCGTCGGTACCTGCGCCGCATCTATCGCGACCCGGTCGCGCGCAGCGCCCGGTGGGGTCTGATCCGTACGCCCCAGGGCGGGATCGTCGGCGTCTACAGCCAGTCGACCGCGCGCCCGATCCGGCGCGTGCCCACGCCCGGACTGGTGGTCCGGGACGGAGGAACGTATGCCGAATGGCTGTTTGTCGCCGCCGGGGCGCCGAGCATCGTGCGCGACGCCCGCTCCGGTGGCTGGGTAGCCTCCGGGCCGCCGCCCGTGCCGGTGCCCGGCGCGGCACCGGCACAGGTGTCTGGACAGCCGGCGGCGGTCGGGCCGGGTGCAGTGGTGCCCGCAGGCGGAGCGGGTTCCACTTCAGCGCCGACCGCCCCTGGCCAGGGCAGTGTCCCGCGCTGAACCTGCGCCCTCAGCGTGGGCGTCTTCGCCCAAGTTGCAGCACCAGATAGCCGCCGAGCATCCCGCCCAGGTGGGCGAAGTGCGCGACCCCCGCCTGGGTACCGGTGACGCCCAGCACCAGCTCGAGCGCGGCATACAGCGAGACGAACAGCCAGGCCGGCATCGGGATCGGCGGGAACAGCAGCAGCAGCCGGCGGTGGGGGAAGAACAGCCCGTAGGCCAGCAGCAGGCCGAACACGCCGCCCGACGCGCCTACCGTCGGATACGGCGCGGCGCTGGCAAAGGCCACCAGCAGCTGGAGCAGGGCCGCGGAGACCACGCAGACGAGGTAGTACAGCAGGAAGCGCCGGCTGCCCAGCACCCGCTCGACGTCGCGCCCGAACATCCACAGGGCGAGCATGTTCACACCCAGGTGCAGGATGCCGCCGTGCAGGAAGCTGTAGCTGATCAGCTGCCACGGAATGAAGCTCGGACCGCCTTCCGGGCCGATCGGCCAGAGCGCGAACCAGTAGATGAGGAATTCGCCGTAGAAGAGCTGCGCCCAGAACCCGGCGATGTTGAGGAAGAAGAGTATGCGTACCATTGCCCTACCTTACCTCAGGCTGCCCGGAGGTGGCGCCCGCGGGGGCGGATGAATGTGTCCCTGCCTCTCCTCTGCAGCGGTGCCCCCGGGAGTGCAAACATGGAGCAACGGCGCTGCATCCGGATCCGCGCGGTGTACATCGCACTGCTGGCGGTGTTCGCGACGGCGTTCGCCGACATCGCTGGTGCGGTCGACGGCGCAGGAGCGGAGTACCCGGTGGTGGTCGAGACGGTGTCCTTCGATAGCGCCGACGGTGCGACCCGGCTCGTGGGCTACCTGTTCCGTCCCGAGGGTGTGGGCCCTTTCCCGGCGCTGGTCCTCATGCATGGCCGGGCTGGGGTGCACGCCGCGGGCCGTGCCGCAAACCCCTCCGCGGACTCGCTGTCGGCGCGACACCGGCACTGGGCACGGACGTGGGCGGCGCAGGGCTACCTCGCGCTGCTGGTCGATGGCTTCGGGCCGCGGGGACATGCGGGCGGTTTTCCACGCGGCAGCTATCGCGACCGGCCAGCTGCAGTGGATGAGCAGACCGTGCGCCCCCGCGATGCCGATGGTGCTGCGGTGTGGCTGCGAACGCGCCCGGATGTGGACGCGGGCCGGATCGGATTGTTCGGTTGGTCGAACGGTGCGATGGCGACATTGGCGCGCGTTACCCGGGGCGTGGGCGATGGCGGCGCCAGTGCGACGCCGTTCCGTGCGGCGGTGGCCCTCTACCCTGGCTGTGCAGTGCCGGAGCGGACCCGCGCCCGACCACAACTGCCGCTGCTGCTCGTGATCGCGGGTGCCGACGACGAAGTTTCACCCGAGCGCTGCATTCGCTGGGCGACGGACGTCGCCTCCGGCGTGGCCGGCTTCGAGTGGCAAGTCCACCCGGGCGCGAGGCACAACTTCGACGGACGGGCCCTGGGCAGCGGCGCGTCGATCGCCGATCGTGAGGCTGCTGCGGCAACCGAGGCGGCCGCCTTCGCCTTCATTGCACGGCATCTGGTGGCGGCTCCCGCGCGGTGACCGGCAGGGAGCCGGCCGCCGGGCGGCCGCGGTCACACACGCATCAGCCGCTGCTTCTGCCGCTCCCACTCGCGGTCCTTCTCGCTGGCGCGCTTGTCGTGCTGCTTCTTGCCCTTGGCCAGCCCGATGGAGAGCTTCACCCGGCCACGCGTGAGGTGCAGGT
>CANHBC010000094.1 GCA_947458835.1 Betaproteobacteria bacterium | reverse complement strand
GCCGAGTCGATCTGCGCGTAGCTCTTCGCCTCGCCACCGAACTTGCGCGACAGGATCGTCGTGATCGCCGCCGTCAGCGTCGTCTTCCCGTGGTCCACGTGTCCGATCGTCCCGACGTTCACGTGCGGCTTCGTGCGTTCGAATTTTCCCTTGGCCATGACTGGATTTTCCTTGCTAGGTGTACTGGTCGATCACTTCTTGTTGATGATCGCCTCGGCGACGTTGCGCGGCGCTTCGGTGTAGTGCTTGAATTCCATCGTGTAGGTGGCACGACCCTGCGACAGCGAACGCAGCGTCGTCGAGTAGCCGAACATCTCGGCGAGCGGGACTTCCGCGCGGATCACCTTGATGCCGCCCACCAGGTCGTCCATGCCCTGCACGATGCCGCGTCGGCCCGACAGGTCGCCCATGACGTTGCCCATGTAGTCTTCCGGCACCTCGACCTCGACCGCCATCATCGGCTCGAGCAGGACCGGGTTGGCCTTGCGCATCGCGTCCTTGAAGGCCATCGAAGCTGCCATCCGGAAGGCGTTCTCGTTCGAGTCGACGTCGTGGTACGAACCGTCGAACAGGGTGACCTTGACGTCCACTACCGGGAAGCCTGCCAGCACGCCGTTGGGCAGCGTGTCGACCAGGCCCTTGTTGACCGCCGGGATGAACTCGCGCGGCACCGTGCCGCCCTTGATCGCGTCAACGAACTCGAAGCCCTTGCCCGCCTCGTTCGGCTCGAGCTTGATCCAGACGTGGCCGTACTGGCCGCGACCGCCCGACTGCTTGACGAACTTGCCTTCCTGTTCGACCGCCTTGCGCACCGCTTCGCGATAAGCGACCTGCGGGGCACCGACGTTCGCCTCGACGTTGAACTCGCGACGCATGCGGTCGACCAGAATCTCGAGGTGCAGTTCGCCCATGCCCGAGATGATGGTCTGACCGGACTCTTCGTCGCTGCGCACGCGGAACGACGGATCTTCCTGCGCCAGGCGCCCGAGGGCGATGCCCATCTTCTCCTGGTCTGCCTTGGTCTTCGGCTCGACAGCCACGTGGATCACCGGCTCCGGGAACACCATCTTCTCGAGGGTAATCAGGTTGTCCGGGTTGCACAGCGTGTCGCCGGTGGTCGCATCCTTCAGACCGACCGCTGCGGCGATGTCGCCTGCGCGGACTTCCTTGATCTCCTCGCGCTGGTTGGCGTGCATCTGCAGGATCCGGCCGATGCGCTCCTTGCGGTCCTTGATCGGGTTGTAGATGGTGTCGCCGGTGTTGACCACCCCCGAGTAGACCCGGAAGAAGATCAGCTGGCCGACGTAGGGGTCGGTCATGATCTTGAACGCGAGCGCGGCGAACGGTGCATCGTCGGACGCGGCGCGCACGACTTCCTTGCCGTTGTCATCCTCGCCGGTGATCGGCTTGACCTCGGTCGGCGCGGGCAGGTAGTCCAGCACCGCGTCGAGCATCGCCTGGACACCCTTGTTCTTGAACGCCGATCCGCACAGCATCGGCACGATCTCGCCCGAGATGGTGCGCGCGCGGATGCCGGCCTTGATCTCGTCCTCGGACAGCTCGCCGCTGTCGAGGTACTTGTTCATCAGGTCCTCGGACGACTCCGCCGCAGCCTCGAGCATCTTCTCGCGCCACTCGTTGGCGGTGTCGACCAGGTCTTCCGGGATGTCGGCCAGCTCGAACTTCATGCCCTGCGAGGCGTCGTCCCAGAGGATGGCCTTCATGCGGACGAGGTCGACCACGCCCTTGAAGTTCTCCTCGGCGCCGATCGGCACCTGGACGGGAACCACGTTGGCCTGCAGGCGCGTCTTCATCTGGTCATGGACCTTGAAGAAATTGGCGCCGGTGCGGTCCATCTTGTTCACGAACGCGAGACGCGGCACGCGGTACTTGTTGGCCTGGCGCCAGACGGTCTCGGACTGGGGCTGCACGCCGCCGACCGCGCAGTAGACCATGCACGCGCCGTCGAGCACGCGCATCGAACGCTCGACCTCGATCGTGAAATCGACGTGGCCGGGGGTGTCGATGATGTTGATGCGGTGCTCCGGACGGGCCATGTCCATGCCACGCCAGAAGCAGGTGGTCGCCGCCGACGTGATGGTGATGCCGCGCTCCTGCTCCTGCTCCATCCAGTCCATCGTCGCTGCGCCGTCATGCACCTCGCCGATCTTGTGATTGACGCCGGTGTAGAACAGGATGCGTTCGGTGGTCGTGGTCTTCCCCGCGTCGATGTGCGCGGAGATACCGATGTTGCGATAGCGTTCGATGGGTGTTTTGCGAGGCACTTGGTAAGACCTTTGCGTTGGTTGGCGTCAATCCGGGATCGCCGGGTCACACCAGCGGGGCACCAGCAGCGGTTCGAGCGACGGGTCAGGCACCGCCCCGGTTGGCGGGGCGGTCGATGCGATTGATGCGGATCAGAAGCGGTAGTGCGAGAAGGCCTTGTTCGCCTCGGCCATGCGGTGCACTTCCTCGCGCTTCTTGATCGCGCCGCCACGGCCTTCAGCGGCCTCGGCGATTTCGTTGGCCAGGCGCTGGCCCATGGATTTCTCGCCGCGCTTGCGGGCGGCTTCGCGCAGCCAGCGCATCGCGAGCGCGGTGCGACGGACGGGGCGGACTTCCACCGGAACCTGGTAGTTGGCACCACCGACGCGGCGGCTCTTCACCTCGACCATCGGACGGATGTTGCCGAGCGCCAGCGTGAACAGCTCCAGCGGATCCTTGCCCGACTTCTTGCCGAGCTGCTCGAGGGCACCGTAGATGATCCGCTCGGCAACCGACTTCTTGCCGCTCATCATCAGCACGTTGATGAACTTGGCGACTTCCTGGCTGCTGAACTTCGGGTCCGGCAGGATCTGGCGTTTGGGTACTTCGCGACGACGGGGCATGGCTGTTCCTCGGGCTGCAGGCTGGGCTTAGGCTGCCTTGGGTTTCTTGGCGCCGTACTTCGAACGGCTCTGCTTGCGGTCCTTGACCCCCTGGGTGTCCAGGCTGCCGCGGACGACGTGATAGCGCACACCCGGGAGATCCTTGACCCGGCCGCCGCGAATCAGCACGACCGAGTGTTCCTGCAGGTTGTGGCCTTCGCCGCCGATGTAGCCAATCACCTCGAAGCCGTTGACGAGGCGCACCTTCGCGACCTTCCGCAACGCCGAGTTCGGCTTCTTCGGCGTCGTGGTGTAGACGCGCGTGCAGACGCCGCGTCGCTGCGGCGAGTTCTGCAGGGCCGGAACCTTGCTCTTGGTCTTGACCGGGTCACGGCCGTGGCGCACCAGCTGATTGATCGTGGGCATTTATCGAGCCATCAAGATGGGAGGAAGACGCGTCGGCGCCGTCCTCGTTGGGACAATTACGGAGCGTTGTTTCAGGACTGCGTGCGTGCTGCGTTCTGCGTGATGCAATTGCTGCTTTTCGTGGTCGACCGGTCAGCGCGCGGGCACGACTGGCGCCCTTGGCAATGATTCGGTGCGACGCCGGCGGTGTACGTTTTCGACTGCTGCGCCGGCCCCGGAAAACTGCAACCCGGGGAACGCCCGTCTCGAAACGTCTTGCCGGGGAGGCGATGCGGCTGCGTCACACCCGTCTGGATGGATCCGCCTGCCGCTCGTTCAGCCCCGGTTTGCCGGAACGAAAAAAGATCGCGAGTGTAGGATGGGGGTCCGTCCCTGTCAAGCTACCTGCTGCTCGGACTCGCTCCCCGCCTCGGCCGCCGGTTCGGCAGCCCCCACGCCCGCGTCCACGGCCTCCTTCACCGGCGGGTTGCGCCGGGTGTTGTGGTAGGCCAGGCCGGTGCCGGCCGGGATCAGCCGGCCGACGATGACGTTCTCCTTCAGACCGCGCAGGTCGTCCTTCTTGCCCATGATCGCCGCTTCGGTCAGGACCCGGGTGGTTTCCTGGAACGATGCGGCGGAGATGAACGAGTCGGTCGACAGCGATGCCTTGGTGATGCCGAGCAGCATGTACTCGAAGGCCGCCGGCGTCTTGCCCTCGGCTTCGACCCGCTCGTTCTCCTCGAACACTTCGGCCCGCTCGACCTGCTCGCCGACGATGAACTTGGTGTCCCCGGCGGCGACGATCATCACGCGGCGCAGCATCTGCCGCACGATGACCTCGATGTGCTTGTCGTTGATCTTCACGCCCTGCAGGCGGTAGACGTCCTGTACCTCGTCGATGATGTAGCGGGCGAGCGCCTCGACCCCCTGCAGGCGCAGGATGTCGTGCGGATCGGCCGGGCCGTCGACGATCGACTCGCCCTTGTTCACCACCTGGCCGTCGTGCACCAGGACGTGCTTCTCCTTCGGGATGAGGAACTCGTGCGTGACGCCGTCCATGTCGGTGATCACCAGGCGCTGCTTGCCCTTGGTGTCCTTGCCGAACGACACGGTACCGGTGATCTCGGCCAGCATGCCGGCATCCTTGGGCGAACGCGCCTCGAACAGCTCGGCCACCCGCGGCAGGCCGCCGGTGATGTCGCGCGTCTTGGAGGTCTCCTGCGGGATGCGGGCGAGCACGTCGCCGACCGACACGTCCTGGCCGTCGCGCACCGAGATGACCGCGCCGATCTGGAACGAGTAGATGACCGGCTGCTCGGTACGAGCGATCTTCACCTCGTTACCCGAGTCGTCGATCAGCTTGACCTGCGGACGTACGCCCTTGGTCTGGGTGCCGGCGCGACGCTTCGGATCGATCACGACCAGCGTCGACAGGCCGGTGACCTCGTCGATCTGCCGCGCCACCGTCACGCCTTCCTCGACGTTCTCGAACTTGATGCGGCCGCTGTACTCCGTGATCATCGGACGGGTGTGCGGATCCCAGTTGGCCAGCACCTGCCCGGCCTTCGTGGTGTCGCCATCCTTGGCGGTGAGCGTGGCGCCGTACGGCACCTTGTGGCGCTCGCGCTCGCGGCCGCTCTCGTCAACCACGATCACCTCGCCGGAGCGGGAGATCGCGACCGGCTCGCCGCGGGCGTTGGTGACATAGCGCATCGTGCCCGAGAAGCGGAGCGTTCCCGCCGACTTGGTCTCGATCAGGCTGGCCACCGCCGTACGCGAGGCCGCGCCGCCGATGTGGAAGGTACGCATCGTGAGCTGGGTGCCCGGCTCGCCGATCGACTGCGCGGCAATCACGCCCACCGCCTCGCCGACGTTGGCAATCTGGCCGCGGCCGAGGTCGCGTCCGTAGCACTTCGCGCACAGGCCCCAGCGCGTCTCGCAGGTGAGCGGGGTGCGCACCTTGACCTCGTCGATGCCCAGCGACTCGATCGTCTCGATCGAATCCTCGTCGAGCAGCACGCCAGCCTCGAACAGCGCCTCCTGAGTCTCGGGGTGGACGACGTCGGCGACCAGTACGCGGCCGAGCACGCGCTCGCCCAGCGATTCGACCACCTCGCCACCCTCGACCAGGGCACGCATCGCGAAGCCCTGGGTGGTGCCGCAATCGGGCTCGGTGACGACCAGGTCCTGGGTCACGTCGACCAGGCGGCGGGTCAGGTAGCCCGAGTTGGCGGTCTTGAGCGCCGTGTCGGCCAGGCCCTTGCGCGCGCCGTGCGTGGAGATGAAGTACTGCAGGACGTTCAGTCCCTCGCGGAAGTTCGCGGTGATCGGGGTCTCGATGATCGAGCCGTCAGGCTTGGCCATCAGACCCCGCATGCCCGCCAGCTGGCGGATCTGCGCGGCGGAACCGCGGGCGCCGGAGTCGGCCATCATATAGATGGCGTTGAACGACTCCTGCATCACCGGCTTGCCCTTGTCCATCTTGGGCACCTTCTGGCCGCCTTCGTCGACCAGTACCGGCTCGCTGCCGAGCTGCTCCATCATCGCCTTGGCGACGAGGTCGCCGGCGCGGCCCCAGATGTCGACCACCTTGTTGTAGCGCTCGCCCTGGGTGACCAGGCCCGAGGTGTACTGCGCCTCGATCTCCTGGACTTCCTTCTGCGCGGCACCGATGAGCTTTTCCTTCTCGTTCGGCACCAGCATGTCGCCGACCGCGATAGAGACGCCCGCCCGGGTGGCCAGGGTGAAGCCGGCCTGCATCAGCTTGTCGGCGAAGATGACCGTCTCGCGCAGGCCGCAGCGCCGGAACGCGCCGTTGATCAGCCGCGAGATCTCCTTCTTCTTCAGCGTCTTGTTGATCACCGAGAACGGCAGGCCCGGGGGCAGGATCTCGGAGAGCATCGCACGGCCGACGGTGGTGTCATAGCGCTTGATCGACTCGAAGCGCTCGCCGTCATCATTGAACAGCACCTCGCGGATGCGGATCTTGACCTTGGCCTGCAGCTCGCACTGGCCCGTCTCGTACGCACGGCGGCCCTCGGAGACGTCGATGAAGGCCATGCCCTCGCCGCGCGCGCCGATCTTCTCGCGGGTGGCGTAGTACAGGCCCAGCACGATGTCCTGAGAGGGCACGATGATCGGTTCGCCGTTGGCCGGCGACAGCACGTTGTTCGACGACAGCATCAGCGTGCGCGCTTCCATCTGCGCTTCGAGCGACAGCGGCACGTGAACGGCCATCTGGTCGCCGTCGAAGTCGGCGTTGAACGCCGCGCAGACCAGCGGGTGCAGCTGGATCGCCTTGCCCTCGATCAGGACGGGCTCGAACGCCTGGATGCCCAGACGGTGCAGCGTCGGAGCGCGGTTGAGCATCACCGGGTGCTCGCGGATGACGTCCTCGAGGATGTCCCAGACCGCCGGCTCCTCGCTCTCGACCATGCGCTTGGCGGCCTTGATCGTGGTCGCCATGCCCAGGACCTCGAGCTTGTTGAAGATGAACGGCTTGAACAGCTCGAGCGCCATCTTCTTCGGCAGGCCGCACTGGTGCAGCTTGAGCTGCGGGCCCACCACGATCACCGAACGGCCGGAGTAGTCGACGCGCTTGCCCAGCAGGTTCTGACGGAAGCGACCGCCCTTGCCCTTGATCATGTCGGCGAGCGACTTGAGCGGACGCTTGTTCGCGCCGGTCATCGCCTTGCCGCGGCGCCCGTTGTCGAGCAGCGAGTCGACGGCCTCCTGCAGCATGCGCTTCTCGTTGCGCACGATGATCTCGGGCGCCTTGAGCTCGAGCAACCGCTTCAGGCGGTTGTTCCGGTTGATCACGCGGCGGTACAGGTCGTTCAGGTCGGAGGTCGCGAAGCGGCCGCCATCGAGCGGCACCAGCGGACGCAGGTCCGGCGGCAGCACGGGCAGCACTTCCATGATCATCCAGTCAGGCTTGATGCCCGACTTCTGGAACGCCTCGAGCACCTTCAGGCGCTTGGCGATCTTCTTGATCTTGGTCTCGGAGCTGGTCGCGGCGAGGTCGGTGCGCAGCGTCTCGACTTCGCGGTCGAGATCGAGGTTGCGCAGCAGCGCGCGCACGCCCTCGGCGCCCATGCTCGCGGAGAACTCGTCGCCATGCTCCTCGAGCTTGGCGAGGTAGTCATCCTCGGTCAGCAGCTGGCCGCGCTTGAGCGGGGTCATCCCCGGCTCGGTGACCACGTATGCCTCGAAGTAGAGCGCGCGTTCGATGTCGCGCAGCGTCATGTCGAGCACCATGCCCAGGCGCGAGGGCAGCGACTTCAGGAACCAGATGTGGGCGACCGGCGAGGCCAGTTCGATGTGGCCCATGCGCTCGCGCCGGACCTTCGACAGGGTGACCTCGACGCCGCACTTCTCGCAGATGACGCCGCGGTGCTTCAGGCGCTTGTACTTGCCGCACAGGCACTCGTAATCCTTGACCGGCCCGAAGATCTTCGCGCAGAACAGGCCGTCGCGCTCGGGCTTGAAGGTACGGTAGTTGATGGTTTCCGGCTTCTTGACCTCGCCGTAGGACCATGAACGGATCTTCTCGGGCGAGGCCAGCCCGATCTTGATCGCGTCGAATTCTTCTTCCTGGGTGACTTGCTTGAACAGGTCGAGCAAAGCTTTCATTCGTCACTCCTTGTCAAAACCGTTGGGTGCTGCGGCAGGGGTGCGGCGTGGCGGCGGTCGCAGGGGGCCGGCTGCGGCCACCCTGCGCGCCCTGCCTCAATAGCGTTCGAGGTCGATGTCGATCGCCAGGGAGCGGATCTCCTTCACCAGCACGTTGAAGGACTCCGGCATCCCGGCGTCGATCTTGTGCTCGCCCTTGACGATGTTCTCGTAGACCTTCGTCCGGCCGGACACGTCGTCCGACTTGACGGTGAGCATCTCCTGCAGCGTGTAGGCCGCGCCGTAAGCCTCCAGCGCCCAGACCTCCATCTCGCCGAAGCGCTGGCCGCCGAACTGCGCCTTGCCGCCCAGCGGCTGCTGGGTGACCAGGCTGTACGGCCCGGTCGAACGCGCGTGCATCTTGTCGTCCACCAGGTGGTGCAGCTTGAGCACGTGCATGTAGCCGACCGTCACCTCGCGCTCGAACGCCTCGCCGGTGCGGCCGTCATGCAGCCTCACCTGGCCGCTGCTGGGCAGCCCTGCCAGCTCGAGCATGCCCTTGATCTCGGATTCGGTCGCGCCGTCGAACACCGGGGTGGCGAACGGAACGCCCTTCTTGAGGTTGGAGGCCAGCGCCATCACCTCGCCATCGTCGAGCGTCTCGATCGACTCCGGCGTGCCGCTGTCGTTGTAGACATGCGTCAGGAACTTGCGCACTTCGGTGGCGTTCGCCTGCGCGCGCAGCATGCGGTCGATACGCTGGCCCAGGCCCTTGGCCGCCCAGCCCAGGTGGGTCTCGAGGATCTGGCCGACGTTCATCCGCGACGGCACGCCCAGCGGGTTGAGCACGACATCGACCGGGGTGCCGTCATCCATGTACGGCATGTCCTCGACCGGCACGATCTTCGAGATCACGCCCTTGTTGCCGTGCCGGCCGGCCATCTTGTCGCCGGGCTGCAGGCGACGCTTGACCGCCAGGTAGACCTTGACCATCTTGATCACGCCCGGCGACAGCTCGTCGCCGCTGGTGAGCTTGCGCTTCTTCTCTTCGAACATGTGGTCGAAGCGCAGGCGCACCTGCTCGATGCCGTCCTTCAGCTGCTCGAGCTGGGTGGCGGCCTCGTCGCTCGCCAGGCCGATGTCGAACCAGTGGAAGCGGTCGAGGCTGTCCAGGTAGGCCTGGGTGATCTTGGTGCCCTTGGCCAGCTTGTTCGGACCCTTGTTGGCGACCTTGTTCACCAGCAGGCGCCCGATCCGGCCGAAGGTATCGTCCTCGACGATACGCAGCTGGTCGGCGAGGTCCATCTTGTAGCGCTTGAGCTCGTCGTCGATGATCTGCTGGGCGCGCTTGTCCCGCTCGATACCCTCGCGGGTGAACACCTGCACGTCGATCACCGTGCCGGTCATGCCCGGGGGCACGCGCAGGCTGGTGTCCTTCACGTCGGAAGCCTTCTCGCCGAAGATCGCGCGCAGCAGCTTCTCTTCCGGCGTGAGCTGGGTCTCGCCCTTGGGCGTGACCTTGCCCACCAGCACGTCGCCCGCCTCGACCTCGGCGCCGATGTAGATGATGCCCGACTCGTCCAGGCGGCCGAGCTGGTTCTCGGAGAGGTTCGAGATGTCGCGGGTGATCTCTTCGGGCCCGAGCTTGGTGTCGCGCGCGACCACGGACAGTTCCTCGATGTGGATCGAGGTGAAGCGGTCCTCGGCCACCACGCGCTCCGAGATCAGGATCGAGTCCTCGAAGTTGTAGCCGTTCCAGGGCATGAACGCGACCAGCAGGTTCTGGCCGAGCGCCAGCTCACCCAGGTCGGTCGATGCGCCGTCGGCGATGACGTCGCCGCGGGCGATGACGTCGCCGACCTTCACGATCGGGCGCTGGTTGATGTTCGTGTTCTGGTTGGAGCGCTGGTACTTGACGAGGTTGTAGATGTCCACGCCGACTTCGCCAGCGCCGGTCTCGTTGTCGTTCACCCGCACGACGATCCGGCTCGCGTCGATATAGTCGACCACGCCACCACGCAGTGCCTGCACGGCGGTGCCGGAATCGACCGCGACGGTGCGCTCGATGCCGGTGCCGACCAGCGGCTTCTCGGGACGCAGGCAGGGAACGGCCTGGCGCTGCATGTTCGAACCCATCAGCGCGCGGTTCGCGTCGTCATGCTCGAGGAAGGGGATCAGCGAGGCCGCCACCGACACGATCTGCGCCGGCGCCACGTCCATGTACTCGATCTTGTCCGGCGCGGCCATCGTGAACTCGTTGTGCTGCCGGCACGAGATGATCTGGTCGACGAAGCGTCCGTCGGTGTCGAGTTCAGCGTTCGCCTGGGCGATCGTGTACTTGCTCTCCTCGATCGCCGACAGGAACACGATTTCGTCGCTGACGCGGCCGGTGTCGACCTTGCGGTACGGCGTCTCGAGGAAGCCATACTCGTTGGTGCGCGCGTACAACGCGAGCGAATTGATCAGGCCGATGTTCGGACCTTCCGGCGTCTCGATCGGGCAAACGCGGCCGTAGTGGGTCGGGTGCACGTCGCGCACCTCGAAGCCGGCACGCTCGCGCGTCAGGCCGCCCGGCCCGAGCGCGGACACGCGCCGCTTGTGGGTGATCTCGGACAGCGGGTTGGTCTGGTCCATGAACTGCGAGAGCTGGCTCGAGCCGAAGAACTCGCGGATCGCCGCCGACACCGGCTTGGCGTTGATCAGGTCGTGCGGCATCAGGTTCTCGGACTCCGCCTGCGACAGGCGTTCCTTTACCGCGCGCTCGACGCGCACCAGACCGGCACGGAACTGGTTCTCGGCCAGTTCACCCACCGAACGCACGCGCCGGTTGCCCAGATGGTCGATGTCGTCGATCTCGCCCCGGCCGTTGCGCAGCTCGACCAGGATCTTGATGACGGCAACGATGTCCTCGGGGGCCAGCGTCGCCGCGCCCTTGACCTCGTTGCGGCCGATGCGGCGGTTGAACTTCATCCGGCCGACGGCGGACAGGTCGTAGCGCTCTTCGGCGAAGAACAGGCCATGGAACAGGCCACGGACCGCGTCCTCGGTGGGCGGCTCGCCGGGGCGCATCATGCGGTAGATGGCGACCTGGGCGGCGATCTGGTCAGGCGTCTCGTCGATGCGCAGCGTCTGCGAGATGTACGGGCCTTCATCCAGGTCGTTGGTGTAGATCGTGTGGATCTCGTCGGCCTTGCCACCGCGGAACAGGTCGATCAGGTCTTCGGTGATCTCGTCGTTCGCCCGCGCGAGGATCTCGCCGGTGTCGGTGTCGATCACGTTGTGCGCCAGCGCGCGCCCGAGCAGGTACTCGCCCGGCACGGTGATCGTCTTCAGGCCGGCCTGCTCGATCTCGCGAACATGCTTCGCGGTGATCCGCTTGTCGCGCTGGACGATGACCTTGCCCGACGCGGTGACGAAGTCGAAGCCAGCGGTGTCGCCGCGCAGCCGCTCGGGCACGAGGTCGACGGTGATCTCGCCGTTGGCGAAATGGAAGGTGTCGGTCTTGAAGAAGTCGGCGAGGATCTGCTCCGGGCTGTAGCCCAGCGCCTTGAGCAGGATCGTGACCGGCATCTTGCGGCGACGGTCGACGCGGAAGTAGAGGAAGTCCTTGGGGTCGAACTCGAAGTCGAGCCAGGAGCCGCGGTAGGGGATGACGCGCGCGGAAAACAGCAGCTTGCCGGACGAGTGCGTCTTGCCGCGGTCGTGCTCGAAAAACACGCCGGGCGAACGGTGCAGCTGCGAGACGATCACGCGCTCGGTGCCGTTGATGACGAAGGAGCCGGTGTCGGTCATGAGCGGAATCTCGCCCATGTAGACTTCCTGTTCCTTCACTTCCTTCACCGGGAAGCCTTCGGAGCCGTCCTTGCCCTTGACCTTGGGTGCTTCCTTGTCCATGATCGTCAGGCGCACCTTCGCGCGCAGCGGCGCAGCGAACGTGAGGCCGCGCTGCTGGCACTCCTTCACGTCGAAGGGCGGCGTGCTGAGCGAATAGCTGACGAAGTCGAGGCGGGCATTGCCCGAGTGGCTCGTGATCGGGAAGATCGACTGGAACGCGGCCTGCAGCCCGGCCTCGCCGGTGCGTACGTCGGCCTGCTGGTCGGCTTGCAGGAAGTGACGATAGGATTCGAGCTGGGTGGCGAGCAGGAACGGAACCGGCAACACGCTGGCACGCTTGGCGAAGCTCTTGCGGATGCGTTTCTTCTCGGTGAATGAATAGCTCATCGTTGACTCCTGCAGGCGACGGATAGACTGGGGTGGAGCGGTGTTACGGGCACTGCTTGCTGCGGGTGCTGCATGTCGCGTTCGGGCGGTTGCCGCAAAGCGACTGCGGGCCGGCGGTCTCCCGCCAGCCCACGGCCTTCAACACATGCATGACGCCTGACCGGCAAGACCGAGACCGTTGCCGGCCCCGGCCTGCCGTCCGGGGACGAGCCCCGGCAACCGGCGGGTCGATGCGCGTCGCGTCACTTCAGCTCGACCGCCGCGCCTGCGTCGGTCAGCTGCTTCATGATCGCGTCCGCATCGGCCTTCGACACGCCTTCCTTGACCGGCTTCGGCGCGCCGTCGACGAGGTCCTTCGCTTCCTTCAGGCCCAGTGCCGTGATCGCACGCACGGCCTTGATGACCTCGACCTTCTTCTCGCCGGCCGACTTCAGGATGACCGTGAACTCGGTCTTCTCTTCCGCCGGGGCGGCGGCAGCGCCACCCGCCGGGGCGGCAACGGCGACCGCCGCGGCTGCGGCCGACACGCCGAACTTCTCTTCCATTTCCTTGATCAGCTCGGACAGCTCCAGCACGGTCAGGCCGGCGATTGCGTCGAGGATTTCCGATTTTGCGACTGCCATTTCAAATACTCCCGATATTGCAGATGTCGATTGGATGGAATGTTGTCACCGTGGCATGAGGCAGGCATGAAACCTGCCCGGCCCGGCCGGCTGCCCTCAGGCGGCCGCTTCGGTTCCCTGCTTCTGGTCGCGTACCGCAGCAGCGGTGCGAACGAAGCGAGCGGGGACCTCGTTGAGCGTCTGAACGAACTTGGCGACCGGTGCCTGCATCGTCCCCATCAGCATGGACAGCAGTTCCTCGCGCGACGGAAGCCGCGCCAGTCCCTGGATGTCCTTGGCCGACAGCAGCTGGTCGGGCAACGCTCCGCCCCGGATCACCAGCTTGTCGTTCCCCTTGGCGAACTCGTCGAGCACCTTCGCTGCCTTGACCGGATCGGTCGAGATCCCGTAGGCGAGCGGCCCGACCAGCTGGTCGGACAGCGCCTTGAACGGGGTCCCGTCGACCGCGCGGCGGGCGAGGGTGTTCTTGAGCACCTTCAGGTAGACGCCTTCTGCGCGAGCCTTGCGCCGCAGTTCGGTCATTGCACCGACGCCCATGCCGCGGTATTCCGCGATCACGACCGACTGTGCCTTGCCGAGCTCAGCGCTCAGTTCGGCGACAACTGCCTGTTTGTCCTGCAGACTCAAACTCAAGGTGCACCTCCTTGACTTAACCGCACCACCCTGGCCGATGCGGGGATTGCCGGCATTGGCCGGCTACCTCCGCCCCGGACGGGGTGGAAAGCACAACACGGCGACCTTGATCCAGGAAATCGACATTGCAACCGCTCCTGTTTCGGGGGTACGCCATCTGCGTAGGACGCCGGCGTCGGGCGGGCGATGCTGCCCCACCTTCCGGACGGCATTAAGTTCCGGGGGAACGCCTACGGTCTTTGACAACCCCGGCGCGGCGGCGGCAATCCTTCGCCACCGCCCCGCCGGGCCCAAAGTTCTGTATTCACCTGCTCGTGCCGGCCGCAGGCGGCCAGCGACGGATTCCCGGGAAACCCGGGCCGCGGGTCAGGCCTCGCGCGAGGCAACCAGGCTGCCCTGGTCGACGCGCACGCCGGCACCCATCGTCGACGACAGGCTCACACGCCGGACATAGATGCCCTTCGACGTGGGCGGCTTGGCCCGGTTCAGTGCCTCGATCAGCGCGCCGAGGTTCTCCTGCAGGGCCTCGACGGTGAACGACGCGCGGCCGATGGTGCACTGGATGATGCCCGCCTTGTCCGTGCGGTACTGGACCTGGCCAGCCTTGGCGTTCTTCACGGCGGTGGCGACATCCGCGGTCACGGTACCGACGCGGGGATTGGGCATCAGGCCGCGCGGGCCCAGCACCTGGCCCAGCTGGCCGACCACGCGCATCGAATCGGGCGTCGCGATGGCGATGTCGAAGTTGATGTTGCCAGCCTTGACCTGCTCGGCGAGGTCGTCGAAGCCGACCACGTCCGCACCGGCGGCAAGGGCTTCCTTGGCCTTGTCGCCCTGCGCGAATACCGCCACGCGCTTGGTCTTGCCCGTGCCCTTCGGGAGCACGAGCGAGCCACGGACGATCTGGTCGGATTTCTTGGCGTCGACGCCCAGGTTGATGGCGACGTCGATCGACTCGTTGAACTTGGCGTTGGCGTTGTCCTTGACCAGTTGCAGGGCCTCGGGCAGCGGATAGAGTTTTTCGCGGTCGACGGCCTTGCGGACGGCGGTGTAGCGCTTGGAAACGTGTGCCATGTCAGAGTCCCTCCACTTCGACGCCCATGCTGCGGGCGCTGCCGGCCACGGTACGCATGGCGGCTTCCAGATCGGCGGCCGTCAGGTCGGGCTGCTTCGCCTTGGCGATCTGCTCGCACTGGGCGCGCGACAGTTTGCCGACCTTGTCGGTGTGCGGCGTCTTGCTGCCCTTGGTGATGCCGAGTGCCTTCATGATGAGCACCGACACCGGCGGCGTCTTCATCACGAACGTGAAAGTCTTGTCCGCGTAGGCGGTGATCACCACCGGGGTGGGCAGGCCGGGTTCCATCTTCTGCGTGGCCGCGTTGAAGGCCTTGCAGAATTCCATGATGTTCAGGCCGCGCTGGCCCAGCGCCGGGCCGATCGGCGGGCTGGGATTGGCCTTGCCTGCAGGAACCTGCAGCTTGATGTAACCGACGACTTTCTTCGCCACGAGTCATGCTCCTTCTGTAACGGGTCTGAACGAGCGCTGCGCGCTCTCCCCGGGATGGCTTCCGACACGTCCCGGGGGACGCGCCGATCGCCGGATGGATTGCGCCGTCTCCGGCGCGACTACTGCCGCGCCCCCTGGGGGCGCGGATCGTCAGGCTTTTTCCACCTGCGAGAAATCGAGTTCGACAGGCGTCGACCGGCCGAAGATCGACACCGCGACCCGCAGCTTGTTCTTCTCGTAGTTGACCGCCTCGACCGTGCCGTTGAAGTCGGTGAACGGGCCTTCCTTGACCCGCACCATCTCGCCGCTCTCGAACAGCACCTTCGGCTTGGGCTTCTCGACGCCTTCCTGGATCTGGTGCAGGATGTTGTCGACTTCGCGCTGGCTGATCGGGGTCGGCTTGGTGGCCGTTCCGCCGATGAAGCCGGTGACCTTCGGGGTGCTCTTGATGAGATGCCAGGTATCGTCGGTCATCTCCATCTCGACCAGCACGTACCCCGGGAAGAACTTGCGCTCGCTGATCGATTTCTGGCCGGATTTCATCTCGACCACTTCCTCGACCGGCACCAGCACCTGCCCGAACTTGTCCTGCATTCCGGTGCGCTGGATACGGTCGAGCAGCGTGCGCTGCACGCTCTTCTCGAAACCCGAGTACGCATGGACCACATACCAGCGTTTTCCACTCATCACTCAGTCCGCCCCATCAACAGTTGCACCAGGTAAAGCAGGCTGGCGTCCACCACCCAAAGGAAGAGTGCGCTGACGACACAGAACGCGAATACGATACCCGTCGTCTGCAGGGTCTCCTTGCGCGACGGCCAGACCACCTTCCTCGTCTCTTCGATCGAAAGCTGCGCGAATGCGCGGAAACGCGTGCCCTGGGCGGTAGTCCACATCGCGCCGACGGCCACGACCACGCCTGCGAGCACACAGACCACGCGCAGCACCGCCGGGCCCTGGTCGAAATGGTAGAAACCGTACAGGCCTGCAACCACCGCCACCGCCGCCAGGACTATCTTCGCTGTATCCATTTACCCGTCTGTTCTCGCTGGTGGCATCGGATGGCAGGCCAGGAGGGTGTCGAACCCCCAACCTTCGGTTTTGGAGACCGACGCTCTGCCAATTGAGCTACTGGCCTTCCGAAGACACCGTGCTGCAGGGGCTGCCACGCAGCCCCGGAACCACAGTTACCGTGAAACGGATGCCGGAATCAGGCGATGATCTTGGCGACGACACCGGCGCCCACGGTCTTGCCACCTTCGCGGATCGCGAAGCGCAGCCCCTCTTCCATCGCGATCGGCTGGATCAGCGTGACCGTGATCGAAATGTTGTCCCCCGGCATCACCATCTCCGTGCCTTCCGG
>CANHBC010000093.1 GCA_947458835.1 Betaproteobacteria bacterium | reverse complement strand
CTGCAGGCCGTGATCGCCCGGCAGGATGCGGCATCGGCTGCATCGGCTACCGCTCGCCAGTTGCCCAACCCGGATGTCGAAGTCGTCACCGGCCCGGTGCGGCCGCGCAGCATCGGCGGTCCCGATGGACAGGGGGTCACGCTCACCCTCGGTCAGCCGATCGACCAGGCCGGGGTTCGATCCGCGCGTGCGCGCGTGGCCGACCTCGGCGGCGAAGGTGCAGAGGCGGCCGTGCGTACGATCCGACGCTCGCTTTATGCACGCGTCAGGGGCCAGTTCTACCAGGTGCTGCATCGGCAGGAGCAGCTGCGCATCGCCGAAGAGGAGCTGTCGGCGCTGCAGCAGATCCGCGCGCGTGTGAACCTCCGGGTGCAACTCGGCGAGGCACCGAAGCTCGACCTGATCCGGGCCGACACCGAGGTGCTGAACGCGCGACGCAACCGTGATTCGTCGACGGTCCGGGTCGAGCAGGCGCGCGGCTCGCTGGCCGCGCTGCTCGGCCTGCCGCCGTCGGACCCGCTGCCCCTGCAGGGTACGCTGCCCGTGCTGCCAGGCGTACCCTCCGCCATCGCGATGCGCGACGAAGCGCTGCGCAGCAGCCCGGAGCTGGCCCAGCTCGAGGCCGAGCAGCGCCGCGCCCGGGCGCGCGTCGAGCTCGAGCAGGCCCTGCGCAAACCGCAGGTGCGCATGCTGGTCGGCCACGACGTCGAGCCCGACCAGACCCGCTGGCGGCTCGGCGTCTCGGTGCCGCTACCGCTGTTCAACCAGCGCCAGGGCCAGATCCTCGAAGCGCAGGCGGAGGCATCGTTCGCCGAAGCGCAGCTGAAGTCGCGGCGCCAGCAACTGCTGGGCGAGCTCGACTTCGCGATCGCGGGGTACTCGATCGCGCGCCAGCAGGTCGAGGCCTTCGAAGGCGGGCTGCTGCGCCAGGCCGAGCAGACGGTGCGCGTGGCCGAAGCCGCCTACCGCTTCGGCGAGCGCGGGATCATCGAATACCTCGACGCCCAGCGCACGCTGCGCGGCGTGCGCCAGGAATACATCAACGCCCTGTATGAAGCGCGCTACGCACTGATCGAAGTCGAACGCCTGGTCGGCGTCGACCTGCCCGGAGGCATCCAATGAACGCTCGCCCGCGCGGCCCGGCGCTGCTGCTGGTGGCCGCTGTCCTGCTGTCCCTGCTGTACGGCTGTGGCCGCGAGGCCGCCCGGCCGGCCCCGGCCACGACGCCGGCGCGCGACCCGATGCATGTGAAGGCCGACGGCGAGCTGTTGAACCGGATCCAGGTCGCGCCCGCGCTGCGGGCGGAACTGCGCGAGTACTTCCGCGTCGCGGGCAGCGTGCACGTCGACGAGGACCGCGTCGCCCGCATCGGATCGTCCGTCACCGGCCGCATCACCGATGCACCGGGCACGCTGGGGATGGACGTGCGGGCCGGCCAGACCCTCGCCACGCTCGACAGCGCAGAGCTCGCCGCGGCGCAGCGCAACTTCCTGAAGGCCGGACTCGACCTGGAGCTGGTGCAGCGGGCGGTCGAGCGCGCGCGGTTGCTGGTCAACGCGGACGTGATCGGCTCGGCCGAACTGCAGCGCCGGGAGAACGAGCAGTTGTCCGCGGAAGCGGAACTTCGCACTGCCCGTGGCAACCTGCTGATCCTGGGCATGAGCGGCCAGGCGATCGAACGCCTGGAGAACACCCGGGCCATCAGCCCGGTGATCTCGATCGTCTCCAAGCTGTCCGGCACGATCATCGAGCGCAAGGTCACCGTGGGGCAGGTGGTGCAGCCCGCCGACCTGCTGTTCACGATCGCCGACCTGTCCCAGGTCTGGGTCGTGAGCGAGGTGCCTGAAGAGCAGGCCTACGAGGTGCGCGTCGGCGACCCGGTCGAGGTGGTCATCCCGGCGCTGCGCGACCGCAAGCTCGAGGGCCGGATCAATTTCGTCGCGAGCACGGTGAACCCGTCGACGCGCACGATCACCGTGCGTACCGTGCTGGCCAACCTCGACCGTTCGCTCAAGCCGGCGATGCTGGCCACGATGGCGATCCGTGAGCCGCTGCGCCGGGTGCTGGCGGTGCCGGCCGACGCGGTGGTGCGCGACGGCAACCGCGACCACGTGTTCGTCCAGGCCAAGCCCGGGCTGTTCCACCTGCGGCCGGTGACGCTCGGGCCGGAGAGCAACAACGGCCTGCGGCCGGTGCTGGGCGGGCTGACCGAGGGTGAACCCATCGTGGTCGAGGGTGCCTTCCACCTCAACAACGAGCGCAACCGCCAATGATCGAAGCGATCGTCCGCGCGAGCCTCCAGCAGCGACTCGTGCTGCTGGTGGTGTTCGTGGCGCTGGGCATCCTGGGCGCGCGCTCGGTGCAGAAGCTCTCCCTTGACGCGTTCCCGGATGTCACCAACGTCCAGGTGCAGGTCGCGACCGAGGCGGCCGGGCGCTCGCCGGAAGAGGTGGAGCGTTTCGTCACGGTACCGATCGAGATCGCGCTCACTGGCCTGCCCGGGTTGCGCGAGATGCGTTCGCTCAACCGCGCCGGGCTGTCGCTGGTAACGCTGGTATTCAGCGACGCCACCGATGTCTACTTCGCGCGCCAGCTGGTGCTGGAGCGGCTGATCGAGGTCCAGTCGCGCCTGCCGCAGGGCACCGTGCCGGTGCTCGGCCCGGTATCGACCGGCCTCGGACAGGTCTACCAGTACACGCTGGAACGACCGGACGACGGCCGGCGCGCGCTCACCCGCGAGGAGCTCACCGAGCGCCGGATCGTGCAGGACTGGGTCGTGCGACCGATGCTGCGCGGGATCTCCGGCGTGGCCGAGGTGAATTCGCACGGCGGCTACGTGCGCCAGTACCAGGTGCTCGCCGACCCGCAGCGCATGCGCGGCCTGAACGTGCACCTGGCCGAGATCTACACCGCGCTCGAGCGCAACAACGCCAACAGCGGCGGCGGGATCCTGCCGCGCGGGGCCGAGCAGTACCTGATCCGCGGCGTCGGTCTGGTGCGCACGCTGGAGGACATCGGCAACATCGTCATCAAGGAGGTCGGCGGCACGCCGGTGTTCCTGCGCAACGTGGCGACCATCGCGCTGGGCGAGGAGGTGCGCGTCGGCGCCGCGATCAAGAACGGCGACACCGAGGCGGTGGCTGGCATCGTGATGATGATCCGCGGCGGCAACGCGCGGGAGGTGGTCAGCCGGGTGAAGCAGCGGGTCGAGCAGATCAACGAGCAGGACCTGCTGCCCGGCGGGCTGAAGATCGTGCCGTTCTACGACCGCACCGAACTGGTCGACTCGGCCCTGGTCACGATCGTGAAGGTGCTGCTCGAGGCGATCGTGTTCGTGATCATCATCCTGTTCGTCTTCCTCGGCGACCTGCGGTCCAGCCTGATCGTGGTGGCGACGCTGCTGCTCACGCCGCTGTTCACCTTCATGGTGATGAACGAATACGGGATCTCCGCCAACCTGATGTCGCTGGGTGGCCTGGTGATCGCGATCGGCCTGATGGTCGACGGATCGGTGGTCGTGGTCGAGAACACGTTCAAGCGCCTCGGCGAGGCGCGCGACAGCGGCGAGAACCGGTTGCGGATCGTGCTGCGTGCGGCCTCCGAGGTCGGCCTGCCGGTGGTTTTCGGCGTGGGCATCATCATCGTCGTGTTCATGCCGCTGCTCACGCTGACCGACATGGAAGGCAAGATGTTCGGCCCGCTGGCCCAGGTGATCGGCATCGCGCTGGCGATCTCGCTGGTGCTGTCGCTGACCCTTACGCCGATCCTCTCCTCCTACCTGCTCAAGGGCGGCGCCGACCACGATACCTTCGTGATCCGCATGATCAAGCCGGGCTACCTGCGCATGCTCGACTGGTCGATCGCGCACGAGAAATCGGTGGTCGCGATCGCCATCGGCATGCTGGTGGCGGCGGGGGCGGCGTTCCCGTTCCTCGGCACGGCGTTCGTGCCGGTGATGCAGGAGGGCTCGGTCACGCCGCAGATCATCCGCGTGCCCTCGGTGTCGCTCGATGAATCGGTGCGCACCGAGTTCGAGGCGATGAAGCTGGTGTCGCAGGTACCGGGAGTGAGGATGGCGGTGTCGACGCTGGGCCGGGGCGAGAGCCCGGCTGACCCGGCCGGCATGAACGAGTCGAGTCCGGTGGTCAGCCTGCTGCCGGTTAGCGAGCGGCCCGAAGGCTTCGAACGGCAGGCAGACATCGAGCGACGGATCCGCGAGGTGTTGTCGGTGCTGCCGGGTGTTCAGCTGGTGATGAGCCAGCCGATCCAGGAACGGGTCGACGAGATGGTGACCGGGGTGCGTTCCCAGGTCGCGATCAAGCTGTTCGGCGATGACCTCGCGGTACTGCGCCAGAAGAGCGAGGAAATCGCGCGCGTGCTCAACGGCATACCAGGCACGCGCGACCTGCGGCTGGACCGGGTCAGCGGGCAGCCCTACCTCACCATCGACATCGACCGCACCGCGATCGCCCGCTACGGCATCAACGTGTCCGACGTGCACGACGTGATCGAGACCGCGATCGCCGGCCGCCAGGCGACCGAGGTGTACGAGGGCGAGCGCCGGTTCTCGGCAGTGGTGCGCTACCCCGAACCGTTCCGCAGCAGCATCGAGGCGATCGGTGACATCCTGTTCACCTCGCCCAACGGTGCCCTCGTGCCGCTCAAGAGCCTGGCAACGATCAGCGTGGTCGACAGCGCGCCGGTGATCGCGCGCGAGTCGGGCCGGCGGCGGATCGTGATCGGTTCGAACGTCGCCGGTCGTGACCTCGGCGGCTACGTGGCCGAGGCGCAGGCACGCATCTCCGAGCAGGTCGACCTGCCCGAGGGCTACACGCTGGAGTGGGGCGGACAGTTCGAGAACATGGAACGGGCGCTGGGGCGGCTGTCGATCATCGTGCCGATCACGGTGGCGGTCATCTTCTTCCTGCTGTTCGTGCTGTTCAAGTCGATGCGTTATGCGGCGCTGATCATCCTGGTGCTGCCGTTCGCATCGCTGGGCGGCATCTTCGGGCTGCTGCTGTCCGGCGAGTTCCTGTCGGTGCCCGCCTCGGTAGGGTTCATCACCTTGTGGGGAATCGCGACGCTCAATGCGGTGGTGCTGGTCGAGTACATCCGGCATCTGCGCGATGAAGGCATGGACGTGCGCGAGGCGGTGGTGGAAGGTTGCAAGGCGCGGCTGCGCCCGGTGCTGATGACCGCGTCGGTAGCGATGCTCGGCCTGATCCCGATGCTGTTTGCCACCGGTCCGGGGTCCGAGGTGACCCGGCCGCTGGCGGTCGTGGTGATCTCGGGCCTGGTGACCTCGACGCTGCTCACCCTCGTGGTGGTGCCGGCATTGTTCAAGTGGTTCGACGAGAAGCCGATCGAGGCCTGACCGGCTCAGGGCACGCGCCATGCGGCAGGCGCATGCCCGGCCCTGGACAGGCTTCCGGCAGGGAGGCTACATGAAGGAAATCAAGGCTGTCGTGCGGCCGTCCCGGCTGGACCGGGTGAGCGATGCGTTGCGCAGGTTGCCCGGCTTCCCGGGCATGAACATCGGCAAGGTCGAGGGCTGCAGCCGCTTCCCCTCCGGTCAGAATCCGCGTAACCCCAAGGAGGCGCTGACCGATTTCTCGAGCAAGATCCGCATCGAGATGGTCTGCCCGGACGAACTGGTTGATCCTGTGCTGCGACTGATCGCCGATCATGCGTTCACCGGGCAGGCGGGCGACGGCCTGGTATGGGTGACCGAGGTGCTGCACCGTGTGCGGGTGGTCGAGAAGGAAGCCGACCTCGCGGCGTTCGCATCGGCGCCCGGTACGCCGTCGCCGGGGCACTGAGCGGCCCTGTCCGCAGGACTCCGGGCCGACGGCGGCGCTCGCTCAGTGGCGCGTGGCGCTGCCCGTCGAGCGCGTGCCGCCGGCGAAGAGCTGCGCCGCGTCGACCGGGTCGAAACGGTAGGTGCGGTTGCAGAAGTCGCAGGTCACTTCGACATGGCCCTGTTCGGCCAGCACCGACTCCACTTCTTCGGGACCGAGCATCGCCAGCATCGACTCGACGCGTCCGCGGGAGCAGGAGCATCGGAACGCCAGCGGCTGCGGGTCGAACAGGCGCACGTCCTCCTCGTGGAACAGCCGGCGCAGCACGTCGGCCGGCGCCAGGCCAAGCAGTTCTGCGTGCTCGACGGTTCCGGCGAGCATGCGCACCCGGTCCCAGCGGTCCGGATCCTCGTCGGCGGACTCGGGCAGGCGCTGCAGCAGCAGGCCGGCAACGCGACCTTCGTCGGCGCTGACGGTGAGCGTAGTCTCGATCTGCTCCGAGTGGCGCATGTAGTGCATCAGCATGTCCGCCACGCCGTCGCCGACCACCTCGACCACGCCCTGGTAGCTCTGGGAGCCGTCGGGCTGGACGAGGGTGATCGCGCAGCGGGCGCCGCGCAGCAGTTCGGCGAACCCGGCCCCCTCGGGCAGCGGGTCTTCCCACTTGGCGGTTGCGCGCAGGGTTCCCGCGCTGGTGCATTCGACCACCAGGAGCCGCAGTGCCCCGGTGCCCTGCACCTGCATCAGCATCGCGCCGTCGAACTTGAGCGTGGCCGAGAGCAGGGCGCTGGCGGCCATCATCTCGCCGAGCAGCGTCCGCAGCAGCGGTGGATAGTCATGGCGCTCCAGCACCGCGCGCCAGGTGGCGTCCAGCTGGACGATCTCGCCGCGGATGGGGGCACCCTCGAACAGGAACCTTCGGATCGAATCGGACATCGGTTGACTCTCAGTGCATTCGCGGGCCGGGTTCCGTCCCGGCGTCCGCCTGCCACTCGGGCATGAATACCAGTGCCGCCAGCGGCGGCAGCGTGACCAGCATCGAGGCGGATTGCCCCGACCAGGGGCTTGGGGTGGCAACGGCGGCGCCGCCGTTGCCCAGGTTGCCGCCGCCGTACAGCGTGGAGTCGCTGTTGAGGACTTCGCGGTAGCGGCCGGGGTGCGGCACCCCGAGACGGTGCGACAGCCTGGGTACGGGCGTGAAGTTGAGCGCCACCACCACGTGTCGCCCGCTGCGTCCCCGACGCACGAAGGTCAGCACCGACTGCTCGGCGTCGTTGCAGTCGATCCACTCGAACCCTGCGGGATCGAAGTCGAGCTGGTGCAGCGCCGGTTCGTCGCGGTAGAGGCGGTTGAGGTCGCGCACCAGCGAGAGCACGCCCTGGTGCCAGTGCCGCGACAGCAGCGACCAGTCGAGCTCGCGCATGCAGTCCCATTCCCGGCCCTGCCCGAACTCATTGCCCATGAACGAGAGCTTGCAGCCGGGCGTGGTCGACTGCAGCGCGAGCAGCAGCCGCAGGCCGGCGAAGCGCTGCCAGTCGTCGCCGGGCATGCGGTCGAGCAGCGAACGCTTGCCGTGCACCACTTCGTCGTGCGACAGCGGCAGCACGAAGTTCTCGCTGTACGCGTAGAGCTGCCCGAAGGTGAGCTGGTGGTGGTGGTGGCGCCGGTGCACCGGGTCGAGCTGCAGGTAGGACAGCACGTCGTGCATCCAGCCCATGTTCCACTTCATCGAGAAGCCCAGGCCGCCGAGCCAGGTCGGGCGCGACACCATCGGCCAGGAGGTGGATTCCTCGGCGATGGTCAGCGCGCCCGGGTATTGCGCGTGGACCATCGCGTTCAGTTCGCGCAGGAAGTCGATCGCGCCCAGGTTCTCGCGTCCGCCGAAACGGTTCGGCAGCCACTCGCCGGGTGCGCGCGAGTAGTCGAGGTAGAGCATCGAGGCCACGGCATCCACGCGCAGCGCATCGAAGTGGAATTCGGACAGCCACCAGGCGGCCGAGGAGAGCAGGAAGCTGCGTACCTCGTTGCGCTCGAAGTTGAACACGCAGGTGCCCCAGTCGGGGTGCAGTCCGAGCCGCGGATCGTCGTGCTCGTAGAGCGCGGTGCCGTCGAACCGGGCCAGTGCGAACGGATCGCTCGGGAAATGCCCGGGAACCCAGTCCAGGATCACGCCGATGCCCGCGCGGTGGCAGCATTCGACCAGGTGCTTCAGGTCGTCGGCGCTGCCGAAGCGACTGGTGGGTGCGAAGTAGCCGACGGTCTGGTAGCCCCACGACTCGTCGAGCGGATGCTCGGTCAGCGGCATGAACTCGATGTGCGTGTAGCCCAGGTCCAGGACGTAGGGCAGCAGCGTGTCGGCCAGTTCGCGATAGCCGTAGAAGCGGCCGTCCGGGTGGCGCCGCCACGAGCCTGCGTGCACCTCGTAGATGTTCATCGGGCGCTCGAGCCACCGACCTTCGGCACGGCGTGCCATCCATTCGTGGTCGCGCCACTGATGGCTTCCGGGGCAGGGGACCAGGCTCGCGTTGCCGGGCCGCACCTCGTAGGCCCGCCCGTACGGGTCGCTGCGGGTGAACACCGCCCCGGTATCCCGGTTGCGGATCTCGTAGCGGTAGTGCGCACCGGCCTGCAGGCCGGGCAGGAACAGCTCCCACACGCCCGAGGCGCCGCGCGCGCGCATCGGATGTACCGTGCCATCCCACCGGTTCCAGTCGCCCACGACGCTCACGCGCCCGGCATTGGGCGCCCATACCGCGAACCGGTGGCCTGGCACGGCGCCCTCGCGGGTCGGCTGGCAGCCCAGCGTGCGCCACGCCTGCGTCAGTCGTCCCTCGTTGAACAGGTAGAGTTCGTCGTCGTTGATGGCCGCGGCAAAGGCGTAGGGGTCGTACCACTCGCGCAGGGTGCCGTCGTCGAGGCAGGCGCGCAGCCGCCACGGCCGTCCTGGTGCTTCGCGGCCCCGCCATTCGAACAGCCCGCGCGTATCGGTGCGCACCAGCGGCTGCTCGCCACCAGGTCCGCCCGCACCAGCCGGTTCGAGCAGCACGATTTCGCGCGCGTGCGGCTCGTACACGCGCAGCAGCCATCCGTCGCCGTGGGCATGCAGCCCCAGCCATGCGAACGGGTCATGCAGCCGCCCCTGCAGCAGCAGTTCGAACGACTCGTCCGGCGCCGGCAGGGCGACGGACTCGCCAGCCGTGCCCGGATCCGACCGATCCAACATTTCGTTGACTTGCGCCGGGAGGTCGTGTCTCATGGTTCCGCCTAGGATACAGGACTGTCCCCGACCCTCCACGATGATGGTCACTCCGGAAAACAGAGAGCACGCCGCGACGTCGATCGCGCTCGCCGAGGGCACTGCCAACCCCCGTTTCGTGAGCCAGCTCACGAAGAACGCGTTCGCACTGATCCTTGCCGGGGGGCGGGGGTCGCGGCTCAGGCAGCTCACCGACTGGCGCGCCAAGCCCGGGCTGGCTTTCGGCGGCAAGTTCAAGATCATCGATTTCGCCCTCTCGAACTGCGTCAACTCGGGCGTGCGGCGCATCGGCGTGGCCACCCAGTACAAATCGCACAGTCTGATCCAGCACATCCAGCGTGGCTGGAGCTTCCTGGACGGACGCTTCGACGAGTTCGTCCAGCTGCTGCCCGCGCAGCAGCGGGTCGAGGAGGCCTGGTACCGCGGCACCGCCGATGCCATCTTCCAGAACCTCGACATCCTGCGCGAGCACGCGCCCGAGCACGTGCTCGTCCTCGCCGGTGACCACATCTACAAGATGGACTACGGCAAGCTGCTCGCCTGGCACGTGAGCCGCCAGGCCGACCTCACCGTGGCCTGCGTGGAGGTGCCGCGGCTGGAGGCGCGCGGCTTCGGCGTGATGCACGTCGACGAGAACGACCGGGTGACCGACTTCCTCGAGAAGCCGGACGACCCGCCGGCGATCCCCGGCGACCCGGACCATGCGCTGGCCAGCATGGGCGTGTACGTGTTCAACGCGGCGTTCCTGTACGAACAGGTGATCCGCGATGCCGACGAGCCGAGGTCCAGCCATGACTTCGGCAACGACATCATCCCCCACCTGGTGCCGCGCTACCGGGTGTTCGCGCACCGCTTCGCCGACAGCTGCGTGCGCGAGGCAGGCGAGGCGCCGTACTGGCGCGACGTCGGCACCATCGATGCCTTCTGGGAGGCTAACCTCGAGCTCACCCGGGTGACCCCCGCACTGAACATGTACGACAGCCACTGGCCGATCTGGACCTACCAGGAACAGCTGCCGCCGGCGAAGTTCGTGTTCGACGAGGACGACCGGCGCGGCATGGCGGTCGACTCGCTGATCTCCGGGGGGTGCATCATCAGCGGCGCGCGGGTACGCGGGTCGCTGCTCTATTCCGGGGTGCATGCACACTCGTACTCGTCGATCGAGCATTCGGTGCTGCTGTCGGGCGTCGACGTCGGACGGCATGCGCGACTGCGCCGGGTGATCGTCGACGAAGGCGCACGCATCCCCGAGGGCATGGTGATCGGCTACGACGCCGACGAGGATCGCAGGCGCTTCCACGTCTCGGAAGGCGGGGTGACGCTGGTCACCGCGGAGATGCTCGGGCAGCAGCAGCGCCGCGTGCGCTGAGGGGGCGATGGCCGATCGCCTGGACCTCGTGCTGTTCTGGCACATGCACCAGCCGGACTACCGCGATGCGGCGAGCGGCGAGTTCCTGCTGCCCTGGGTCTACCTGCATGCGCTGAAGGACTATGGCGACATGGCGGCGCATCTCGAGCGTCACCCGGCGATGCGCGCGGTAGTCAACTTCGTGCCGGTACTCACCCGGCAGGTCGACGACTACCTCGAACAGTTCGCCCGAGGCAGCTTCCGCGACCCGCTGCTGCGTGCACTCGCGGCTGAAGACCCCTCGACACTCGATCCGCGCGACCGGGCACAGGTCCTCGACCTCTGCTTCCGCGCCAATGCCCGCACGATGATCGAGCCGTTCCCCGGCTTCGAGCGGCTGGCCGAGTTGCATCGGCGCTGCACCGCCGACGGCGTGGACCTCACCGGCTATCTCTCCGGCGAATACCTGGCCGACCTGGTCACCTGGTACCACCTGGCCTGGACCGGCGAGACGCTGCGCCAAGAAGTGCCGCTGCTGCGCCGCCTGTTCACACAGGGCAGCGGCTACGGCATCGAGGATCGGCGGGCGCTGCTGGCCCTGGTGCGGCGCGAGCTCGAGCAGGTGCTGCCGCGCTGGCAGGCGCTAGCCGCGCGCGGCCAGGTCGAGCTCTCGACCACGCCCGACTGTCATCCGCTGGGGCCGCTGCTGTTCGACTTCGGCGCCGCGCACGATACGCAACCGCGCGCGGAACTGCCCCATGCGCCTGCGTATCCCGGCGGTGCCGAACGCTTCGCCGCGCACGTCGACCGCGCCTTCATCGAGCACGAGGTGCGCTTCGGGCGACCACCGGCCGGCACGTGGCCTGCCGAGGGTGCGCTGTCCGGGCCGGTGGTCGATGCCCTGGCCGCGCGCGGAAGCCGCTGGGCGGCGAGCGGTGAGGCGGTGCTGATGAACAGCCTGCGCCGGGGGTGCGACGCCGTGTCCGACCGGACGGCTGCGCTGTACACGCCGTGGCGGCTTGCGTCGTCGCCGGGCGTGCGGCTGTTCTTCCGTGATGACCGCCTGTCCGACCTGATCGGATTCGACTACGCGCGCCGGCACAGCGGGGAGGCGGCCGCGCAGTTCGTGGCCGAACTGGAGGCCATCGCGGCCGGCTGGACCGCCGATGAGCCGCCGGTGGTCAGCGTCATGCTCGACGGCGAGAACGCCTGGGAGCACTACCCGTACAACGGACACTACTTCCTCGACGAGCTCTACCGCCGGTTGTCTGCCCATCCAGTGATCCGTCCGACCACCTTCGAGGCGCTGGTCGCGCGGGATGTGCCGGCGCGACCACTGCCCTCGCTGTGCGCGGGCAGCTGGGTCTACGGCGACCTCGCGACCTGGATCGGCGCGCCCGAGAAGAACCGTGCGTGGGACTTGCTGGTCGACGCGCGCAATGCATGGCTGCGCGTGGCCGCCACGCTGCCGCCCGAGCGGCAGGCCGAGGCGACGCGGCGGCTGGCGGCGTGCGAGGGCTCCGACTGGTTCTGGTGGTTCGGTGACTACAACCCTCGGCAGACGATCGCGAGTTTCGACGCGCTGTTCCGTCTGCACCTCACCCGGCTGTACGAAGCGCTCGGGCTGCCGGTGCCGGCGGCACTGGCCGAGCGGCTGCACGGCGGCTCGGCGGGCGGCGAGGCCGAGGGCGGCGGTTCGATGCGACGCAGCCAGGCGGGTTGACCCGCGTCAGGCCAGGGCCGGCGCGAGGGCTGCGATCAGCGGCTGCCTGGTGGGTCGGCTGGTACTGGCATCGGAAGGGCAGCGGCTTCACGACGATACAGCCGGTACAGTTCCTTGCGGTCACCCGGCCGTGCCCCTTCCCAGACCTTGACCCAGGGCGCGGCGAGCGGCTCGGCGTCGCGAGCCCATCCCTGCCAGAGGAACAGCTCGCAGTCGCGCGATGCATCCGTCGACTGCTCGACCCGCTGCGTCGTCACTCCGGCGAAGTAGTAGAGCAGCGCACGCTGGCTCTCGCCCAGTTGCTGGCTTGCGATGCAGCCGTGGCCGGGCGGCAGGTGCGTTCGGACCTGCTCGATCATGCCGCGGTAGGACTTTCCGTGGTCGAGGTAGGACAGGAAGAAGAGGTTGGTCAGCACCCAGAACAGCGTCAGGCCCGCGGCCCAGTTGATGATCGCCCGGCGGTTGGAGCGCCCGATGCGCCAGACCAGCCCGATCCAGACCAGCGTGGCCAGCGCGCCGACGAGCAGCACCGGCAGGCTGAAGCCTGCATCGAACCCCGGGTTCAGTATCGACATCCGGGCGGACAGCCGTGCCGGCCAACCTGCGACCAGCGCGACCCAGCCGATCCACAGGATCAGGGCCAGGAGCCCGAAGGTCATGATGCCGAACCAGTCGAGGAAGTTCGCGGCACTGCGCTTGAGGGCGTCGATCGACGCGGCCGCGAGCAGCGACAGCGGCAGCAGCATCGGCATCGCGTACAACTCGCGCGCATCGGCCGACAGCGAGAGCGTGACGAACGACACCAGGAACACCAGCGCCGGCAGCTGCAGTTGCGGGACCGAGAAGGCCTCGCGGCCGCGCTGCCAGAGCGTCCAGGCCGCCAGTGGCAGGGCAGGCCACGCATACCAGAGCAGCATCACGAAGTATTCGCCGGGCGCCGATTCCGGTCCGAGGTCGTTCAGGCCGAGGAAGCCGCCGAAGTGGTCGGCCCAGAACCATTGTTCGAACAGCGCCGGCGAGCGGCCGTGCAGGGTGGCCGGCCAGACCGCCAGCCACGGCAGTGCCGCCAGCCCGGCCGCGAGGAGCACCAGCAGGTGTCGCGGCCTGCGCCAGGTGGCGAAAGCGACGGGCATCAGCACGGCGCACAACCCGAGCAGCCCTGGCGCCAGCAGCCCCTTCGCCAGGAACCCGATCCCGGCTCCGGTCCCCAGTACGAGGCCTGCCACGACCGGCCGCCGTGCGCTCAGGCAAAGCCCGTACAGTCCGATCGCGAAGCCCGCGAGCAGCGCAGTCTCCGCGATCATCTGGTGCGCGCGGATCAGCAGTCCGACGCAGCCGATCAGCGCGAGCGGGGCGACCCAGCCGTGTTCGCGCCCATAGAGCTCTCGCGCGGACAGGGCAACGAAGCAGAGCACCAGCGACAGGTAGAACCCGGTCGCCAGCCGGGCCGCGTCGTGCAGCTCGAGCAGGCCGCCGAACAGGGCCGCGAACGCGGCTGCCGTGACCAGGTACAGCGGTGGCTGCTCCAGGAAAGGCTCGCCGGCGAGCGTCGGCACGACCCAGTCACCGGTCTGCAGGATATGCAGGACCAATCCGAACGTGTGGGCCTCGTCCGGCTTCCAGGGGTCGTGCGGAAACAGCCCGGTGAATACCCAGAGCGTGCACAGGGCGACCGTGAACAGCGCGTGCAGGCGCTGCTGCGGGTCGACGGGCAGGTGGCCCGGGGTGGCGCGCAGTCGGGGATCAGCAACCATTCAGGACCATTCGGTATCCCGTCCGGCATCGGGAGCCGGTCCCGGACGCCGGCTCCGGCGTGTGCCGAAGCCGTATTCGACAGGCGGCGGCCTGACCGCCGCCGGCCGTCAGGCGGACTTCCTGGCGTACTTCTGGCGGAACTTCTCGACCCGGCCGGCGGTGTCGAGGATCTTCTGCTTGCCGGTGTAGAACGGATGGCAGGCGGCACACACCTCGACCTGCAGGTCCTTGGCAAGCGTCGAGCGGGTCGGGAAGCTGTTGCCGCAGCTGCAGCTGACCGTGATCTCTTTGTACGTCGGGTGGATTTCGGCTTTCATCGGATGACCCTTCTTTCTGTTCCGCCGGTGCGGCGCTGGCCGCGGTTTCCGCCGCAGGTGTTCCGGAGGGGCGGTCGACGCGGTGCATACCGTGAGGTGCCCGCAACGAAGCCGCCCAGTCGGCCCGGAGGTCGCTCCGGGTGGCTGCAAAACCGCGAATGATAACAGGGGCCTGGGCCTTTGGCCAACCCCGCGCGTGCATGCGCGCCGGGCAGGCGGGCCTGCCCCTGACCGCCGCTGCCGGTTACAGGTGGCTGTCGATGAACGCGGTGAGTTGCGACTTGGACATCGCGCCGACCTTGGTGGCCTCGACCGCGCCGCCCTTGAACAGCATCAGGGTGGGGATGCCGCGAACGTTGTACTTCGTCGGCACGCCCGAGTTCTGGTCGATGTTGACCTTGGCCACCTTCAGGCGACCGGCGTACTCGCCGGCGACGTCGTCGAGCACCGGCGCGATCAGCTTGCACGGGCCGCACCATTCGGCCCAGTAATCGACAAGCACCGGGGTCTCGGACTGGAGCACGTCATGCTCGAAGGTGGCGTCGCTGACGTGGAGGATCTGATCGCTGCTCATGGCAACCTCGCGGCTGTGGTGGATGTCGGACCCAAGCGGATGGGGCCCGGCGAACGAGTATCAATGTCGGAAGCGTAGCGGAAAAAGCCACCCGTCGCGCGCGACGACGGCGATCCGGCCGGGCCGGTCGCTGCTACCATATCGATCTGTCGAAGCACCGGACCGAGAGAGGGGATCGCTGCACCATGGCCTATGTCGTCACCGAAAGCTGCATCAAGTGCAAGTACACCGATTGTGTAGACGTGTGCCCGGTGGATTGTTTTCGGGAAGGGCCGAACATGCTGGTGATCGACCCTGACGAGTGCATCGACTGCACGCTGTGCGTGGCCGAGTGCCCGGTCGAGGCCATCTACGCCGAGGACGACGTGCCGGACGGCCAGCAGGACTTCATCAAGCTCAATGCCGAACTCGCGAAGTCCTGGAAGCCGCTGATCGAGAAGAAGGACGAGTTGCCCGACGCCGACGCGTTCTCCAAGGTCAAGGACAAGCGGCAGTACCTCGAGCGCTGAGCACGCGGCCGCCCGTACGGGCCGGCGCGCCGGGGACGGCATGAACGGCGCAGCCGTCGATCCGGCGCAAGCCCGGTCAGGGCTGCTGCGCCTGCCGTTCGCCGGCTTCCTGCGCCATGCCGCGCAGGCGATCGTGGACCGGCACCGCGACCGCTGGCCGGATCTGTCCGGCCTGCGCGTGCTGGTGCCCGACCTGCATGCGGCTGTCGATGTTGCCCGCGCGCTGGCACAGGCCGGCGGAGGGCCGCTACTGCTGCCTCAGGTCACTACCGTCGCGGCACTGGCGAGCGCCGCGCCGCTCGCGCTGCGGGTGGTCCCGCAGTCGGTGCGCGAGGTAGAGCTGTACGCTGCGCTCGCGCGGCGAGAGCCGTTCGCGGGTGCCGATGTCTGGGCGCTGGCTGCGGAACTGGTCGCCCTGTTCGACCGGATGACCCTTGCGCGCAGCCCGGTCGCCCACGACCTCGACAGCTTCGCGGCCACGCTGCGTGAGGCCTACCGGGCCGGCCGCAGCCGTGCCCTCGAGTACGAGGCGACGCTGGTGCACGAGCTCTGGTGGGCTCAGGCCGCACGGGCCGGGGAGGCTGACGGCACGCCTGCGGGCGAGCGTACGCCGGTCGACGGCGCCACCGCGCTGTCGCTGCGCCTCTCCGCGGTGGCCGCGTCGATCGACACGCCCCTGTATGCACTGGCGCTGGAGGACGTCCAGGGCGTCGAGGCCGCCTTCCTCGATGCCTGTGCGCGGCGGGTACCGGTACTGCGGATCGAGCCCGACGCGGCCGAGGGCGATGACCCGCTCGACCGGACGCTCGACCTCGCCTGGCCGCCGGCTGGCGCGTTCGAGGCCGGGACGGTGCCTCCCCTGCGTGAGCGCGCGGCACTGCTCGCCTCGGCGCTGCCGGACAGTCCGCTGTCGGGGCGGCTGCGCCTGGCGCCGGCCTCGTCCCTCGAACAGCAGGCGGTGGTGATCGACGTCGCGGTGCGCCAGGCCCTGGTCGAGGGGCGAGGCCGCATCGCCGTGGTCGTGCTGGACCGCCTGGTCGCGCGGCGCGCACGCGCGCTGCTCGAACGGGCCGGCGTGGCCGTGGCCG
>CANHBC010000092.1 GCA_947458835.1 Betaproteobacteria bacterium | reverse complement strand
GACGTGCCCGCCGATCCGGCCGTCCTCGAGGCGGCGGCCGCCGCCGTGGGCTATCCGCTGCTGGTCAAGGCCGCGGCCGGCGGTGGCGGCATCGGCATGCGCCGGGTCGACGACGCATCGGGCGTCGCGGCCGCGGTCGCCGGGACCCAGGCTCTGGCCGCGCGCGCGTTCAAGGACGGTTCGGTCTACCTCGAGCGCTTCGTGCCGCGTGCCCGCCATGTCGAGGTGCAGGTGTTCGGCTTCGGCGATGGCCGCGCGGTCCACCTGTACGAGCGCGACTGCTCGATCCAGCGTCGGTTCCAGAAGGTGGTCGAGGAAAGCCCGGCCCCGGGCCTGCCGGAGTCCACGCGCCTGGCCATGTGCGAGGCGGCCGCGGCGCTCGCTCGCGAGCAGCGCTACCGGGGTGCCGGCACCGTCGAGTTCGTGGTCGATGCCGACAGCGGCGAGTTCTTCTTCCTCGAGATGAACACCCGTATCCAGGTCGAGCATCCGGTGACCGAGATGAACACCGGGGCCGACCTGGTGGCGATGCAACTGCTGCTCGCCGGCGGCGGTACGCTGCCGCTGGCGACGCAGGCCGATGTTTCGGCGACAGGCCATGCGATCGAGGCGCGCCTGTATGCCGAGCGCCCGCTCAAGGGCTTCCTGCCCTCGACCGGTACCCTCGCGGTGTTCGACCTGCCTGCCACCGATGCCCACCTGCGCATCGATTCCGGCGTGCGTGCCGGGGATGCGATCAGCCACTGGTACGACCCGATGATCGCCAAGGTCATCGGCCACGGATCGACCCGCGGCGAGGCCATCGACCGGATACTCGCCGCGCTCGGGCAGGTGCGGATCGAGGGCGTGGAGACCAACCTGCTGTTCCTGCAGCGTACGCTGGACCATCCTTCGTTCCGGGCGGGCGAGGTGTTCACCGGGTTCATCGATGCGCACAAGGCGGTGCTGCTGGCGAAGTGACCGCCCCCGGGTGGCCGCGCGGCGGCTGGCCCGGGCAGCGGCCCTGCGGGTCCGGCCGTGCTTCAGCCGCGGAAGCGGAACGGACCTGGCCAGTCGACGGTGCTGGCGTCATGGGACACCAGTGCCGACCCGCTCCACCAGTGCAACTGGAACCCACCGGGCTCGAGCGTGTAGCCGTCGCCGCGGCCGGGGCCGATCTCCAGTGCGATCGCATGGGCCGGGCTCGGGCAGGTCGAAGCGACGGTACCCGCAAAGCGCTGCGTGATCGACCGGTGCAGGTGCCCGCACGTGACGCGTTCGACCTGTGGATGCCTGCGGATCACTGCGGCGAAGGGCGCCGGGTCGGCCAGCCCGATCGTGTCCATGAAGCCGATGCCGGTGCGGAACGGCGGGTGGTGCATGGCCACGATCGTCGGCCGGTCGCGCGCCGCCGCCAGGGTCCGGTCGAGCCAGTCCAGGCGCGCCGCGCACAGTTCGCCACCGCTGCGCCCTGGCACGACGGTGTCGAGCACGATCAGTCGAACCGGACCGTGGTCCACCACGTACTGGATGAACGGCCCGCCGGTTCGCAGCCATCCATGGTCGGGGAACGCGGCGCGCAGGGCGTCGCGCTCGTCGTGGTTGCCTGGCAGCAGGTAGAGCGGGGCGCGCAGTGGCGAGAGCAGCTCCGCCAGCAGCGCGTAGTCGCCGGGCGTGCCGTGCTCGACCAGGTCGCCGGTGGCCAGCACCAGGTCCGGGCGTGGTTCGATGCGGCCTATCGCCTCGACGCAGCGCTCCAGGCAGGCCGCGGTATCGACCCGGCCGTCCGCGAGCGTACGTCCGGCCCTGACGTGCAGGTCACTGATCTGGCAGATGAGCATCGCGGTCTCGCCTCGTTCGGGTACAGTCGCTACCCTTCGCAGATGCTGCAAGTGTAAGGGAGTGGCCCGCAGGTGAAGATGGCCGAGAATTCATTGTTCGCGATCCTCCTGCGCGCGCGCTGGTGGATCAGCGTCTCGATCGCTGCGGCACTGGTGCTGCTGTCCTTCGTGCTGCTGCCGGACACCTTCCGGCTGATCGGCATCGTCGCCGGCCTGCCATTCCTCGTCGTCGGCGGCATGGCACTGCGCAGGCAATGGGGACGACCGGGTGCGGCCCAGGTGGCGCGCATCACGCAGGCGGCGGCAGAGATGCCCTGGCCGGCGTTCGCCGCGCTGCTCGAGTCCTCGTTCCGACGCGACGGCTGCACCATCGCGCGGTCAGGCGTCGACGCATTCGACTTCGAGCTGGAGCGCCCCGGCACCGACCAGGCGGGTCGCAAGGTGCTCGTGAGTGCCCGGCGCTGGAAGGCCGCGCGCACCGGCGTCGAAGCGCTGCGCGCCCTGCAGGCGGTACGCGAAGCACGGGGCGCCACCGGTGCGATCTACGTGTGCATCAACGAGGTATCCGAGGGCGCGCGGCGGTTCGCGGACGAGAACGGCATCACGATCTGGCAGGCAACCGAGGTGGCGCATGCGCTGAACGGCCTGCCGCTGCCGAAGGCCAGGCGCTGACGGGCCCGGCGGTGGCATCGGCCGGCGACGCGCCGTGCGGCGATCAGTCGAACTTCAGCCCCAGCTTCGGCACCAGTCGCTCCCAGCGCTGCATGTCCTCGCGCATGCGTGCCTCGGCCTGTTCCGGCGTGCTGGACCCGGCTTCGAACCCCGCGGCCTCGAGCATCTCGCGCACCGCCGGCGTCGCCACCGCCGTGCGCAGCGCGGCGTTCAGGCGGTCGACCAGCGGGCGCGGCAGCTTCGGCGGGCCGTAGAGGCCCTGCCACTGCACCACGCCGATGCCCTTGATGCCGGCTTCGTCCAGCGTCGGCACGTCCGGCAGGGTGGCCGCTCGACGCGCCGAGGTCACCGCGAGGATGCGCACCTTCCCTGAACGGTGGTGCGGAATGACCGTCGAGGATCCGAGCACCGCGATCGGCACCTGCCCGCCGACCAGGTCGATGATCGCCGCCCCGCCGCCCTTGTACGGGATGTGGTTCATGTCGATGCCGGTGGCGAGCTTGATCATCTCGCCGGTCAGGTGCTGCGGATGGCCGTGGCCGGACGAGCCGAAGGAGAGCTGGCCCGGCTTCGACCGCGCCCAGGCGACGAACGACTTCACGTCGGTGGCCGGCACCGAGGCATGCACGGCGAGCACCAGCGGCTGCGAGGTGACCGTGCTGATGCCGGTGAAGCTGCGGGGATCCCAGCCCAGGTTGCGGTAGGTGAACGGCAGCAGCGCCGCCGAGTCGCTGGCCGACCCGAGCGTGTAGCCATCGGGCGTCGCCTTGGCCAGCAGCTCGAAGCCGATCGAGCCGCCGGCCCCCGGCCGGTTGTCGGCGATGAACTGCTGCCCGAACGCCAGCCCCAGGCGCTCGGCCACCACGCGTGCGACGCGGTCTGCCGCACCGCCGGCGGCGAACGGTACGATCATGCGTACCGGTCGCGATGGCCAGGCCTGGGCCGAGGCCTCGGGCAGGGCGACCAGGCCCGCGGCGGCGAGCGCGATCAGGCCGGCCAGTGCACGCCGGGCAGGCGGTCGGGCGATGACCGCTGGCAGTACGTCGTCGAGGGATCGATGCATGTTGCCGCTCCGGTGTGGGACGGGTCATCGTGCAGTATCCTGCCCGCTGCCGCAACACGGTGGACCCGACGCCCTGCCGCAGGGCGGTGCCACCGGCGATCGATACGGGGAGGACGGACACGATGGCTGATCCACGAATGGCAGGCGAGGGCGCCGAGGCGTGCCGCCCGAACGTGCTGCTGGTACTTGCGGACAACCTTGGCTGGGGCGAACTCGGCTGCTACGGCGGCGGCGTGCTGCGAGGCGCACCGACGCCGCGCATCGATGCACTGGCCGCGCAGGGGCTGCGACTGACCAACTTCAACGTCGAGAGCGACTGTGTGCCGACCCGCTCGGCGCTGATGACCGGCCGGCATCCGATCCGTACCGGAGCGATGCAGTCGGTGCCGGCGGGCCTGCCGCAGGGGCTGGTCCCCTGGGAGGTGACGCTCGGCCAGCAGTTCCGCGGGCAGGGCTACGCCACCGCCTGCTTCGGCAAGTGGCACCTCGGCGATCGTGCCGGGCGGTATCCCCATGACCGCGGGTTCGACGAGTGGTACGGCATCCCGCGCACCACCAACGAGAGCCTGTTCACCAGCACCCCCGGCTTCGATCCCTCGGTGGTGCCGATGCCCCTCGTGATGTCGGGCCGTGCTGGCGATGTCGCGGTCGAGCACCATGTCTACGACCTCGACGCACGCCGCCGGATCGACGGCGAACTCACGGCGCACGCTATCGACTTCATGTCGCGCCAGGTGGCGGCGGGCCGGCCGTTCTTCGCGTACGTGCCGCTGACCCAGCTGCACTATCCGACGCTGCCGCATCCGGAGTTCATCGGCCGCACCGGTGCAGGCGACTTCGCCGACGCGATGGTCGAGATGGACTTCCGCACCGGGCAGATGGTCGATGCGCTGGACCGGCTGGGTATCGCCGACGACACGCTGGTCATCTTCGCCAGCGACAACGGTCCGGAGTTCCGGCGTCCGTGGCGTGGCACCGCCGGCCCGTGGACGGGCACCTACCACACCTCGATGGAAGGCTCGCTGCGCGTGCCGTTCATCGCGCGCTGGCCGGGCCGCGTGCCGCAGGGGGCGGTCAGCGATGCGATCGTGCACGTGACCGACCTGTTCACCACGCTGTCGCGGGTGGCCGGAGCGCCGATCCCCGATGACCGGCCGATCGACGGCATCGACCAGCTCGACTTCCTGCTCGACCCGGCTGCCGGATCGAAGCGTGAAGGCTTCGTCTTCTACATCAAGGACGAGATGCGGGCGGCGAAGTGGCGCGAGTGGAAGATGCATTTCGTCTGGGAGCCTGAACCCAACACCGGCACCAACCACCTGGAGGCACCGTACCTGTTCAATCTGGTGCGCGACCCGAAGGAGGAGACCGACCTGAACAGCACCGGCGACGGCTGGGCGCGCGGCCCGATCCGCCGGATGGTTGTCGCCTTCCAGCAGGCACTGAAGGCCGATCCGCCGATCCCGTCGGGTGCTCCGGACGACTACCGTCCCGCGCCGAGGAAGGAGCCGCAATGAACGCGCCGGTCAGGCCGCTCGCGCTGCCGCCACGCAGCCGCAAGCCGCGTACGCGCGGTCTCACCTCGATGATCGACTTCGGGCCGGATACCTTCGGATGGACCGGTGCCCCGGGTGGCATCGAGCCACTGCTGCAGGCCTGTGGCGAGTACATCGACTTCGCGAAGATCTACGCGATGAACGCGCTGCTGCTGCCGCGCGAGGTGGTCAAGGCGGCCGCGCGCTGCTACCGCGACCACGACGTGGTCCCCTTCGCTGGCGGCATCCTGTTCGAGTATGCCTGGCAGCGCAACGAACTCGACGGCCTGGAGGCGCTGCTGGCCGACCTCGAGATCGGCGGCCTGGAGATCTCGGAGAACTATGTCCAGCTCACCCCGGACGAACGGTCGCGGATGATCGAGCGCTTCCAGAAGCGCGGGCTCTACATCAAGTACGAATTCGGCCGGAAGTCGCCGACCGAACCGCTGTCGCTCGACGAACTCGGCGGCGTGGTGGAGGCGGTCGGGAGCCAGGGCATCGAACACGTGATCGTCGAACAGTCCGACTTTGACATGCTGGTGGCTGCCCGTGCCGACGCGATCGACCGCCTGAAGGAGCAGCCCTGGTTCGACCGCCTGCTGATCGAGGCCGACCCGTACCGCTTTCCGAAGCAGTGCGCCGAACTGGTGCAGACCTTCGGCCCGGAGGTTAACCTGGCGAACATCACGCCCGGGCAGGTGCTGCGTCTGGAAGGCTTCCGTCTCGGCATCGGCCGAGCCGTCGACTACACCATCATCGCCCGCTGAACCCGCGCGACGCAAACCCGGGTCAGACACGGGTTTTCCAGCAGTTCCGGCAAACCGTGTCTGACCCGGGTTTAGAACCTGGGTTTCGGGAAACCCGTGTCTGACCCGGGTTCGGGGCCGGGTTCGGCGGGGTCTCAGGCGAAGAAGGTCTCGACGAGGCGGGCGATGACGGCAGGCTGGTCATGGTGCAGCATGTGGCCGCATTCGGCGACCGTCTCCAGCCTCAGCCCGGGCATGGTGGCCTGGCGCTCGGCGAACTGTGCGGGCGACTCGGCTCGGAAGCCTTGGCTGCCGGGCGTGTCGCCCATGACCCAGAGCACGGGACAGGTGATGCGGTGCCAGCAGGCGAACACCTCGTCCAGTCGCGTCTGCTGTGCATGCAGCTGCTTGTGCCGCGGGTCGGCGCGCAGCACGAATCCGCCGCCCGCGGCGGGCCGGGCCCAGTGCGGTGCGAGGAAGGCGGCGCGTTCGGCCGTCAGCCGCGGGTTGTTCTTTCGCAGGCGGCGGGCGACGTCGTCGAGCGAAGGGTAGGGGCGGAAGCTCGCCGGCTTGCGCTGCTGGTCGAGCCAGCGCACGAGGTGCTCGGGCGCCCGCGCGGCATCGTGCCGGTGGCCGCCGAAGCCTTCGAGTGACACCGCGCCGGCGAGGCGCTGCGGCCGAAGTCCGGCATAGGCCATCAGTACGTTGCCGCCCATCGAATGGCCGACGATGCGCGCCGGTTCGCCGGGCGAGAGCCGGTCGAGCAGGGCATCGAGGTCGGAGAAGTAGTCCGGGAACTCGTAACCCTGCGCGGCCCAGGACGACAGCCCGAAGCCGCGCCAGTCGGGCGCGATCACGTGCCAGTCGCGCTGCAGCTGCTCAACGAGGAAGGCGAAGGACGCGGACACGTCCATCCAGCCATGCAGCAGGAACAGCCTCGGCGCCCCTTCGCTGCCCCACTCACGCAGGTGCAGGTCGAGGCCGTTGACCGACAGCCAGCGCGACCGGTCGGTGCCGATCACGATGGGTACCGTAAGGTGCGCCGGCCGTGACCGTACTCAGGCCGGCGCACTGCGCCCCTGCGCATAGGTCTTCTCGCGCTGGCTCTGGCAGGCGATGCAGCGGGTCGCCGCGGGATAGGCGAACAGCCGCGCGAAGGGGATGTCGACGCCGCAGTCGATGCAGTCGCCGTAATCGCCTTCCTCCATGCGTCGACGCGCGCCTTCGACCGCCTTCAGTTCGACGAGCTCGCGCTCGATCATCGCGGCGTTGATGTCGACCATCTGGTCGGCGACCGACTCGTCCCCCGAATCGTTCACTTCGCCGGCGAGGTCGGCGTAACGCTCCGAGCCGGTCGCCTTGAGGTCTTCCCGGATGTCGCGCGCGAGTTCCGCGTGGCGCTTCTCGAGGGCGGCGCGCAACTGGTCCATCTGCTGATCGGTAAGTTCTGACACTGTGTCCCTGCTCCGTCTTGGCCTGATTCGGAAAACCCGCGACTGTATCTCAATACCCGGCCGATCCGTCGACGCACTTCCTCCGTCACCCGCCGTGGCGTGCCCACGCCTGCCTGCCTGCCCGCGCCCGGTCCGTGCTGCTAGACTCGCGCCCCTGCGCTGCGTGGCGCCTGTTTCCTCTGGAGTGGTCCGGGTGTCAATGGCAGGTTGTGCAATCGATTTCGGTACTTCCAATTCCTCGGTCGCCCTGCTCGGGCCCGCCGGGGCCGGCCAGCCGGCGGATACCTTCGGCCTGGTGGCGCTGGAACAGACGCACACCGCGATCCCGACCGCCGTGTTCTTCAGCGGCGAGGACGGCTCGCGCGCCTTCGGCCGCGCGGCGGTGCAGGCGCACGTCGATGGCCACGAGGGCCGGCTGATGCGCTCGATCAAGAGCATCCTCGGCTCGGACCTGATCGACCGGACCACCGAAGTCGGTCCCGGCTTCCTGGTGAAGTACGTGGACGTGGTGGTCGCCTTCCTGCGCCACCTGCGCGCCCAGGCCTCGCGGGCAGCCGGCATGCCGGTGGACCGTGCGGTGCTCGGGCGACCGGTATTCTTCGTCGACGACGACCCGGGACGCGATGCCCAGGCCGAACGCACGCTGGCCGCGGCGGCGCGCAGTGCGGGCTTCACGGAAGTGGCGTTTCAGTACGAACCGATCGCCGCTGCGCTCGACTTCGAACGCACGGTGTTTCGCGAGACGCTGGTCCTGGTCGCCGACATCGGCGGTGGCACGTCCGACTTCTCGGTCGTGCGGGTCGGTCCGGAGCAGCGCGCACGCATCGACCGCAGTGCCGACGTGCTCGCCAACCACGGCGTCCACGTGGCCGGAACCGACTTCGACCGCGAGGTGAACCTCGCGGCGATCATGCCGGTCCTCGGGCTGGGTTCCGAGGGGCGCAGCGAGTCGGGTGCATCGGTGCGCGTGCCCAACGCGATCTACCACGCCCTGTCGACCTGGCACCTGATCAACACCGTGTACCTGCCCAATCGCCTGATCGAGCTTCGCCAGATGGCGAGCCTGTACGTCGACCAGCGGATGCACCGGCGGCTGATGACGGTGCTCGAGGCGAGGCTCGGGCACGCGCTGGCCGCGCTGGCCGAGGCGGCCAAGATCGACGTCTCGCTGCACGGCGCTGCTCGCATCGACCTGTCGATGGTCGAGGCGGGTCTGGCCGCGGCATTCGATACCCCCCGCCAGGCGCAGGCGCTGCAGGCTTCGATCGCCCGCATCGCCGGTGCTGCACGCGAGGCGATCGCGCAGGCCGGCCTGCCGCCGTCGAAGATCGACGCGCTCTATTTCACTGGCGGTTCGACCGCGCTAGCAGCCCTGTCCGGCGCCATAGCCGCGGTAGTGCCTGACGCCCGGCAGGTGGAGGGCGACCGCTTCACCAGCGTGGTGAGCGGTCTGGCGGTCGATGCGGCGCGGCGCTTCGGCTAGGGCTGCGACCAGCCGCCGCCGAGCGCCCGCACCAGCAGCACCGCCGCATCGAACTGGCGTCCCGCCACCGACAGCGCTGCCTGTTCGGCCGACAGGAGCGACGTCTGTGCGGTGACGACGTTGCTGAAGCCGACCAGCCCGGCCTTGTACTGGTTCAGCGTGATCTGGAGCGCCTGGCGTGCGAGGTCGACCGCACGCGCCTGCGCGATGGCCTCGTCGGCGAGCACGCGCAGCGCCACCAGGTTGTCCTCGACTTCCACCAGCGCGGCAAGCACGGTCTGGCGATACTGCGCGACCCGCTGGTCGTAGATCGCGGCGTTCTGGTCGATCACGCCGCGGCGCCGGCCGGCATCGAACAGGGTGAGCGCGAACGACGGTCCGAGCGACCAGTAGCGCGCGGGTGCGGTGATCCAGTTCGACAGGTCGGTCGAGCGGAACCCGGCGGCGCCCGACAGCGTGAGCGTCGGGAACCAGGCGGCGGTGGCGACCCCGACCTGTGCGTTCGCCGCGGCGACGCGGCGCTCCGCGGCCGCGATGTCCGGACGTCGTTCGAGCAGCGTCGACGGCAGCACGAGGGGCAGCTGCGCGGGCAGCGTCGGCAGCGTACCCGGCGCGATGTCGAGTGCCGCCGGCGGCCGCCCCACCAGCAGCGCGATCGCGTGCTGCAGCTGCGCGCGCGGGATGTCGGTGTCGATCAGCTGTGCCTGTGCCGAGGCAAGCTGAGACTGGGCCTGGATCACGTCGGCGCGTGGCACCACGCCCGCTGCATGGCGGTTCTCCGCGATCCGGAGCGCGCGCTGGTTCGCTTCCACGGTATCGGCGAGCAGGGCCGCCCGCCGCTCGGCCACCCGCAGCTGGAACCACGCCTGGGCCAGGGCGGCGCGCGCCGACAGCCGGGCGGCGGCGAGGTCGGCGGCGCTGGCCTGCGCACTGGCCTCGTTCGCCTCCAGCGTGCGCGCGATGCGGCCCCACAGGTCGATCTCCCAGCTCGTGTTGACGCCCGCGTCCTGCGCGGTGAGGGTGTTGCCTCCGGTGGTGATCCCGGTGCGCGGGTTGGTGGTCGCCGGCGCCTGGCTGCGGGTGGCCTGTGCGCTGGCGCCCAGCGTCGGGAACAGGCCGGCGCGCGCCTGGGTGATCAGCGCCAGCGCCTGCCGGTACTGGGCTTCGGCCGCCCGGATGTTCTGGTTCGAAGGCTCTATCGCGGCGACCAGCGCATCGAGGCCGGGATCGTCGAACACCGTCCACCAGGCATCGCCACGGTCGAGGCCCTGCGGGGTCGCCGGCTTCCACAGCCCGGCCTGCTTCCAGTCGGCCGATACCGGCGCATCGGGTCGACGGTAGTCGGGACCGACGGCCATGCAGCCGCCGAGGAGCAGCACGAGCGGCAGCAGCCGCCACGTTCTGCGCGTGGACGTCGTCATGCGGGAACCTCGCTGGGTGCGTTGCCGCGGCTGCGGGCGCGGCGCCGGAGGACGGCATGGCGAAGCCGATCCAGGTGCAGGTAGACCACCGGCGTGGTGTACAGGGTCAGTACCTGACTCACCAGCAGGCCGCCGACGATCGCGATGCCCAGCGGCTGGCGCAGCTCGGCGCCATCGCCCTGGCCCAGGGCGAGCGGCAGTGCGCCCAGCAGCGCGGCGAGCGTGGTCATCAGGATCGGGCGAAGCCGCAGCCGGCAGGCCTCCTCGATCGCCTCGCGCGGCCCGAGCCCACGCTCGCGCTCGGCGGCCAGCGCGAAGTCGACCATCATGATCGCGTTCTTCTTGACGATGCCGATCAGCAGCAGCACGCCGATGAGGGCGATCAGGTTGAAGTCGCTCCGGGCAATCATCAGGGCAAGCAGCGCCCCCAGGCCGGCCGAGGGCAGCGTGGACAGGATGGTCACCGGGTGCAGGGTGCTCTCGTAGAGCATGCCCAGGACGATGTACATCGCGACCAGCGCGGCCAGGATCAGCAGCGGCTGGCTGTCGAGCGACTGGGTGAACAGACGTGCCGTGCCCTGAAAGCCGCCGTGGATGCTGCTCGGCGCACCGATCTGAGCGAACGTGCGGTCGATCGCTGCCCGGGCATCGGAGAGCGACACCCCGGGGGGCAGGTTGAACGAGGTGGTGGCTGAAGCGAACCCGCCCTGGTGGAAGATCGACAGCGGCGCGTTGGTGGGCGTGAACCGCGCGATCCGCGACAGCGGCACGGTACGGCCGTCGGCGGTGACCAGGTTGAAGTCGCGCAGCACCTCCGGGCTCTGCCGGTAGCGCGACTCGACCTCCATCACCACCCGGTACTGGTTGAGCGGGTTGTAGATAGTCGACACCTGGCGTTGGCCGAAGGCGTTGTTCAGCGAAGCGGTGATGCGTCGCATGTCGAGCCCGAGGCGCGCGGCCGCGTCGCGGTCGATGGTGAGGGTCGTCTGCTCGCCCCGATCCTGGATGTCGGTGTTGACATCTGCCAGTTCAGGCAGCGCGGCGAATGCGTTGCGCAGCCGAGGCTCCCACGTACGCAGCACCGAAAGCTCCTCGGCGAGCAGCGTGTACTGGAACTGTGCGCCGGACTCGCGGGCGCCGGCGCGCAGGTCCTGCACCGCCGACAGGAACAGCTGTGCGCCGGGCACCCGGGTGAGCTGCGGCCGCAGTCGTGCGATGACCTGGTCGGTGGACAGCCGGCGCTCGGACAGCGGCTTGAGCGTGATGAACATGAAGCCGGTGTTGCGCGCGCCGCCGCCGGTGAAGCCGACCACGTTCTCGACCGCCGGGTCCTGCCGGACGATCTCGACGAAGGCCTCGAGCTTGCCCTGCATCGATTGGAACGAACTGCTCTGGTCGGCACGCAGTGAACCGACCATCCGGCCGGTATCCTGCTGCGGGAAGAAGCCCTTGGGCACCACGCCGTACAGCCAGACGTTCAGGCCGATGGTCGCTACCAGGATGAGCAGCATCAGCCAGGCATGGTCCAGCACCCACGACAGGCTGGCCGAATACCCGTCCACCATCGCGCGCCAGGCGCGCGAGGCACCGCGTACCACGACGTTGCGGCGCGGCGCGCCTGCGCCGCCGGCCGGGCGCGCCTTGAGCAGCCGGGCGCACATCATCGGCGTGACCGTCAGCGACACCACCAGCGATACCAGCACCGCCGCGGACAGGGTGATGGCGAACTCGCGGAACAGGCGTCCCATCAGTCCGCCCATGAACAGGATCGGGATGAACACTGCGACCAGCGACAGGGTCATCGACACCACGGTGAACGAGACCTCGCTTGCCCCGACCAGCGCTGCGCGCATCGGTGCCATGCCTTCCTCGATGTGGCGGGTGGTGTTCTCCAGCACGATGATCGCGTCGTCGACGACGAATCCGGTGGCGATGGTGAGCGCCATCAGCGACAGGTTGTTCAGCGAGAACCCGGCGAGGTACATCACTGCCAGCGTGCCCACCAGCGACACCGGCACCGCGACCGCGGGCACCAGCGCCGCGCGCCACTGGCCCAGGAACACGAAGGTGACGCCGATCACCAGCACGATCGCGATCAGCAGGGTATGCCAGACCTCGCGCAGCGAGGCGCGGATGGTGGGGGTGCGGTCCTGCACGATGTCGAGCTGGATGCTGTCCGGGATCGAGGCGCGCAGCAGCGGCATCAGCGCCTGGATCCGGTCGACGGTATCGATGATGTTGGCGTTCGGCTGCCGGTTCACCACCAGCAGCACCGCCGGCCGGCCATTGGCGAGCCCGGCGTTGCGCACGTCCTGCACCGAGTCCGCGACCTGTGCGATGTCGCCTAGCCGGATCGCACTGCCGTTGCGGTAGCCGACGATCAGTGGGATGTATTCGGCGGCGGTGCGGGCCTGGTCGTTGGCGCCGACCTGCCAGGCCCGCTCGCCGTCCTCGACCGAGCCCTTCGGCCGGTTCGCGTTGGCCGCCGCGATCGCGGCGCGCACTTCCTCGCTGCCCAGGCCGTGCCGCGCCAGTGCGTCCGGGTTGAGGCCCACGCGCACCGCGGGCAGCGCGCTGCCGCCGACGGTGACCTGCCCGACACCGTCGACCTGCGCCAGCCGCTGCGCGAGCACGGTGGAGGCGGCGTCGTACATCTGTCCGCGCGACAGCGTCGGCGAGGTGAGCGCGAGGATCACGATCGGTGCGTCGGCCGGGTTCACCTTGCGCCAGGTCGGGTTGCTCGGCATGCCGGTGGGCAGCAGGGAGCGCGCGGCGTTGATCCCGGCCTGCACGTCGTTGCCCGCGTCGCGGATGTCGCGCGACAGGTCGAACTGGATCGTGATGCGCGTGGTGCCGAGCGAGCTCGAGGAGGTGATCTCGGTGACCCCGGCGATCCGGCCGAGGGTGCGCTCCAGCGGCGTGGCGATCGTGGCCGCCATGGTCTCCGGGCTGGCACCGGGCAGCGAGGCATTGACCACGATGGTCGGGAAGTCGACCTGCGGCAGCGGCGACACCGGCAGCTGGGTGAACGCTGCCCAGCCGGAGAGCAGGATCGCCAGCGCGAGCAGCACGGTGGCCACCGGTCGCGCGATGAACGGCGCGCTGAGGTTGCGGCCCGGCGGGGTCATGCCGTCCGGCCCGCGCCGCCGCGCCGCCAGCGCGCCATGCGGTCGAACGCGAGGTAGATGACCGGCGTGGTGAACAGCGTGAGCACCTGGCTCACCAGCAGTCCGCCGACCAGGACCAGCCCGAGCGGGTTGCGCAGTTCCGAGCCAGTGCCGCTGCCGAGCATCAGCGGCAGCGCAGCGAACAGGGCCGCGAAGGTGGTCATCAGGATCGGACGCAGCCGCAGCAGGCACGCCTGGCGGATCGCCTCGCGGGGCGGCAGGCCGTGCCGGCGCTCGGCATCGAGGGCGAAGTCGATCATCAGGATCGCGTTCTTCTTCACGATGCCGATCAGCAGGATGATCCCGATGATGGCCACGATCGACAGCTCCGAGCCGGCGAGGATCAGCGCCGCCAGCGCCCCGATCGCTGCCGAGGGCAGGGTCGACAGGATGGTCACCGGATGGATGAAGCTCTCGTAGAGCACGCCGAGCACGATGTACATGGTGATGATGGCGGCCAGCACCAGCAGCAGGGTGTTCGACAGCGAGGCCTCGAACGCGCGCGCCGCGCCCTGGAAGGTGCTGGTCATGCTCGCGGGCAGGCCGAGCTCCGCCTGCGCGGCGCGGATCGCCCGGACCGCCTCGCCGAGCGAGTGGCCGGGCGCGACGGCGAAGGACAAGGTCGAGGACGGGAACTGCGACAGCCGCGAGATGAGCAGCGGTGACTGCCGTTCTTCCACCCGTGCGATCGCCGACAGCGGCAGCGAGCCGCCGCCGGGCTGCACCAGGTGGATCGACTCGATGCCGCGCGGACCGCGGGCGAGCGCCGGATCGACCTCCAGCACCACCCGGTACTGGTTCGACTGGGTGAAGATCGTCGACACCAGTCGCTGGCCGAATGCGTTGTAGAGCGCGTTGCCGACCTGCTGCACGGAAAGCCCGAGCCGGCCGGCCGTATCCCGGTCGATCTCGACCCAGGCCTGCAGGCCGCCCTGCTGCAGGTCGTTGCCGACCGCTTGCAGCTGCGGCAGCGCACTCAGCCGCTCGGTGAGCCTGGGCGCCCATTCGGCGATCTTCGCCGGGTCGCTGTCCTGCAGGGTGAACTGGAAGGGGGCCTTGCTGACCCGGTCCTCGATCGACAGGTCCTGCACCGCCTGCAGCGACAGTTCGATCCCCGGCACTTCGCGCGCGCGGTCGAGCAGGCGTGCCATCACTTCGGGCGCGCGCTCGCCCCGTTCCGCCAGCGGCTTCAGGTTGATCAGCAGGCGTCCGGTGTTGAGCGTCGCGTTGACGCCATCCACGCCGATGAAGCTGGTCAGGCTGGCCACCGCCGGGTCCTTCTCGAGCACCGCGGCCAGACGTTGCGAGCGCTCGGACATCGCCTGGAACGACACCGACGCCGGTGCCTGGGTGATGCCCTGCAGCAGGCCGGTGTCCTGCGCCGGGAAGAACCCCTTGGGCACGGCGATCCAGAGCAGCACGGTCAGCAGCAGGGTGGCTGCGGCCACCAGCAGTGTCAGTGCCTGGTGCGCGAGTACGCGGTCGAGCGCACGGCCGTAGGCAGCGACCACCGACTCCAGCATCCGCTCGCCGGCCCGGTACAGCCGCCCCGGCGCCTGTTCGGCCTTCGCCTTGAGCAGACGGGCGCACATCATCGGCGTGAGGGTGAGCGAGACCACCGCCGAGATCAGGATGGCCACCGCCAGCGTGATCGCGAACTCGCGGAACAGGCGGCCCACTACGTCACCCATGAACAGCAGCGGGATCAGCACGGCGATCAGCGAGAAGGTGAGCGAGATGATGGTGAAGCCGATCTCGCCCGCCCCGGCGAGCGCGGCTTCCATCGGCGACTTTCCCGCCTCGACGTGGCGCGCGATGTTCTCGATCATCACGATGGCATCGTCCACCACGAAGCCGGTGGCGATGGTCAGCGCCATCAGGGTCAGGTTGTTGATCGAGAAGCCGGCGAGGTACATCACGCCGAACGTGCCCACCAGCGACAGCGGCACGGCGAGGCTGGGGATCAGCGTGGCGGGCAGGCTGCGCAGGAACAGGAAGATGACGACGATCACCAGCACGATTGCCAGCAGCAGTTCGAACTCGGTGTCGGCGATCGCCGCCCGGATGGTTACCGTCCGGTCGGTCAGCACCGACACCTCGACCGCGCCCGGCAGGCCGGCGGTGACCTGCGGCAGCATCGCATTGATGGCGTCGACGACCTGGATCACGTTGGCGCCTGGCTGCCGCTGCACCGACAGGATGATCGCCGGGGTCGATCCGCTCCAGGCCGCCAACCGGCTGTTCTCGGCGCCGTCGACCACCTCGGCGACCTCGCGCAGTCGCACCGGTGCGCCGTTGCGGAAGGCCAGGGTCAGGTCGCGGTACTCGGCGGCGCTGCGCAACTGGTCGTTGGCGTCGATCGTCGAGGCCTCCAGCGGGCCGTCGAAGCTGCCCTTGGGCTGGTTGACGTTCCACGCCGCGATCGCGGTGCGCACGTCGTCCAGGTTCAGCCGGTAGGCGGCGAGGGCGGCGGGATTGATGCGTACCCGGACGGCGGGCCGCTGCCCGCCGGCGATGGTCACCAGGCCCACGCCGGGCACCTGGGCGATCCGCTGCGCGATCCGTGTCTCGATCAGGTCTCGCACCCGGGGCAGCGGCAGGGTCGGCGAGGTGACGGCGAGGGTCAGTATCGGCGGATCGGCCGGGTTGACCTTGTTGTAGATCGGCGGGGCCGGCAGGTCCGGCGGCAGCAGGTTGGACGCGGCGTTGATCGCCGCCTGCACCTGCTGTTCGCCGATGGAGAGATCCAGTCCGAGCGAGAAGCGCAGCGTGATCACCGACGCGCCACCGGAACTGCTCGACGACATCTCTTCCAGCCCGGGCATCTGCCCGAACTGCCGCTCCAGCGGCGCGGTGATCACCGAGGCGACGATATCCGGGCTGGCCCCGGGATAGAGCGTGACCACCTGTACCGTCGGATAGTCCACCTGCGGCAGCGCGGACAGCGGCAGCAGCCGCCACGCCAGCAGGCCCGACAGCAGGATGGCCAGCATCGCGAGCGACGTCGCGACGGGGCGCTGGATGAACAGCCGCGACGGATTCACTTTGCCGCGCCGGCACCGGCTCCGGAGGCTGCGGGCGTGCCTGCGTCCGCGG
>CANHBC010000091.1 GCA_947458835.1 Betaproteobacteria bacterium | reverse complement strand
TCGAGCGCTTGATGTTGGCGGTGAGCTTGCGCAGCGCCTGGGACATCAGCCGGGCCTGCAGGCCCGGCAGCTGGTCGCCCATGTCACCTTCGATCTCGGCCTTCGGCGTGAGCGCCGCTACCGAGTCGATGACCACGATGTCGACCGAGCCGGAGCGAACCAGCATGTCGGCGATCTCGAGCGCCTGCTCGCCGCTGTCGGGCTGGGAGATCAGCAGGTCTTCGATCTGCACCCCAAGCTTGCGCGCGTACTGCGGGTCGAGCGCGTGCTCGGCGTCGATGAAGGCCGCGGTGCCGCCGAGCTTCTGCATCTCGGCGATGGCCTGCAGGGTCAGCGTGGTCTTGCCCGAGGACTCCGGACCGTAGATCTCGATGATCCGCCCGCGCGGCAGGCCACCGATGCCCAGCGCGAGGTCGAGCCCGAGCGAGCCGGTCGAGACGACCTCGATCTCCTTGTTCACCTCGGCCGTGCCGAGCTTCATGATCGAACCCTTGCCGAACTGCTTCTCGATCTGCGACAGGGCGGCGACCAGTGCCTTCTGCTTGTTGGTATCCATCTGCTGGTGTACTCCTGAGTCAGGCGGCATTATCGCATCCTCTTCTGTCGGGTTCGGGCCGGAAAACGGGCGTTGGCGGGCATTACGAGCGGTTCGGACGACGGGCTTTCCACTGCATTCAGACGGCGTTGAGGTCCCGCACCACGCCGATCGCGATCCCTTCGATCACGAGCGGTGTACGGGCGAGTTCGATCACGATCGGCGAGAAGTCGGGGTTCTCGGCGATCAGGTAGGCACGGCCGGCCTTGCGCTTGAGGCGCTTGACGGTGACTTCATCGTCGACGCGCGCGACGACGATCTGCCCGTCGCGCGCCTCGCTCGCCTTGTGCACCACCAGCCAGTCGCCGTCGAGGATGCCGGCATCGCGCATGCTCCAGCCGCGCACCTTCAGCAGGTAGTCAGCGCGCAGCTTGAACAGGCTCGGGTTGACCGGGTAATGCCCGACCACGTTCTCCGCGGCGAGCAGCGGCGCGCCCGCGGCGACCTGGCCAACCAGCGGCAGACCGGACGGCTCGGTGAGCCGCAGCCCGCGCGCCATGCCCGACAGCGTGATCGCGCCCTTCTTCTCGAGCGCACGCAGGTGTTCCTCGGCCGAGGCCGGGGAACGGAAGCCGAACGCCCGGGCCAGTTCGGCGCGAGTCGGCGGCATGCCCTCGGACTCCACGAAACCGCGGATGAAGTCGAGGATTTCCTGCTGGCGTGGGGTCAGACCGTCCATACCGTAAATTTATACGGTATCCGGTCGCCAATGCAAGCTTTTCGTGCGAGGACGGCTTCCGGCAGCCCGCCGATCAGGATTTCACCTGGGCGCTGAACCACTCGAAGATCTGCTCGCCCTGCCAGAACACCACGTCCTTGTGGCTGCGCAGGTAGCGCAGCATCGCATCGAAATACTTCGCGCGGTGCGCCGCACCCGAGATGTATGGATGCACGCCGAAAGACAGCACCCTCGGCTGCTTCGCCGATTCGCGGTAGAGCTGGTCGAACGCGTCGCGGGCCCGCTTGAGCATGGCATCGGACTCGTGCAGGCCGGTCAGCATGATGGTGATGTCGTTGAGTTCGACGGAATACGGGATCGAGAGCAGCGGGCGGCTGGCGGTCTTCACCCAGAACGGCTGATCGTCCATCACCCAGTCGCCGAACCAGGTGAAGCCGTTGTCGGCGATGTGGTCGGGCGTGGCCCAGGTCTGGCCGCGGCCCGGCCCGAGCCAGCCGGTCGGCCGGCGTCCGGTGAACTTCTCGAGTACCTCGATCGTGTGGCGCATCATCGCCGGCTGGTCGGCCACCGCCTGGATCGGCATCTGCTCGTAGCAGTGCGCCATGAACTCCCAGCCGGCATCGAGCGCCGCCTGCGCGACCCGAGGGCGGGTCTCGCAGACCTTGGCGTTGATCGACAGCGTCGGCCGGATGCGATGCTTCGCCAGCGACTCGGCCAGCCGCCAGAAGCCCACGCGCATGCCGTACTCGTGCCAGCCCCAGTTCTGAGTGTCCGGGATGCTCGCCTGGCCGCCGGGCGCGTTGGAGACGCCGCGCGGCATCGGCCGATCGATGCTCCATTCCTCGATGTTGACCACCGGCCAGACGATCAGGCGCACACCGCGCGGCAGGCGCAGCCTGGGACGATCGACGATCGCCGAATAGTCGAAGCGCTGCTGCGGCCGCAAGGCTCGGGATTCGGCGCCGGATGGGTCCGGGCGCGGGGTGACTGCCATCGTGTTCGCCTTGCGTGCCATGCGGGTATTCCTTCGATCGTGTGCGCCCGACCCGACGCTCAGGCCAGCAGCTGGTCGAGCAGTCGCCGGAGCGTGTGCTGGACCGACTGCCGGCGTACCGCATCGCGGTCGCCCGGGAAGCACATCGTCTCGGTGCGGTTGCGGCCGTCGAGGAAGGACCAGCCGAAGCATACGGTTCCCACCGGCTTGTCCGGCGTGCCGCCGCCGGGCCCGGCCACGCCGGTGATCGACAGGGCCACCTGAGCCCGGCTGCGCTCGACTGCGCCGCGCGACATCTCGAGCGCGGTCTGCTCGCTCACCGCTCCGAACGTCTCGAGCGTCGAAGACTGGACGCCGAGCATCTCCATCTTGGACAGGTAGGTGTAGGTGACGAAGCCGCGCTCGTACCACTCGGAGCTGCCCGGGATCATCGTCAGCACCTGCCCGACCCAGCCACCGGTGCAGGACTCGGCGGTGGCGAGCATCAGCCCGCGCGCCGACAGTGCGCGGCCGACATGTTCGGAGAGCTGGTACAGGGACGGGTCGTCGAGGGTCATGTGCCGACGATAGCGGGGATGGCGAACACAAGCAACGTCGCCAGCGCGGCGAGCAGGTCGTCGAACATCACGCCGAAGCCGCCCTTCAGGTTGCGGTCGAACCAGCGGATGGGCTGCGGCTTCCAGATGTCGAACAGCCGGAACAGGACGAACGCGGCCACCCAGGCGGTCGCGGTCGCCGGCACCCACCAGAGCACCAGCAGGAAGGCGGCAACCTCGTCGATCACGATGCCGCCATGGTCGTCCGTGCCCAGCGCACGACCGGCCGCGGCGCAGGCCCATGTGCCAAGCAGGAACACCAGGACCACGGCCGCCAGGTGCAGACCGGGCGCAAGCAGCCAGCCCAGCAGCAGGTGCAGGGGGAACGCCGCCAGCGTCCCGGCCGTGCCGGGCGCGCGCGGCGCGAGGCCGCTGCCAGCGCCGAACGCAATGAAGGCGGCCGGGCTGGACAACACCCAGCGCGCATCCGGCACCCGGCGCGACGCCGACGGCGCCGGTGCGGGGTCCGTCGCGGGCGTGGGCTCAGCCAAAGTGGTCGTACCCGCCGCGGTCCGGGACCACCGTCCGGCCAGCTCCATCGACGAGTGTGAGCCCGCGCCCGGCGACGACGCGACCGACCTGCGTCACCGTAACGCCCGCCGTGCACGCGGCCCGCCGTACGGCGTCTGCCGCCGTGGCGGGGGCGGTGAAGCACAGTTCATAGTCGTCGCCGCCGCCCGACCGCGCGGCCTGCACCTCGGGCGCCTGCGCGAACGGCGCCAGCGCCGCCGACAACGGCAACCGTTCGCGCTCGATCCGTGCGCCGACGCCCGATCGGTCGAGGATGTGGCCGAGGTCGGCGACGAAGCCGTCGGAGACATCGAGCGCCGCACTGGCCACGCCACGCAGCGCGATACCGAGTGCCACCCGCGGCTGCGGCGACTCGAGCCGTTCGATGCAGTGCCGGGCGGCCTCGGGGCCGAGCGCCGGCGCGGGCGCGCCGGTCAACAGCGCCAGGCCGATCGCGGCATCGCCGAGGGTGCCCGATACCCAGACCTCGTCCCCCTCGCGGGCCCCCTCGCGCCGCAGCGCCTGCCCGGCCGGGACCTCGCCGAAGATGGTCACGCAGATCGACAGGGGACCGCGCGTGGTGTCACCGCCGACCAGTTCGGTGCGATGCAGGCCGGCCAGCGCCCGGAAGCCATCGGCGAAAGCGCCCAGCCAGTCGTCGTCGACCGCTGGCAGCGCAAGCGCGAGTGTCGCCCAGCGCGGGGTCGCTCCCATCGCCGCCATGTCGGACAGGTTCACGGCGAGCGACTTGTGACCCAGCCGGGCGGGGTCGGTCCCGCGCAGGAAATGGGTGCCCTCGACCAGCAGGTCGGTGGACACCGCCAGCTGCATGCCAGGGGCAACGCGAAGCAGCGCCGCGTCGTCGCCGATGCCGAGGTCCGCGGAGGGTGCGGGCCAGGTGAAGTGCCGGGCGATCAGGCCGAACTCGCCGCCCGTCCCGCCCCGGCCAGCCATCTCAGCCTGCGCTGCCGCCACCCGGCGCGCCGGCGCTGCCCTGCCCGCTGGCCGGGGTCCCGGCGCTGGCATCCGCGGCAGGCTGCGCAGCCGGGTTCAGGTACATCCGCTGCAGGTAGCGCCCCATCGCGAAGTCGACCACGCCGGTGGCGAGCATCAGGCCGCCAACCACCAGCGCGGTGAAGCCGCCGGTGCTGAACAGGCCGGCGCCGATCAGCCACATGCCGATCGACACGAAGGCCACCGCCGCCACGTAGAACAGGTAGACCCGCACCTTTATCGAAAGCATCGTCCGCTCCAGCGTTGTCGATCCGGGATCAGCGATCCTGCCGCCCGGGCTGGGCAGCGCGTTCTTCCGCGCGCACCGTACCGGCCAGCTTGTCGACTACCCCGTTCACGTACTTGTGCCCGTCGGTCCCGCCGAACACCTTGGCCAGCTCGACGGCTTCGTTGATCACCACCCGGTAGGGCGCGCCGAACTCCGCCTCCGGTGCGGTACGCAGTTCGAAGGCGGCCAGCATCAGGATCGCGCGCTCGACCGGGCTCACTGCATTGACCGGCCGGTCGAGGAAAGGTTGCATCCAGTCCGACAATTCGTCGGCATCCGAGATCACGCCGCCCACCAGGCGCTCGACGAAGGCCGCGTCGGCGGCGGCGTACTCGTCATCCTCGCGCAGGTCGCGGATGATGTCCCACGGTTCACCGCCCGCGACCAGCCACTGGTAGACGCCCTGCAGCGCGAACTCGCGTGCGCGGTGGCGCGCCATCCGCGCCTTGCCTGGCCCGGCAGTACCGGGGCGGCGCTCAGCGCGCGGCATCGTCGATGCCGCGCAGCAGGTTGGCCATCTCGACCGCCGCACGCGCACAGTCGCGCCCCTTCTCGGCGGCACGTACTTCGGCCTGTTCGTCGGTGTTGGTGGTCAGGATGCCGTTGGCCACCGGTATGCCGGTATCGAGCGCCACGCTGGACACGCCCGCGCAGGCCTCGTTCGAGACCACCTCGAAATGGTAGGTCTCGCCCCGGATCACCGCGCCGAGCGCGACCAGCGCATCGAAGCGACCGGTCTGCGCGAGTTTCTGCAGCACCAGCGGAATCTCGAGCGCCCCCGGCACCGTGCAGTGCACGATGCAGTCGGGGGGCACGCCCAGTCGCTCCAGTTCAGCGCGGCAGGCCGACAGCTCGGCGGCGCCGATCGCCTCGTTGAAGCGCCCCTGGACGATACCGATGCGCAGCGTGGCGCCGGCGAAATCGGGGGGAAACGCGTTTCGGGCAAGTACGGGTCTGGCGGTCATCGGGGGTCCTGGAGGAGGCGGCGCGGGCAGGCGGCGCGGTTCAGCGGTTCGGCAGGTGGGGCTGACCGGCGACATCGGCCACCGGCACCGGGCCGTCGGGGAGCAGATAGCCGGTCACTTCGAGGTCGAAGCCGGTCATGCTCGGCATGCGGCGCGGCTGCGAGAGCACGCGCATGCGCGTGATGCCCAGCTGGCGGATGATCTGCGCGCCGATGCCGTAGTCGCGAAGATCCATGCGGCCCCGCCGCGGCGGCGGACCGGCGCGCGTCGCCCGTTCCAGCAACTGCTCGGGCGTCTCCGGACGGTGCAGCAGGATGATCGCGCCGCAGCCGGCCTTCACCACGGCCTGCATCGCCGCATGGACGTTCCATGAATGCGTCGCGCTGCCGGCATCGAGCAGGTCGACCAGCGAAATCGGTTCGTGCACCCGCACCAGCACTTCGTCACCGGCCTTCGGCGTGCCGTAGACCAGTGCGAGGTGGGTCGCGGTGGCCATGCGGTCACGGAAGGTGACCAGCCGGAATGGACCGTAGGCGGTCTCGATGTCGCGCTCGCCGGCGCGCTCGATCAGCGACTCGGTGCGCGACCGGTACTGGATCAGGTCGGCGATGGTGCCCACCTTGAGCCCGTGCGCCTCGGCGAACACCAGCAGGTCCGGCAACCGGGCCATGGTGCCGTCGTCCTTCAGGATCTCGCAGATCACCGAAGCGGGCTCCACACCGGCCATCTGCGCCAGGTCGCAGCCGGCCTCCGTGTGGCCGGCGCGCACCAGCACTCCGCCGGGCTGCGCACGCAGCGGGAAGATATGCCCCGGCTGCACCAGGTCGGCCGGCGATGCGTCGGGACGAACCGCGGTGCGCACGGTATGCGCCCGGTCATGCGCGGAGATGCCGGTGGTCACGCCCTCGGCCGCCTCGATCGACATCGTGAAGTTGGTGCCCATCGGCGACCGGTTGTCGCGCACCATCAGCGGCAGGTCGAGCTGCCGGCAGCGGGCCTCGGTCAGCGTCAGGCAGATCAGGCCCCGTCCGTAGCGGGCCATGAAGTTGATCGCCTCGGGGGTCACGAACTCGGCGGCCATCACGAGGTCGCCCTCGTTTTCGCGGTCTTCCTCGTCGACCAGGACCACCATGCGCCCGGCACGGATCTCTTCGATGATTTCGGCTGTGCTGGCGATGGACATGGAGGGTCGGGAACGGGAAAACCGCCGATTATCTCCCGGATCGACGTGCTGGGCACGCCGATCGCGTCCGACCCACCTTATCCGCGCAGCCGCTCGACGTAGCGCGCGACCAGGTCGATCTCGAGGTTGACCCGGGAACCGACCGACTGCGCACCCAGGTTGGTCATCTGCAGCGTGTGCGGGATGATGTTCATCGCGAAACGCGTGGTCCGCTCGCCCGGCTCTCCGGGACCGTCCTGCACCGCGTTCACGGTCAGGCTGATGCCGTTGACCGTGATCGAACCCTTTTCCGCGATGTAGCGGCCCAGGCCCGGAGGTGCCTCGACAACCAGTTTCCAGCTCTCGCCGACCTGGCTGAACTCGCGGATCGTGCCCACGCCGTCGACATGGCCGCTGACCAGGTGGCCGCCGAGCCGGTCGGCCAGCCGCAGCGCCTTCTCGAGGTTGACCTTCCGCCCGAGGTCGAAGCCGGCGGTACGCGCGATCGATTCGAGCGAGACGTCGAACGCGGCGCGCGCGTGCGAACGATCGACCACGGTGAGGCAGCAACCGTCGACGGCGATGCTGTCGCCGAGCGCGACGTCGTCCAGGCCCAGCCCGGCGGTATCGATGACGATGCGCTGGCCACCGGCCAGCGGCGAGCGCTCGACGATGGTGCCGACGGCGGCGATGATCCCTGTGAACATGGGCGGACGACCTTTCTGGCGGGCCGGCTGGGCCGACGCGCTACGTGTGCTGGAACGGCCCGGGCACGTGCTCCACCCTCGCCCGCAGGCGAAGGTCGTCCCCGACCCGGGCGACATCGGTGAATCGTAGCGTGGCACGCTGTGCGAGTTCATGCATCGCGGGCAAGTCGAACATGCCCAGCGCACGCTCGCCGAGCAGCGAGGGCGCGAGGTAGGCCAGCAGTTCGTCGACGCACCCCTCGCGCAGCAGCGAGCCGTTGAGTCGCGTCCCGGTCTCCACCAGCACTTCGTTGATCCCGCGCCGTCCGAGTTCCAGCAGCATCGCGTGCAGGTCGACCTTGCCGGCGGCGTTCGGACAGATCACCACCTCGGCACCTCGGGCCTGCAGCGCCGCCCGCGCCGACGGATCGTCCACCGCGGCGAACACCAGCGCGCGGCCACCGGCGAGCAGCGCTGCCTGCGGCGACAGCTGCAGCCGGGAATCGACCACCACCGGCAGCGGCTGGCGCGGCGTCTGCACCGCGCGCACGGTGAGCCGCGGATCGTCCTCGCGCACGGTACCGATGCCGGTGAGCACCGCGCAGGCGCGCGCGCGCCAGTGGTGCCCGTCGGCGCGGGCCGCCTCGCCGGTGATCCACTGGCTCACCCGGTTCGACAGCGCGGTGCGTCCGTCCAGGCTGGCCGCGACCTTGAGGCGGACCCAGGGCCTGCCGCGCGCCATGCGTGACGCGAACCCGAGGTTCAGGTCGAGCGCCGCGGCCGCTTCGGTGTCAACGGCCACCTCGATGCCGGCGTCGCGCAGCCGGGCAAACCCGCGGCCGGCGACCTTGGGATTCGGGTCTTCCATCGCTGCGACGACGCGCGCGACGCCGGCGGCGACCAGTGCATCGGCGCACGGCGGGGTACGGCCGAAGTGGCTGCAGGGTTCCAGCGTCACGTAGGCGGTCGCGCCGCGCACGTCGTTGCCGGCCGCGGCAGCCGAGGTGAGCGCGGCCGCCTCGGCATGCGGCCCTCCAGCGACGGCATGGAACCCCTCGCCGAGCACGCGCCCGTCCCGCACCAGCACGCAGCCCACGCGCGGGTTGGGCGTGGTGGTGAACAGCCCGTGCGCGGCCAGTTCCAGCGCGCGCGCCATCCAGTGCCGGTCGCTGCCGCCGGGCGCGCCGGGCGGGTCGATGTCGGAGGCCAAGGCGCTCAGGCCGGGCGGCGCCTGCGCGCCGGCTGCTGCTGCACTTCCTTGATCGCGTCGCGGAAGTCGTCGACGTCCTGGAAATCGCGGTACACCGAGGCGAATCGGATGTAGCCGACCTTGTCGAGCTTGCGCAGTTCCTGCATCACCAGTTCCCCGACCTTTCGCGAGTCGACTTCGCGCTCGGACATCGACAGCAGCTTCTGGCTGATGCGGTCGACGGCCGCGTCGACGTACTCGACCGGCACCGGCCGCTTGTGCAGGGCCCGCTCGAAGCCCAGCCGCAGCTTGTCCTCGTCGTACTCCTCACGGATGCCGCTGCCCTTGATGATGTGCGGCATCCGCAGTTCGAACTTCTCGAACGTCGTGAACCGCTTGTCGCAGGACAGGCAGGCACGGCGGCGGCGGATGGCCTTGCCGTCATCGCTTTCGCGCGAATCGATGACCTTGGTGTCGCTGCCTTTCGGGCAGGGGCATTTCATCGCCCGGTTACCGGGAGCCGCCGCACCGACGGCTGCCTGCGCTCAGGCACCGTACACCGGGAAGCGTGCGCACAGTGCCTTGACCGCATCGCGCACCCGCTCGGCCACGGCAGGGTCGGCGGGCGCATCGAGCGTGTCGGCGATGAGGTTGGCCACCTCGGTCACCTCAGCCGGGCCGAAGCCGCGCGTGGTCATCGCCGGCGAACCGAGCCGGATCCCGCTGGTCACGAACGGCTTCTCGGGGTCGTTCGGGATGGCGTTCTTGTTGACCGTCATGTGCACGGTGCCAAGCAGCGCCTCGGCGTCCTTGCCGGTCACCTTCTTCGGCCGAAGGTCGACCAGGAACAGGTGGCAGTCGGTGCGGCCGGACACGATGCGCAGGCCGCGCGCCTGCAGCACCGAAGCCATGGTGCGGGCGTTCTCGAGCACCTTCTGCTGGTAGTCGCGGAACGAGGGCTCCATCGCCTCCTTGAACGCCACCGCTTTGGCGGCGATCACGTGCATCAGCGGTCCGCCCTGCACGCCCGGGAACATGGCCGAGTTGACCGCCTTCGCGTGGGCCTCGGTGCGCGACAGGATGAACCCGCCGCGCGGCCCGCGCAGCGTCTTGTGCGTGGTGCTGGTGACGAAGTCGGCGCAGGGCACCGGGCTCGGGTAGACGCCCGCGGCGATCAGCCCGGAGTAATGCGCCATGTCGACCAGGAACAGCGCGCCCACCTCGTCGGCGATCGCGCGGAAGCGCTCGAAGTCGATCTTCAGCGCGTAGGCCGAGGCACCGGCGACGATCATCTTCGGCCGATGCTCGCGGGCGAGCGCCGCGACCTGGTCGTAGTCGATCGCCTCGGTCTTCGGGTCGAGCCCGTAGGCGACCGAGCGGTAGAGCTTGCCGCTGAAATTGACCGTCGCCCCGTGGGTCAGATGTCCGCCATGGGCGAGCGACATGCCGAGGATGGTGTCGCCCGGCGACAGCATCGCCAGGTAGACGCCCATGTTGGCTTGCGCGCCGGAGTGCGGCTGCACGTTCGCGAACGGTGCGCCGAACAGCTGCTTCGCCCGCTCGATCGCCAGCGTCTCGGCAACATCGACGAACTCGCAGCCACCGTAATAGCGCTTGCCGGGATAGCCCTCGGCGTACTTGTTGGTCAGCACGGACCCCTGGGCAGCCAGCACGCGCGGGCTGGCGTAGTTCTCGGAGGCGATGAGCTCGATGTGGTCCTCCTGCCGCTGGCGCTCCTGCTCCATCGCGGTCCACAGTTCGGGGTCGAAGCCTTCGATTCGGTCTCTTTCGCTGAACATCTGGTACTCCGGGACGCTGCAAAGCGTTGATTTTAGCAACATTCGCGCCGCCCCCGGGCTCGCGGCGTGCTTGGCTTGCAGGACCGATGCATGGTACTCATACGGCCGGATCGGTTCCCGACGGAGGGGTCTTGGAAACATTGCTGGGCGCCTCGCGGGTGATAGACGCGGTGAACGAGCGCATCGGAAAAGTCGTGTGCTGGCTGACCCTGGTAGTCGTGCTGGTGGCGACCGCCAACGCGCTCCTGCGCTACGGGTTCGGCTACGGCACCAACGGGCTGCTGGAGCTCCAGTGGTACCTGTTCGCACTCATCTTCCTGTACGGCGCCGCCTTCACCCTGGCGCGCAACGGACACGTACGCGTGGACGTGCTTTACGGCCGGCAGACACCGCGCCGGCAGGCATGGATCGACATCGTCGGCGGCCTGGTGTTCTTCCTGCCGACCACGATCGCGCTGACGGTGCTGTCGCTGCCGATGGTCGAATCGTCGATCCAGGTATGGGAGCGTTCGCCCGATGTCGGCGGGCTCCCGCGCTGGCCGATCAAGCTGGCGATCCCGCTCGCGTTCGCGCTGCTCACCCTGCAGGGCGTCTCGGAGATCATCAAGCGGGTAGCCTTCCTGCGCGGCCGGGCGCCGGCGCCGGTGCACCGACGCGAACTGCAGTGACCCGGAGCGTCTGATGGGAATCGAACTTCTCGCACCGGCGATGTTCGCGGCCATGGTCGTGTTCCTGCTGGTCGGCTATCCGGTCGCCTTTTCGCTGGCGGCCGTCGGGCTGGCGTTCGCGCTGATCGGCATCGAGGCCGGCGCGTTCGGCCCGCAACTGCTGCAGGCCCTGCCCGAGCGCGTGCTCGGCATCATGTCGAACCAGACGCTGCTGGCGATCCCGTTCTTCACCTTCATGGGCGTGGTGCTCGAGCGAAGCGGCATCGCCGAGGAGATGCTCGAGACCATGGGCCAGGTGTTCGCCTCGGTGAAGGGCGGCATAGCCTATGCGGTGATCTTCGTCGGCGCGCTGCTCGGCGGTCCGGCTGGCGTGGTGGCGGCCACGGTGATCGCGATGGGGCTGATCTCGCTGCCGGTGATGATCCGGCACGGCTACTCCGCTCGCCTGTCCACCGGCGTGATCGCGGCCTCCGGCACGCTGGCGCAGATCGTCCCGCCGTCGATCGTGCTGGTCGTGATGGCAGAGGTACTCGGCATCTCGGTGGGCGACGCCTACGCCGGCGCGCTGGTGCCCAGCCTGGTGCTCACCGGACTCTATGCACTGTACATTTTCCTGGTCTCCCTGGTGTTCCCGGATGCGGTACCGGCGATCCCCGAGTCCGAGCGGCAACCGCGCGACCGAGCCCTGCTGATGCGCGTGCTCAAGGCCCTGCTGCCGGCGGTCGTCCTGCTGCTGCTGGTGATCGGCGCGATCTTCATGGGCCTGACCACGCCGACCGAGGCCGCTGCGATGGGGGCGCTCGGTTCGCTCGGCCTGGCGGCGGTGAACCGCCGGCTGGACATGCGCGTGCTGCGCGAGGCGATGGAACAGACCACCCTGCTTACCAGCTTCGCGGTCTTCATCCTGATCGGCGCGACGATCTTCACGCTGGTCTTCCGAGGCCTGGACGGCGACCTCTGGGTAGAGCATCTGCTCACCGGACTGCCCGGAGGCCAGACCGGCTTCCTGGTGTTCGTGAACGTGCTGATCTTCCTGCTGTCGTTCTTCCTCGACTTCTTCGAGATCGCATTCATCCTGCTGCCGCTGCTCGGGCCGGTGGCCGACAAGCTGGGCATCGACCTGGTCTGGTTCGCGGTGCTGATCGCCGTGAACATGCAGACCTCGTTCATGCACCCGCCGTTCGGCTTCGCCCTGTTCTACCTGCGCAGCGTCGCCCCACCGTCGATCCGGACCACCGACATCTACCTCGGCGCGATCCCGTTCATCATCATCCAGCTGATCATGGTCGGGCTGCTGATCGCCTTCCCTGGCCTGGTGCTGAACTTCACGGGCTAGGCCGCAGGCCGCGAAAGAAACCCAAAACCCGGGTCAGACACGGATTCCGGTGTCCGACCCAGGCTTGACGGAAAACCGGACGGAAAACCGTGTCTGACCCGGGTTTGAAGAGGTCTACTTCTTCGCGGGCGCTGCCGGATGTGGGGCACCCACCGGATGGTTGAGCACGAAGCTGTCGTAGCTCAGGTCGGAGGTACGATGCCAGCTATGCTGGGCGTCTCGGAAGGGGCGCCAATTGGCGTAGATCTTCGCGAACGACGGGTTCTTGGCGGCCTCCTCGTCGAACATGTGGAAGGCAGCCTTCTGCGCGGCAGCCATCACGTCGGAGGGGAACGGGAGTACCTGCACGCCGGCCTTCCGGATGCGCGCGAGCGCAGGCGGGTTCTTCGCGTCGTACTCGGCGAGCATCCTGATGTTGACCTCGGCGGAGGCCGTGTCGATCGCCTGCTGGAACTCGCGCGGCAGCTTCGCCCATTCCTTCAGGCCGACGTACATCGAGAGCTGGGCGCCACCTTCCCAGAAGCCGGGGTAGTAGTAGAACTTCGCGACCTTGGCCAGGCCGAGCTTCTCGTCGTCGTGGGGACCGGTCAACTCGGTCGCGTCGATGGTTCCACGCTCGAGCGCAGAGTAGATCTCGCCCGGCGCGATCACCTGGGGAAGCACGCCGATGCGCGACAGCATCTCGCCGGCCAGGCCCGGGATGCGGAAGCGCAGCCCATGCATGTCCTTCATCGAGCGGATCTCGCGCCGGAACCAGCCACCCATCTGCGCTCCGGTATTGCCGGCCGGAAAGCTCATCACGTTGAACTCGCGCATCAGCTCGCGTACCAGTTCCAGGCCGCCGCCGTAGTACATCCAGGCATTCTGCTGGCGCGCGTTCAGCCCGAACGGTACTGCGGTGTCGAAGGCCAGCGCCCGGTTGCGGCCGATGTAGTAGTAACTTGCGGTGTGACCCATCTCGATCGTGCCGTTCTGGACGGCGTCGAGTACCTGCAGTCCACCGACGATCTCGCCCGCCGCGAACGGCCGGATATGGAAGCGGCCACCGGTCAGCCGGTCGACTCGCTCGCAGAACATCTGCGCCGCACCGAACAGGTTGTCCATGCTCTTCGGGAAGCTCGACTGGAGCCGCCAGCGCACCGACGGGCCGGACTGCGCGATCGCGGGCGCAGCCACGGCCGCGGTGGCCGACGCGGCAGCACCCTGCAGGAAGGCACGGCGGTGGCTGCGCACCGCGGCGCCGGCGCTGGCGCCGTCGTCTCCGCTTGTTGCCGGGCCTGCCGGGCGGTCGGCGGTGTGCTGCCCCTCGACCGTCATGTGCGCATCCCTGCCGCCGTTGACTGCCATCTGCCTCTCCTTCGGGAAATCGATGCCGGGTGTTGCGCCCGGCTGCGGCCGTGAGTGTAGCGACAAGCTCCCGGAGCGCCAACGGCTTATGATCGCGCATGACCGAACCGAACGCAGAACCGACCGAAGCCACGAACGCCCTCTGGATCGACACCGCAACGCACCTGGTGGAACTGGCCGGACGGCTGCACGGTGCATCGCGGGTCGGCCTAGACACCGAGTTCATGCGGGTCAGCACCTTCTGGCCGGAACTGGCGCTGGTGCAACTGCAGGCCGACGGCGCGCCTGTGCTGGTCGACCCGGTCGGCTGCGGCGACCTGTCCGCGCTCGCGCCGCTGCTGACCGATGCCGCCCGCATCAAGGTCATGCACAGCGCCAGCGAGGACCTGGTTGCGCTGGCACCCGTCGCCGGTGCGCCGCTCGCCGGGTTGTTCGACACCCAGGTCGCCGCCACGTTCGCCGGCCTCGGCGCGGGCATCGGCTATCAGCGGCTGGTGCAGACGCTGCTCGGCATCGAGATCGGCAAGGGAGAGACCCGGTCAGACTGGCTCCAGCGGCCGCTCACCGAACAGCAGAAACGCTACGCCGCGATCGACGTCGTGCACCTCCCGGCCATGCATGACCTGCTCGCGGCGAAGCTCGAGCAGCGCAGGATGGCTGCCTGGTGCCAGGAGGATTGCGACCGCCTTTGCGCCGGTGCCGCGCCCGACGATGAGCCCCACCTTGCCTTCACCGCGCTGTGGAAGTCGCCGCCCGAGGTGCAGGCCCGGCTGCGGCGGCTGCTGCGCTGGCGAGAGGCGCTGGCCCGCCGGATCAACCGGCCGCGCGCCTGGATCTTCGACAACGCGCTTGCCACCAGCCTGGTCGAGTCACCCCCGGCGGACAGTGACGCGCTGTCGGCACGGATGCGCGGCCAGCGCAGTTTCCCCAGGCGCGAACTGCTGCCGCTGTTCGACCTGCTCGGAGCACCGCTGGCCGAGGACGAACAGACGCTGCCGCCGATCCCGCCGCCGATCCGCGGCGAGCCGGCACAACGCATGGCACAGGCGCGCGACCGGGTTGCAGCGCGGGCGGCCGAACTGGACCTGCCGCCGGCGCTGGTCTGCCCGCGCCGGATGCTGGAGGCATGGGTGCGTGGCGAACGCAGTCCTGAACTGGACGGCTGGCGCGGCGAAGTGCTGGGCGACCTGCTGGCCGGCTGAACCGGCAGCGCGACGGGGCTGCCGAACCTGGCATTGCACGAAGGAACAGACGATGGGACGACAGGTTGAAGCACTCGCACGGTTCGTCGCCGGCACGCGCCTGGAGGAGATCCCGGCGGAGGTACGCAGGCATGCGAGGCTGGTGCTGCTGGATACGCTGGGCGTGATGCTCGCCGGCTCGCGCCGGCCCGAGGTCGCGCAACTGCGCCACGGACTCCTCGGTCCGGGCGGTGCAGGAGCCACCAGCAGCGCCACAGCGTTCGCCGAAGGCTGGCCGACCGGCGACGCGCGCAGCGTGGCGCTGGTCAACGGCATCGCCGCACGCTCGCTCGAACTGTGCGAAGGACATCGGTTCGTGATGTTCCAGGGCGGAGCGCAGATCCTGCCCGGCCTGCTCGCCGTCGCGGAAGCCCGGGGGCTGCCCGGCCGCGACGTGCTGGGCGCCATCATCCTCGGCTATGACGCTGGTGCCCGCCTGTCGCTGTCGATGACCCCGCGGGCGCTCGTCCACCAGAACGGTCAGGCGACGCTGCTCGGGGCATCGGCTGCTGGCGCACGGCTGCGCGGGCTCGACGCGGCTGGCACCAGCCTTGCGCTACGCCTGGGTGCCACGCTGATGCTCACCCCGAGCTACACCGACGCGATCGCCGGCGCCACGGCACTCAACGTCGCCGGCGGCATGTGCGGCCAGGCCGTCTCGCTCGCCCCGGAACTCGCGCTGGCGGGCTTCGAGGCGCAGGCCGACGCGATCGAGCTGTCGCTCGGCCGCCTGGTCGGCGAAGGCTTCCGGCCCGACGAACTGCTGCAGGACCTGGGCAGCCGCTGGGAGATCACGCGCAACTGGTTTCGCCTGCGCGCCTGCTGCAACCCGATCCATTCGGCGCTCGACGCGCTGGAAGAAGCGCTGTCGATACTGCGTCCGGACCCGGCCAGCATCGAACGCATCGACATCCAGACTTACCAGTTCGCGTCGAAGATGGACGAACGCCAGCCGTCCAACTACTTCGCCTCGCGCTACTCCCTGCCGCACGCGGCAGCCGGACTCGCCCTGTTCAACAGCACCGGCTTCGACACCCTGAACGACGACACTGTGCACGATCCGGCCTGGGCGGCGATGCGCCAGCGCGTGCACATTGCGGAGGACCCTGCGATGACCACGGCCCTTCCCCACCGCAAGCCCTCGCGGGCGACGGTCACGTTGAGCGACGGACGCACAGCTACCGCCACCTGCGACCTGCCGCGCGGCGACTTCGAACGGCCGTACGCGGAATCGGAGATCCGTGCCAAGTTCCACGGCCTGGCGGCGCATGTGCTGAGCGCCGAGGGCGCACGACGGGTGGAAGCCGCGGTCGATGCGATCGAGGCGTGGGAAGACGTCGCGGACTTCGTCCAGATCCTGCGGCAGTCCGCAGCCTAGAAACCCGGGTCAGACACGGATTTCCCGCGAATTTCCCGGACCCGGTTTGCCCGAGAAAGCCTGCGAACCCGGGT
>CANHBC010000090.1 GCA_947458835.1 Betaproteobacteria bacterium | reverse complement strand
GTACCGGGTGTGGGCTCGGCGCCCTGTGCCTGCAGCCAGCTCGTCATCGCCGGGGAGGAGATGATCTCGACCATGTCCCGGTTCAGGCGGGTGACGATCGGCCCTGGCGTGCGCGCCGGCGCGAACATCGCGAACCAGGTCGTCGATTCGAACGCCGGCAGGCCCCCCTGGCTGGCAGTGGGGATCTCGGGGGCGGAGGCGGACCTGCGGTCGGAGGTGATTGCGTACGCGCGCACCTTTGCAGCCCTGACCTGCGGCAGCGCGACGGGTACCGGGAGCATGGCGATCTGCACCTCGCCACTGATCACCGCGGTGAGGGCGGCGCCCACGCCCCGGAACGGCACGTGCAGGATCTCGACGCCGGTGGCGCTCTTGAACATCTCAAGCGTCAGGTGTCCGGACGTACCGATGCCGCCGGAGGCATAGTTCATGCGGCTCGCCGGACTCCTGGCGTAGGCGATCAGCTCTTTCAGCGTCGTGGCTGGCACCGAGGGATGCGAGATGACCAGTTGCGACACCTGGGCGAAGCGGGTGATGGGTGCGAAGCTCTTGATCGGGTCGTAGGACAGGCTCCTGAGCAGGCTCGGCGCCGCGCCGAAAGAGCCCAGTTGCCCGAGATGCACCGTGTAGCCGTCGGGGGACGCGCGAGCCGCGATCTCCGCTGCCAGCACGCCGGCGCCGCCTGCACGGTTCTCGACGATGACCGGTTGTCCCCAGCGCTCGGCCAGCTGCTGTGCGAGTTGCCGGGCGAGCAGGTCGCCGGTGGTCGAGGGCGAGGCGGTGATGATGCGCACCGGTTTGACCGGGAAAGATTCGGCCGCCTGCACCGCACCGGCGGTCAGGGAGGCTGACAGCATCAAGGGGATCAGGGGGCGCATGCGCAGGTCCGTGTGGGTGGGCAGTGGAGGACAATCGGATGCACCGGGAGCGGGCAGGGCGTCGCCCCCGGCACTCGCAGGACGGTGATCACATCCGCCGCAACCCGCGATTGTGCCATTTGTGTCGAGGGAGTCCGCGATCCCGGTACGCCGGCTCGGCGCGTCCAGGGTCGATCATCCGGCGGTCACGTCGCATGCGTCGCCGCGACACGCTGCCGCCGGTGCGTGCAAGGCACGTCCGGACCGGGCCGTTCCGGTCGGCCATGGCTTACCATCGATGCAATTCCAGCGGGCCGGACCCGCGCAGCCAGGGGGAGCTCCAATGAAGCAGGTCATCGCAAGGTTCGGTTTCGTGCTGTCCGTCTTCCTGGGGATGCCTGCGCTGGCACAGGCGGCGCCATGCATGGTCATCACGCTCACCGGCACCCAGGGTGGACCCTCTTCCTTCCAGGGGCTGGCGGGCTCGGGGACGTTGGTGCGCTATGGTGACGAGTCGAACGACTGCCGCGGGGTATTCCTGCAGTTCGACGCGGGTCGAGGTACCTCGATGCGCCTGTCGCAGGTCGGTGCGACGCCCGGGGATATCAGTGCGGTATTCATCACCCACGTGCATTCCGACCACGTTGATGGCCTGGCTGACCTCCTCCAGATGCGCTGGATGCAGGAGTACAAGCGGCCGAAGATCGATGTCGTGTGCGCGGGTGACGCCGTTGCCCCCGGCGGATACGCGATGAGCTGCGCGAAGCTGGTCGCGCACACCGCGGATGCGTACATCCAGTCGGGCGAGATCGCCCAGCGCCGCGCCGAGGACAAGGAACGGCCTGCAGGCGGACCGGCGGACCTTGCCAGCGTCCGGATCTTTGCCTCGTCTGACGAGCCGCAGGTCGTGTGGTCCCGCGGTGACGTCCGCGTCACGGCCGTACGTTCGGCCCACGTGGCCGGCCACGCGTCCTATCGGGTCGACACGCCTGCCGGAAGCGTGGTCATCGGCGGCGATGCGGGCAATGACACGCCCGCCCCCCCGCGCGCATCGTCCACCTCTGCGCAGGTCGAGGCGCTGTCCCGTGGCGCCCAGGTCATCGTGCACTCGGTCATCCACCCGGTGATGGGTCCGGGCGGCGGAACCGGTTTTCCCGCGCCGATCTACCATCGTCAGAGCACGGCCACTGACCTGGGCGCCATGGCGCAGCGTTCCGGCGCGCAGCATCTGATGCTGACCCACCTGATTCCTCCACTGGGTGCGGATCGACAAGGGCCGTATCGGCTACCCAAGGGGGCGATCACGGCGGCCGACTACGACGAGGCGGTGCGGGCCGGTGGCTTTCGCGGTGGACTGACCGTGGGTGGCGATCTGTCGAGCGTGCGACTGCCGGCCAGGCGCTGAAGGTGGACCCGTCGGGACATGGCTAACCCCCGACGGCTCCCGCTTCGATGATGTGCATCCGGCTGGAGGTGATCAGCCAGGGAAAATAATGCTTGCGTACGCCTGCCGGAAATACATCCGTCGTCAGGTGCTCCTCCCAGGTGCCCGACACACCGGCCCGCTCGGCAATGTCGAGGCTGCCGTGGTTGCCTTCCAGGACGAATGCTGAAGGCCAGCTCTCCGCCCGGGTCCACGGCCTGGACAGGCAGTCGTGGAAGGAAGCCCAGGCACGCCCCCGCAACTGATGCTTGAGCCGGCCCAGCACTGTCATGGTTCGTTCGACGCTCTTGCTGTGCACGATGTGCTGGCCGAGGAGATTGCAGAACAGCACTGCATGCGACGGATGGCGGTGCAGGAGCATTTCGAGGTTCTCGAGGGCATCGATCGCGTGCCATTGCATACGCACCTGATGCTTGTGCATTTCGAGGCCGTGCCTGAGCCTGAACAGCACGGGGGCCAGCGGATCGAGGTCGACGGCGACCAGGGTACGGTAGGGCGTCAACCATCGCGGATCGAGGCACCAGCCCGCGCTGGGCCCCAGCAGCAGGAGGTCCTTGCGATCGTGCTGCCACGACTGGAGCCAGTTCGCCAGCGCCAGCATGTAATCCTTCCAGCCGCTGCGGAAACGCAACGCGCGGGCGTGCCAGACCAGCCCGCCACTCGGCAGGAAAAGGGATCTCTGGAAGGCGTCTCGGCTCACGGTCGCAACCGGGCGAGGACCCAGTCCACCAACGCGTCGGCCGCTGCTGCCGGCGTGTTCGCATGACTGGCGCGGACTTCCCGGTACTCGCTGTCGGGGTGCGCGGGCAGGTTCTGATAGATGGCCTGCGATGCTGCGCCGTAAAGGGGGTCGAGTGTTCCGATCGCCCAGAAGACTGGTACGGGCTTCCGGCTGTCGCGCGCACTCAACCCCATGTTCCCCCAGCCCTGAGGATTGAAATAACTCCACAGCGCGCCAGCCGACGTCCTGATCGAACGACGTTGGCCCTGGTTGATATCAGTCATCTCAACCCGCTGGTCACCCCTGCCTGCTGCAACGAGACGCCAGGCCTCGTCGACGCTGCGTCGGATATCCGGATCCTGATGGAAGTGTTCGGGCACATGACCTGGGGCCAGGGGCAACAGGGCGTCGGCATCGCCGATCTGGGACATGTAGGCCAGCGAGGCGTTCGCGCCGAAGCTCTGCCCTCCGACGGCCACCCATCGTATCCCGGACTGCCGCAAGGCCTGTACGGCCTGCCGGACCTGGTCGAGTGCATCCGGGTAGGGCCGATCATAAAGGCGGTCCCTCGACCAGGGCATTTCGAGCAGGATCACCTTGCAGTGGGGCGCCAGCTTTTCCGCCACCGGCCGGAGGTAAGGGGATTGCGGCGTACCCCACTTGCCATGCATCAGGACCACCCCGCAGGAGGAGGGCTGCGCCCACGCCGGGTCGGCGGCCCCGAAGAGGACGCCAGCGAGGGCACAGGCCCCCGCCATCATCAAAACCTTCCCATAGCGGCGCACGCGCGGAATCTAAGCTCGATGCGTCCCGCGTGCAACAGGCGGCTACTCGTACCCGCGGATGCCGGCGCCAAGCAGCATGCGGGCGCCGGGCTGCAAGCCAGTCACTGCGAGGTTCAGTCGTGCGTTCAAGACCGCTGAGGTGGCGAGCAGGCGCTGGCCTCGATGCGGTCGTTGAACCTGTCGGCAGCTTGCCTTACGGCGCTCACACTGCGATGGATCCGGTCCGCTCTCGCCTGCTGCTCATCCGCCCACAGACGCAACGACTGCTCGGGAGAGCACCCGGGCACGAGCCGGATCGGAATCGCTCCGTCGGGCGTCTGGACGCACGCATAGGAGGTCTGTTTTCCGACAAAGGTCAGGAGGGTCATGGCAATGCCTGGCGTGAAAGCGGAGAAGGGCAAGGTTTCAGGGGACCCTGGACGAGGCCAAGCCAGCGGAACGCACAGGTCGTGCCTGTGGTTGCGCCGGCGTGGCGCGCGGGCCGTGCCAGCAACGGAGGTTCCGGGTCGTCGTCTGTCCCGGCTTCCGCTTCCGTAGAGCGAAACAAGGGTGACGGTGAAGGTCGCGCCAGCTTGCCTTCACGCCATGGCCAGACTTTGTCGGGCTGCAGGCGACTGCGCCGTCAAGGCCTTTCCCTATTGGCCGAGCTTTCGAAAGGCTGTCGAAAAAAACTGCACGCCGAAATGTTCGGAGGAGCGGATTGAATCCTTCTCCTTTTCACTCATCAGATAAAGTGTGACCTTGCACGTAAGGCTTTCGTCGACCACCTTCGGGACCGCGTCCAGCGCATCGCGGTAAACCACGCACCAGAACTGCTCCCAGTCGCGGCATTGAGAGGGGCTGACGCGGTAGTTTTCGATTCGACGAACGCCCGTCGATGGGTCTGGGGCATCGCAAATCGCTGCATATCTGCTCTCGGCTGGCATTTGCGAGCGTTGCAGTGCGGGATAAAGAACGAAAACAGCGATGAGGATGAAGAGCGCAAGGCCTGATGAAAGGCGTACATAGTTGCCTGAAAATATGCTTTTGGCGTCTCCGTATCTGAATTCTCCTTCGCAAGCGGTATTCGGGCACTTGACCTGCAATCGCTTGCCAACCGGGATTCGCATCTTGCGATCGCAATAAGGGCAGTCAATGACGATTTTTTCGCCCTCGTCAATATCTGAAAGTCGCTTGTTCAACGCCGTGACTTCACTCCCGAGATACCTGCATCCGCCAACCCAGACGCATATGGACAAGGCTCCCCATGTCAGATTGCCAATGGTCAGTTCACCCAAGGGCGTCTGGAAAATGCCTGACGGCCAAAGCCAGTAGCCCAGGCTGAAGAAGCCCAGGGTAATCAGTGAAGCCCCGAGCAGTTTTTTAAGTATGGCCATGACCACTGGACGACCTCCGCTGATATCGAACACCCGCAAGGCGCAGCCGGTTTGTGCATGTGCATGCCGCCTGCGCACACCACACGATCCGAAGATCCCCGTGCCGGTCTCCAGTAGCGGTGGCGCCAGGAAGTGGCCGTGGCAGAAGGGGCGGGGACCTGCGTGCGGCGAAAACGATTGCGATTGCGATTGGAATTGCGATTGCGAATCGCAATCCGTGTATCCAATAAACGCAACCCTATGTACTCCCGGGCGCCTCACAAGTGCCCCGAGAGTGATTACGCCATCAGGGCGGCCAGATCGGACACCCGAGTTGCAAAAAGAGCGGCCCGCGAGCGCGCCACGAGTGACACCCGCTTCGAATGGCTATACAGCGTGCCTGTCCCGCCGGTCGCCCCTGCACCGGCACCTTCACCCAACAACATGCGGAGCGGCCAAGTCCAGACCTTCGTCCTCGGCGAACCGATTATAAGATAAGCTGACGCATGGCCGAGCAAAGCGCTGACCGAGACGACTGCAGAGGCCCGAAACGGATCGCGTCGATGCGTGCGCAGTATCTGCCAAAACCTGCCCACGCTGGTCTGGTGGAGCGGATGATGTGCGTGGAGGCCAAACCGATCGCAGACTTGATATGGTTCTCGTGAACCCTACACAGGTGTTTGCTGACAACATCGTGACAACCGCTAGGTCCAACACCTGGCGAGAAGCATCGAAACTTGCATCACTGACAACCTGAGACTCATCGGGTCAGCTTGGCTAGATTGGCACTGGCAACGACAACCCACCTGTCACCCAGGTCCCGAAACACGATGAGCTGAGGCGAAAGATTCTCAACGGAATGCCCATCAATCGTTTCATTCACTTCCAGGTGAAACGTGATGACACGGATATCGGCCTGTCCAGTTACCTTGATATTCAGGAAACGTGGGGTGTCCTTGATGACTGGAATGCTGCGTTGCAAGTAGCTCCTTTTGTCAAACGTCGCGCCGTTGGAGCGAACGAGCTGAAATTCCGCTGCCAGATGGCGCTCAATCTTCTGCGAGCTGCCACTGGCCAGCGCAGCAAAGAGTTGCTCCAGTTCCAGCTGCGCACGTGGCTGCCAACTGGCCTCCTGTTGTCCTGAAACTGGCGGCGCTGCCAGTGCCATGAACAAAGCCAACATTGCTGAAGGAAGAGTCCGTTTCATTTTCAGGCTCCATTGGGTTTATGCCCAGGGGTTCTGGTAGGTTCAATCCAGGTTGCGAATTTCGCGCGCGCGCTGTGCATCCGGTCGCGGAATTCGAGATCCAGTAGTCGGGAATTTTAACGTTCAGGATACCTTGATCGCAAGATATCCGAGTTGTCAGATTCTGAATAACAATCGTTCTTGCTAAAAAATGCGAAACCACGAAATCGATCTCGAAAACAAATTGCAAGTCCGGTTGATGCAGGGCCGCGAGTTGGCGCGGTGTATCGACTGGGCCGCGCAGGAGGGATGGAATCCCGGATTGCACGACAGCGAAACATTCTTCGCGGCCGATCCTGAAGGGTTCTTGCTGGCGGAACTCCATGGTGAGCCTGTGGGAATGATTTCTGCGGTGCGCTATGGCCATGGTTTCGGGTTCATTGGCTTCTACATCGTGCTGCCGGAATTCCGTGGTCGTGGCTATGGCCTGTCACTTTGGAATGCCGCGATAGAGCGCCTGAACGGGCGCATCATTGGTTTGGATGGGGTTGTCTCGCAGCAGGACAACTACCGAAAAAGTGGCTTTTCCCTCGCCTACAAAAACATGCGCATGCAGGGAATCACTGGCTCAAAAGGGCCGGTGTCGATGGATGTCGTTGCGCTGGATGCGATCGACCCAGAGCAGCTCGTGCAATACGACGCGGCTCTGTTCCCGGGCGAGCGTGCTACGTTTTTGAGGCATTGGGTCCGCCAGACAGGCAGCATCACACTTGGATATTTACAGAAGAACAAGTTGCGTGGCTACGGTGTGATCCGCCCCTGCCGGACAGGATTCAAGGTCGGTCCACTGTTCGCAGATGACGCGCAGGCGGCCGAAAGTCTGCTCAACGCGCTGCTGAGCCGTGTTCCGGGCGGCAAACAGGTTCAATTCGACATCGCCACGAGACACGATGCGGCGCGTGACCTGGCGCTCTCCTGGGGTATGCAGCCAGTCTTTGAAACGGCGCGGATGTATACCGGAGCCTCGCCGGCGCTTGATCTGGATCGGCAGTACGGTATCACCACGTTCGAGCTGGGTTGAGCGCGTGTACGATCGGCTTTCGCCGGTATTTATCAACTCATTGCGTGCCCGAGTATATTGAATTGCTGCGTGCGTTATCGCGAGTTGACAGGGCGTGGTTGCAAAGACTGGCTGTAGCGGCGGCGCATTTATTCCATCTCGCGTCTAGAATAACATTGTATATCGTCGACAGGTCGGTGCTGGAAGGGCCCTTTCAGAAATGATCTGACGAACGTTCATGAGCATATCGTGCGACAAAGTGCATTGTTGAACTTGTTGGCGCTGCTGCAAAAAATCACCTTTTTGCTGGCCTTTATGGCGCCCGTTCCGGCAGCGGCCGCCGACAATGTTGCGTCAAGAAGCGAGTCGCTCAAGCGCCTGACGGTCCAGTTGAGCTGGACCCATCAGACCCAGTTCGCTGGGTTTTACATGGCCCAGCGCGCGAAGTATTTCGAACAAGAAAAACTGGATGTAGTCATTGTTCCAGGCAATGCAACAGACAACCCCTTGGAGGTGTTGCGGAAAGGTGGCGCGGACGTCGCTGTCTCCACCTTGAGAAGCGCCATCGCATTTGCCAACGGTGGGCATCGTGTCACGAATGTCGCCCAGATTCACCAGTCGTCACCCATCCTGCTGATATGTCGCGCCAGTTCAGGTATCGCCGAGGCCAGCGATATACTGGGAAAGAAAATAGGTGTTTCTGGAGGTGGAGACGTTCAGATACTGGATGCACTGGTACGAGCGCTTTCGCCGGAAGGGTCGAGTGTCATCAAGGTACCCAGAGATGGCACGGGGCGATCGCTGATCGACGGCGACGCTGCCTGCATCAGCGGGGTGACGTTCAATGAACTGCTCAGAGTCGAAAATGCAGGCATTGATGCCGCTGATCTCCTGCTTATCTATCCCGATACCTATGGCGTGGTTGACTTTGGTGATGGACTCTATGTTCGTACAGAGCGATTGGACTCGCCGGAATTCAGAGCGCAGTTGGTGGGACTCCTGCGTGCGCTGGCCAAAGGCTGGCGGGACGCACGAAAGAATCCATCACTGGCGGTTTCGCAAACGCTCGAGCGTAATCCGACGCTCGAAAGACAGTTCCAGAGCCAGGCACTCGAGCAGGTACTGGATCTGATTCCAACGAACAGCTTCGGGCTGTTGCAGCTTGAGCAGTTGGACAGGCTTGCGGACAACAAAGCTCAGGATGGGTCTAAAGCATCGATCCCGAATGAGGTCTGGACCCATCGCGTATGGAACGAATGGCAGCAAAGTGAAGGTTTGGCCAAAGCAATTACGCCCGCGACGCAGCATGCCCTGAACCAGGTCGCCCGATATCCGGTGTTCTTATGGATGGTAAACATCGGGACATTGCTGTTTGCCCTTGGTGGTGCGTTGCTGGCCATTGATCGTGGCTACAACTTCTGGGGGCGTCTGCTGGTAGCAGCCATACCGGCGCTTGGTGGTGCTGCTGTTCGCGATCTTATGATTGGCGGCTCGCGCCTGCCGTACTATTTCATTGCCGACCCCACTTTGCCCCTGGCCATTCTGGCCATTGTGGTGGTTTCCTCTGTGTTGGTCGCTGTATATCCATCGTGCGTTAAATCGCCTCGATACCGCGTTGTCATGTTCGTGGCGAATGTCATCGGTTCTGCTGTCATTGCGACTAACGGCGCCATCGTGGCCTTGAACGCCCATGTTCCCTGGGTCTGGGTTCCTGTTTTTGCAGCGATCAGCTGCGCAGGTGGCGGATTATTGCTGGATGTTGTGACCAACAAACACCCTGGCGCTTTCCGCGGAGGTCTGTTTGAAGATGAGGAGCGTGGTGTGCTAAGCGGTGTGACTCTCTTGGTGTTCCTTTGGGGTGCCAATCAATTGGAGAGTCCTGGCTTGCTCGTCTACTCCGGCGTCATCGCAGCGGTGGTTTTGAACATGGCTGTGCTCCTCCAGAAGGACGCGCTCTTGAAGTACTACCCAAAATGGCTTTCGGCCAGCAAGGACAACAGTGTGGAAAGTTGACGTCCTTCGGCATTAGTGACTATTCGACCGCCGGACCAAGAACCGGGCTCCGGCCGAGGTTGGCGTCGAGTGAGCAGGCGCTGGCGGCTTTCCCTGATTGCTCGATCGCTTTCCTCGCGAAGCAGGAAAGCGAGTATTCCCGGGGGGAGGGCGGCTGTTGCGACGTGCACGGTGAGGTTGTCGGTGCGACTCTTCAGGTGCGGCGACGTCGTGCGTCGCGCTGCTCCAGTGGTCGCACACACTCACCCCAGGACCTCGCACCGTTTGAGCAGGTGTTCGGGTATGTGGCAGCAAAGAAGCGCCCGAAGGGACTTGGGTGCGGGGTGGCTGGCGGAAGCGGTGAGATTCGAACTCACGGTGGAGTCTCCCCCACGGCGGTTTTCAAGACCGCTGCCTTAAACCACTCGGCCACGCTTCCGGACACCCGGCCGTCGAAGGCTACTCAATTCCACAGCGCTGCGCCAGCGACGCGAATCGCGTCTGGCGGAGGCGGCGATCTCCGGCGCGATTCCGCTGCGGTCCCGGCCGATCCTGCAGTGACCGCGGGTGTCGGGCCGGATCGGCGGTGGTTGCGCGCGCGGCTGGCCCTCAGGCCTGCGTCCGCTGTAGGTCTCGACCTGCGCGTGGCCCTTCGTCCTGTATCCACAGTGGCAGCGCCATCACTGATAACATTGAAAGGAACGACGGATGGGCGCGAGGAGCGGCTCGACCGTCGGTGCCTGTCGGGCGCCGGGGCCGGTCGGGGCGCGGCTTTCGTCCCGCGGAGTCGGTTGCGATCGCACCGGCCTCGACGCCCGGCGGGAACCTTTGTCATGATCGGGAACTTTCCGGTCAGGCCGCGGTCTGAATCACCGTAGCTGTCGCCTTTCATCTTTCCCCAGGAGGGAATCCATGCAGCCGCAAATCCGTATCCCCGCGCAGGCCGGTGAGTTCTCGGTCTCCCAGAACCGGGTCCTGCGCAACACCTACCTGATGCTGTCGCTGACGATGATCCCGACCCTGATCGGCGCGATGATCGGCATGCAACTCAATTTCGGCATCATGCGCACGAACCCGATCATGAGCTTCATCGTGATCATGGCGGTGTTCTACGGTATGGTCTTCGCGATCGAGAAGAACCGGGACAATGGCCTCGGCGTGGCTCTGCTGCTTGGCTTCACGTTCATGATGGGCGTGCTGCTGGCACCGCTGCTGCAAGTGGCGCTCGGCCTCGCGAACGGCGGCCAGATCATCGCAATGGCCGCGGCGGGTACCGGCGTGGCGTTCTTCAGCATGGCGGCGATCGCCACCGTCACGAAGCGCGACTTCAGCTTCCTCGGCAAGTTCCTGATGGTGGGGGTGATCGTCGCGATGATCGCCATCGTCGCCAACGTGTTCCTGCAGATGCCGGCGCTTTCGCTGACCATCTCCGCGGTGGTGATCCTGCTGTCGACGATGATCATCCTGTACACGCTGAGCGGCATCATCAACGGCGGCGAGACCAACTACGTGTCGGCTACGCTGAGCCTCTACATCAGCATCTACAACATCTTCTCCAGCCTGGTGCAGTTGCTGATGGCTTTCACCGGCAATCGCGACTGAACGCTCCCGCCGGCGTGGCGGCCGGCGGGTGATCCGACCTCGCGACGGGCAGCTTCGGCTGCCCGTTCTTGTCAGAGGCAGTGCCCGGTCTGGAGCGATTGTCCGGGCTCGGCGGCAGAGATGACGGCAGCCGGGTCGTGTTCGAACCAGGCCACCGATTCGACATGCCCAGTGTGCGGGAACATGTTGACCACGCCGGCCGCGCGCAGCACGTAGCCCTTGGCGTGCACGAGCACCGCCGCATCGCGGGCCAGCGTGGCCGGGTTGCACGAGACATAGACGATCCGCGAGGGTGGTGGCAGCGGCATGCCATTGGCGCCGGGCTCGCCGATCGCCTTCACCAGTTCGATCGCGCCGTCACGCGGCGGATCGACCAGCCACTTGTCGAAGCGCCCGAGCCGCTCGAGCGTATCGCCATCGGCCTTGAACAGGTCGCCAACCTCAAAGCGCGCGAGCGCCGATAGTCCGTTGCGCGCCGCATTCGCGGCAGCCCGCTCGACCAGCGAGCGGGCACCCTCGATCCCGATCACCTCGGCGCCGCGGCTGGCGATGGGCAGCGAGAAGTTGCCCAGCCCGCAGAAGAAGTCGGCGATCCGCTCGCCCGGACGCGGGTCGAGCAATCCGATCGCCCGGCGCACCAGTACTTCGTTGATCGCGTGGTTGACCTGGGTGAACTCGGTCGGCGAGAACTGCAGTCCGACCCCGAACTCAGGCAGTCGGTACTCGAGCAGCGCGGGCTCGGCGGGATACAGTGGATGCGCGGTCTCCGGGCCCTTGGGCTGCAGGAATATCTGCACCCGGTGGGCGTCGGCGAAGGCGCGCAGGCGTGCTTCGTCCTCCGGAGTCAGCGGCGCCAGGTTGCGGAACACCAGCGCGCAGTGCGGCAGCGGCGCTGCGCCCAGGATGTCCCGTTCGCCGTCGCTGATCGCCACCTCGATCTGCGGCATCCGCTCGGCGATCGACAGCCCCTCTACCAGTTCGCGCAGCGGCACGAGCAGGTCGGCTACGACCCTGGACAGCACGTGGCATTCGCGCATGTCGGCGATGTAGCTGCTGTTGCGCTCGTGGAAGCCGACCAGGACGCCGCCCTTCTTGACCACGCGCCGCACCGATAGCCGGGCGCGGTAGCGGTAGTGCCAGGTCGGTCCATGGATAGGCGACAGCATCATCCCAGCGCGCAGCCGGGCGATGTGCAGCAGCGCTTCCTCGAGCACCCGCTGCTTGGCAGCGACCTGCGCGCGCGGCTGCAGGTGCTGCATCGCGCAGCCGCCGCAGGTGCCGAAGTGCGGGCAGCGCGGCGAGACGCGCTCGGCCGAGGCGCGCTCGATGACCGCCGCCGAGGCGAATGCATAGGTGGGTTTGCGCCGGTGGATGGCCACGCGTACCCGTTCGCCCGGCAGGGCGCCATCGACGAAGACCGTCAGGCCGTCGAGCCGTGCGACGCCACGACCTTCCTGGTCGAGCGACTCGATCTCCACCTGCGGCAGGGTGGACGGATCGACCGCCGCCGCAGGCGCGCGGCGGCCTATGGTTCGACCCCGGCTCACCGGCCGCTCCCGCGGCCGCTCATTCCGGCCATGCCGCGAGGAAGGCCTGCCAGTGCGCGCCCGGGGTGCGGCCGAGGGTCGCGCGCACCCGCGCCAGCTCCTGTTCGTACAGCTCGGGCACCAGCGTGCCCCGCAGCCGCTGGAAGCGCAGGTACATCAGGTAGGTGTTGACCGCGTCGGTCTCGCAGTAGGCGCGGATATCGGCCAGTCCACCGTCCCGGTAGGCGCCCCAGACCTGGCTGCCGTCCATGCCGAGCTTGCCCGGGAAGCCGCACAGCTTCGACAGTTCGTCCAGCGGTGCGGAGGCCCGCGGCTGGTACATCGCCAGCAGGTCCATGAGGTCGAGGTGCCGCATGTGGTAGCGGCTGATGTAGTTGTTCCACTTGAACTCGCGGTCGTCGTCGCCGAGGTCCCAGTAGCGCGGCGCGGTGACCCCGTTGACCAGCGCGCGGTAGTGCAGCACCGGCAGGTCGAAGCCTCCACCGTTCCAGGACACGAGCTGCGGCAGGTACTTTTCGATGCCGTCGAAGAAGCGCTGCACCAGCGTGGCCTCGCTGTCTTCGGGCTGTCCGAGCGACCAGACGCGGAAGTGCTCGCCCTCGCGCAGCGCGCAGGAGATCGCGACCACCTTCTGCAGATGCAGCGGCTGGAAGTCCGTGCCGTGGCTCTGGCGGCGCTTCTGGTGTGCCATGTCGACCACGTCCTGGTCGGACAGTGCGTCGGAGAGTCCGTGAAGCACGCGCATCCCGGCCACGTCGGGGATGGTCTCGATGTCGAAAGCCAGGATCGGGGTCATGGACGGCACGCGGAGGTTCGGCCGCGGATTCTAGCCGATGGGCGCGGCGTCGATCGGCTATCATGCGCGCGATGAAACAGACCTTCCTCGACTTCGAGAAGCCGATCGCCGAGATCGAGGCGCAGATCGAAGCGCTGCTGGTCGCGCACGACCTCGCGCCGGACGGCACCGCGTGCGATCCCGCCGACGAGGTCGCGGCATTGCGCGCACAGAGCGCGGCAGTGACGCGGCAGGTCTATGCGCAGCTCACGCCCTGGCAGATCTCCCAGGTGTCGCGCCATCCGCAGCGGCCGTATACCCGCGACTACATCGGGCAGCTGTTTACCGACTTCCAGGAACTGCATGGCGACCGGGCCTACGCGGACGACGCGGCGATCGTCGGCGGGTTGGCGCGCTTCGACGGCCAGGCGTGCATGGTGATCGGCCACCAGAAGGGGCGCGACACCAAGGAGAAGATCCTGCGCAACTTCGGCATGCCGCGGCCGGAGGGCTACCGCAAGGCGCTGCGGCTCATGCGCCTTGCCGAGCGGTTCCAGCTTCCGGTGTTCACCTTCATCGACACGCCCGGCGCCTACCCGGGCGTCGGCGCCGAGGAACGCGGACAGTCCGAGGCGATCGGCCGTAACCTGTTCGAGATGGCCAAGCTGGAGGTGCCGATCGTCTGCACGGTGATCGGCGAGGGCGGTTCCGGCGGCGCGCTCGCGATCTCGGTCGGCGACGTCCTGCTGATGCTCGAGTACTCGACCTACTCCGTGATCTCGCCGGAAGGTGGCGCGTCCATCCTGTGGAAGAGCGCCGACAAGGCGCCGGACGCGGCGGCAGTGCTCGGCATTACCGCGGCCCGGCTGAAGTCCCTGGGTCTGGTCGACCGCATCGTGCCCGAGCCGCCGGGCGGTGCGCACCGCGACACGGCCCAGATGATGGCCTCGCTGCGGCGTGCCCTGGCCGATGCGATCAAGGGCATCCGCGGCAAGCCGGTCGAGCAGCTGCTCGAGCGACGGTTCGATCGGTTGATGGGCTATGGCAGGTTCCGCGAGGTCGAGGTCGGCTGATCCGGCGGCCCGGGTGCATGCGGCGGTGGCGCGTGCACTCGAGCGCGCGTTCCCGTGCGGCGGCGCGGTGCGCGTGCCGTCGGTGTGCGTCGGGTTGTCCGGTGGGCTCGACTCGATGTCGCTGCTGCAGGCGCTGTCCACGCTCGCGGGCGAGGGTCGGCTTGCCCTGTCGGCACTGCACGTGCACCACGGCCTGAGCCAGAACGCCGATCACTGGGCGACGTTTTGCCAGGCCGCCTGCCGGGCGCGCGGCGTGCCGCTGACCGTGGCCCGGGTCGAGGTCGACCGGCGATCCGGGCTGGGCATCGAGGCTGCGGCCCGTGCCGAGCGGTGGCGTGTGTTCGCAGCCCGAACGGAGGACTGCATTGCACTGGGACACCATCGCGACGACCAGGCCGAGACGGTGCTGCTGCAACTGCTGCGCGGTGCCGGTCTGCGCGGACTGTCCGCCATGCCGGACGATGCCGGCGAGGAGGGGCATGTCGGCATGGTCCGGCTGTTGCGCCCGCTGCTCGACCTCTCGCGGACGACCCTGGAGGCCTTTGCTCGGCAGCAGGGCCTCTCCTGGGTCGATGACGAAAGCAACGCGGACACGCGGTTCGACCGAAACTTCGTCCGCCACGAAGTGATGCCGTTGCTTGAACGGCGGTTTCCGTCCGCCCGGGCGTCGCTCGCGCGCAGCGCACGCCTGCTGGGCGGCGCGGCCCGGCTGGTCGAGTCGGTCGCAGCCGCCGACCTGCAGACGGCACTGGCGGGTGCCGAGGGGGCTCCGCCCGGGCTTTCGGTCGGGGTGCTGGTCGCCGTTGGCGAGGGCAGGGCCTGCGAACTGCTGCGTGCCTGGCTGCGCGCGCACGGCGTGGCAATGCCGCCTGAGCGGCGGCTCATCGAGGCACTGCGGCAGGTGGCCACGGCAGCGCCGGAGCGCACCGTTGAGGTCCGCTTCGACGGCGCGACGCTGCGGCGCTATCGCGACCGCATCTGCCTGGAGCGGCCTGCCGGGGCGACGACCCATGGCCACGATGGTAACGTCGTCGCCAGAGACAGGCCGACGCTCGAGTGGAACCGCGAGGCACGCATGGCACTGCCGACGCTTGGCGGCATCCTCGTCGCCGAAACGGTCCATGGGGCCGGCATTGCACAGCGGCTGTTGCGTGGCGTACCGTTGTCCATCGGCGCCCGTGCAGTCGAGGGCGGGCCCGCGCTGCGTATTGCAGTGGGCCGACCCGTCCGCCACCGTACGTTGAAGAACCTGTGGCAGGAGCATGGCGTGCCCCCCTGGCAGCGCGATCGCTGGCCCCTGCTGCGCGTCGGCGGTTCACTCGCCTGCGTACCTGGCGTGGCGGTCGCGACCCCATTCATGGCCGAGCCCGGCGAGCCGGGCTGGATGTTCCACTGGCTGCCCGACGCGGCTCCGCACGTCTGAGCGGTGGGGCGTCGTGAGCGCGGTGGGGTCAGGTCTTGCCTTTTGCCTGTCGGGGCCAAGCCCCGACAGGCAAAAGGCAAGACCTGACCCCGACGGGTGACCCCTAAGGGGGCGAAGGTGCTGCTCAGGTCGGCTGCACGATCACTCGGCGGAAGCGGATCAGACCGCCGGAGGACTGCAGCGCAATCGGGCCGCCTGCGAAGCGGGAATCGCGGGTGTCGACGGTTGTCTGGCCGTTGAACACCACCACCAGTCGCGGGCCGTCGGCGGTGATCTCGAATGTGTTCCAGCGGCCACCGGCCCGGGGATAGGGCTGTGAGACCTTGGCCACGTCGACGATCGCTGCGGTGCCGTAGGTCGGGTCCTTGCGCGTGTCCCAGATGTTCACTTCGTACGAATTGGCCGCACCCACGGTCGCGGGATTCTGGCAGCGGATGAAGATGCCGCTGTTGGTGTCGGCGTTCGCGAAGAACTCGGCATGGATGCGGAAATTGTCGAAGGATCGCTTCGACACGAGGAAGCCCGGTCCCTGGTCGGACTCCAGGATACCGCCGACGACGCGCCAGTTGGCCTTGCCGGTCGGGTTGAATGCGTCGAGGCTGCCACCGTCGAACAGCGCGACGCGGTTGCCCAGGGCGGGCATGGTGCTGCAGCCGGCCGTAGCCAGTGCAAGGCCCGCGCCGCAGGCCTTCAATGCTGAACGGCGATCCATGTTGTGGCTTTCCTCCTTCGTTCCCGGTACGCGGCTGCGCTGCCGGGCCTTGCCGTCGCGGGGGGGCTCAGTACGAGCTGAGGCCCTTCTTCTTCAAGACTGCGCGGTTGATCGGTCCTGCGCGCGGGACGGCCCTGCCGACGGGGCACGCTCCGGCATCCGATGCATGGGCGTCACGATAGTCAGCGCAGGGCCGGGGCGTCAAGCCACGCGCGCCGCGAGACCTCGCCACGCCTCGATCTCCACCAGGATCGACAGCGCGCTCGAACCCTGCGCGAGGCGCGAAGTGC
>CANHBC010000089.1 GCA_947458835.1 Betaproteobacteria bacterium | reverse complement strand
GGTCAGCGCCACGCGCAGGCGGTTGCCCGGCGGCTCGTTCATCTGACCGAACACCATCGCGACCTTGTCGAGCACCTTCGACTCTTCCATCTCGTGGTAGAAGTCGTTGCCCTCGCGGGTGCGCTCGCCGACGCCGGCAAACACCGAGTAGCCGCCGTAGCTCTTGGCGATGTTGTTGATCAGTTCCATCATGTTCACGGTCTTGCCGACGCCGGCACCGCCGAACAGGCCGATCTTGCCGCCCTTGGCGAACGGGCAGATCAGGTCGATCACCTTGATGCCGGTGGGCAGCAGCTCGACCGAAGGCGACAGTTCGTCGAACTTCGGCGCGGCCTGGTGGATCGAGCGGCGCTCTTCGGTCGCGATATCGCCGGCCTGGTCGATCGGGCGGCCCAGCACGTCCATGATGCGGCCCAGCGTCGCGGTGCCGACGGGCACCGAGATCGCCTTGCCGGTGTTGCGCACCGACATGCCGCGGCGCAGGCCGTCGGAGGAGCCCATGGCGATCGTGCGCACGATGCCGTCGCCCAGCTGCTGCTGTACCTCAAAGGTCAGGCCCTTTTCGGCGAAGCTGGTGCCGTCGCCGTCCTCGAGGATCAGTGCGTCATAGATGGCGGGCATCGAGTCGCGCGCGAATTGAATGTCGACGACGGGTCCGATGCACTGAACGACGGTTCCGTTGCTCATGGCTGCTTCCTTGGCTTGAAATAGGTTCAGACGGCGGCGGCGCCGGAGACGATCTCCGACAGCTCTTTCGTGATCGCCGCCTGGCGGGCCTTGTTGTAGACGAGCTTCAGCTCGTCGATTACCTTCTTGGCGTTGTCGCTGGCGGACTTCATCGCCACCATCCGGGCGCTCTGCTCGGAGGCCATGTTCTCGGCAATTGCCTGGAACACCAGGGCCTCGACGTAGCGGGTGAGCAGTTCATCGAGCACCGTCTGCGCGTCGGGCTCGTAGAGGTAATCCCAGGACAGCGACGTGCTGCCGGCGGCGGCATCGACGTCGGCGTCGGCCGACATCCGGTCTGCCGGCAGCGGCAGCAGCTGCTCGATCGTGGGCTCCTGCTTCATCGTGTTGATGAAGTCGTTGTAGCAGAGGTAGACCACGTCGATCTCGCCCGCTGCGAACTTGTCGAGCATGATCTTGACCGGGCCGATCAGCTTGTCCATCCGCGGCGTGTCGCCGAGGCCGACCACGTGCGAAACGATGCGCGCGCCCAGCCGTTGCAGGAAGCCGAAACCCTTGTTGCCGATGGCCGTGGTCTCGATGCCGATCTTGCGGACTTCGTGGTCGCGCATCCGGCCGAGCACCTGGCGCAGCAGGTTGGTGTTCAGGCCACCGCACAGTCCCTTGTCGGAGGTGACGACGATGAAGCCGACGTTCTTCACCTCGCCATGCGGCACCAGGAACGGATGCTTGTACTCGGAGTTCGCCGAGGCGAGGTGCGCGGCGATGTTGCGGATCTTCTGCGCATAGGGGCGCGCCGACCGCATGCGGTCCTGGGCCTTGCGCATCTTGCTCGCAGCGACCATCTCCATCGCCTTGGTGATCTTTCGCGTGTTTTCCACGCTCTTGATCTTGCTGCGGATTTCCTTGGAGCCTGCCATCTCGATCTGCTCTCGAACGCGTCGGGTTCAGGGGCCCGGCCGGGGTTGCCGGCCGGGCCAGTGCTGCTGCGGCTGCTTCCGGATCAGTAGCTGCCGGTCTTCTTGAAGTCCTGGATGGCCGCGGTGAGCTTGGCCTCGTCGTCCTTCGACAGGTCCTTGCTCGACTCGATCGAATCGGCCAGCGCCGTGTACTTCGTCTTGATGAAGTCGCGCAGCGCACGCTCGAAGGCCAGTGCCTTCTTCACGTCGACGTCGTCGAAGAAGTTGTTGTTGACCGCGAACAGGGTCAGCGCCATCTCCCAGACCTGCATCGGCTGGTACTGCGGCTGCTTCATCAGTTCGGTCACGAGGCGGCCGCGCTCGAGCTGCTTGCGGGTCGCATCGTCGAGGTCGGAGGCGAACTGTGCGAACGCCGCCAGCTCGCGGTACTGCGCGAGCGCCAGGCGCACGCCGCCGCCGAGCTTCTTGATGACCTTGGTCTGTGCCGCGCCACCGACCCGCGACACCGAGATGCCCGCGTTGATCGCGGGACGGATGCCGGCGTTGAACAGGTCGGTCTCGAGGAAGATCTGGCCGTCGGTGATCGAGATCACGTTGGTCGGCACGAACGCGGACACGTCACCAGCCTGCGTCTCGATGATCGGCAGCGCGGTCAGCGAACCCGTCTTGCCCTTGACCTCACCCTTGGTGAAGGCCTCGACGTAGTCCTCGTTCACGCGCGCCGCACGTTCCAGCAGACGGCTGTGCAGATAGAACACGTCGCCCGGATAGGCTTCGCGGCCCGGCGGGCGGCGCAGCAGCAGGGAGATCTGGCGATAGGCGACGGCCTGCTTGGTCAGGTCATCGTAGACGATCAGTGCGTCCTGGCCGCGGTCGCGGAAGTATTCGCCCATCGTGCAGCCGGAGTAGGCCGAGATGTACTGCATCGCCGGCGACTCGGAGGCCGAGGCAGCGACCACGATGGTGTAGGCCATCGCGCCATATTCTTCCAGCTTGCGCACCACGTTCGCGACGGTCGAGGCCTTCTGGCCGATCGCCACGTACACGCAGAACAGGTCCTTGCCCTTCTGGTTGATGATCGTGTCGACGGCCACCGCGGTCTTGCCGGTCTGGCGGTCGCCGATGATCAGCTCGCGCTGGCCGCGCCCGACCGGCACCATCGAGTCAATCGACTTCAGGCCGGTCTGCACGGGCTGCGACACCGAGCGGCGGTCGATCACGCCCGGGGCGACCTTCTCGATCACGTCGGTGAGCTTCGCGTTGATCGGGCCCTTGCCGTCGATCGGGTTACCCAGCGCATCGACCACACGGCCGATCAGCTCGGGACCCACCGGCACTTCCAGGATTCGGCCGGTCGTCTTGACCGTATCGCCTTCGGACAGGTGCTGGTATTCACCCAGAATCACCGCGCCCACCGAGTCGCGCTCGAGGTTGAGCGCGAGGCCGAACGTGTTGTTCGGGAACTCGAGCATCTCGCCCTGCATCACGTTGGACAGGCCGTGCACGCGGCAGATGCCGTCGGCCACCGACACGATGGTGCCCTGGTTGCGCACCTCCGAGTCCACGCCGAGGTTCTGGATTCGGCTCTTGATCAGCTCGCTGATCTCGGACGGGTTCAATTGCATCACAGTGCTCCTAGGATTGAAGGGCGGTGGCCATCTGCGCGAGACGGCCGCGCACCGAAGCGTCCAGCACTTCGTCGCCGACGGTGACGCGTACCCCGCCGATCAGCTCGGGGACGATCACGACGCTGTAGTTGAGTTTGCGCGAGAACTTCTGCTCGAGGCTGGCGACCAGCCCGGCGAGTTCGGCGCCTTCCAGCGGGAACGCCGACTCGACCACGAGGTCGGCGCGGCCCTCGGCGGCGTTACGCAGCGCGTGGAACTGCGCCGCGATCTCGGGCAGCAGCTCGACACGGCCGTTCTCGGCCAGCATCAGGACGAAGCTTCGGGCTTCCGCGGAGAGCCCGCCGGGCACGACGCTGCCGATGAACTCGGCGAGCCGGGCCGGCTGCAGGCCGGGGTCGCCGAGGCGGCTGGCGACCTGCGGGTCGGAGGCGATCGCGCCCAGGCTGGCGACCAGGTCGGACCAGGCCGGGACGGTACCCGATTCCTGGGCCAGCTTGAACGCGGCTTCGGCGTACGGGCGGGCGACGGTGGAGATCTCGGCCATCGTCGCGCTCAGAGTGCCTGCTTCAGGTCGTCCAGCATCGCCGCGTGCGCCCGGGCGTCGACTTCACGCTTGAGGATGCGCTCGGCACCGGCCACCGCGAGGGCGGCGACCTGCTCGCGCAGCGCCTGACGGGCGCGCTGCACTTCCTGCTCGACTTCGGCGCGGGCGGCCACCGCGATGCGGTCGGCCTCAGCCTTGGCCGCGACCTTGGCTTCTTCGATCATCGCCGCGGCGCGCTTCTCGCTCTGCGCCAGGATTTCCTGGGCGCGGTCACGGGCGGCACGATCGGCCTCGGCCGCGCGCTTCTCGGCGGCCACCAGGTCCTGCTTGCCGCGCTCACCCGCGGCCAGGCCTTCGGCGATCTTCTTCTGGCGCTCTTCCAGCGCGCCGATCAGCGGCGGCCAGATGTACTTCATGGTGATCATGGCACCGATGAAGAAGACGATCAGCTGTATGAACAGCGTAGCGTTGATACTCATGTCGAACCTCGATCGATCCGTGCAGCCGCCGCCGGGAGTCCCGGCCGGATGGCTGCGCGCGAACGCTGGTGGATGCTGCCTGCCGCGGTACTCAGGGGAACCGCCTTGCCACGCGCGAGCGCGGCGATCGGCGGTCCGGGCAGGCGCCGGCGGGAAATGCTCAGCCGGCGAACGGGTTGGCGAACGCGAACATCATCGCGATACCGACACCGATCAGGAACGCCGCGTCGATCAGGCCGGCCAGCAGGAACATCTTGGTCTGCAGCGTGTTCATCAGCTCCGGCTGGCGCGCTGCTGCTTCGATGTACTTGCCGCCCATGACGCCGATGCCGATACAGGCACCGATGGCACCGAGGCCGATGATCAAACCGCAGGCGAGGGCTACGAAGGCTACGTCGGTCATCACAACTACTCCTGTGGAAAAAACGCGAATGAATCAGTGAATGAAACTGGGAAGGGGAGGAACCAGGACCAACAGATGCAGGGGACAGGGTGAGGCCGCCGGCTGTCCGCCGGACCGCTTTCCGCTATCGCGGGTCAGTGGCCCTCGTGCGCCTGGCCAATGTAGACCAGGGTCAGCATCATGAAGATGAAGGCCTGCAGCAGCACGATCAGGATGTGGAACAGCAGCCAGGCCGTCCCGGCGATCACGTGGGCGAAGGCGAGCATGATGCCGGTGGCATTCATCGCCGCGTAGCCACCCATCAGCGCGATCAGGAAGAACAGCAGCTCGCCGGCATACATGTTGCCGAAAAGCCGCATGCCGAGCGAGACCATCTTGGCGAGGTACTCGATCAGGTTGAGCAGGAAGTTGGCCGGCCAGAGCAGCGGGTTGGAGCCGAACGGCGCGCAGAACAGTTCATGGATGAAGCCGCCGACGCCCTTGATCTTGATCCCGTAGTAGAGCATCAGGATCAGCACGCCGAGCGACATGCCGAGCGTGCCGTTCAGGTCGGCCGTGGGCAGCGGGCGCAAGTAGACATCGTGCGCGTTCAGGCCGGCACCGTAGTAGCCGAAGAGCGCCGCGATCTTCGGCAGCAGGTCGACCGGAATCAGGTCGATGGCGTTCATCAGGACGATCCAGACGAACACCGTGAGCGCGAGCGGCGCGATGAAGGCGCGGTTTCCGTGCACGATCGACTTGCTCTGGTCTTCCACCATCTCGACCAGGATCTCGATCGCGGCCTGGAACTTGGTGGGCACGCCGCTGGTGGCGCGCTTGGCCGCCGCGCGCAGCAGCCAGAGCGTCAGGCCGAGGCAGAGCAGCGAAAAGAAGACGGTGTCGATGTTGATGATCGAGAAGTCGACGATCGACTTCTGCTTGTCCGTCTGCCAGTGCGCCAGGTGGTGGACGATGTATTCGGTCGCGTTGGGCGCGTAGGTGTGATCGGCGGCGGACATGGATCGGTTTGTCTCTGGAGTCGGGGACTGCGCTTCGTATTCAGCCAGGGTTCTGACATTGCCGCGCGCACATTGCGCGGAGGTTGCAGCGGCGGCGGGTCAACGGTGCGTCAGCGGCGCAACAGCAGGGCCAGCCAGTTCGCCTTGACTGCGACGATCACGCCGAGCACCGCGCCCGGCCAGTAGATCGTGTCCACCACCCGTGCCATCCCGAACAGGATCAGCACGGTGAACAGCATCTTTGCAAACTCGCCGATGAAGAACACGGCGGCGACCTGCTCGGGCCGCAGCCGCAGTGCCAGCGACAGCCGCCAGGCGAACAGGGCGCTTGGCAGCCAGCACGCCGCACCGCCCGCCAGCGTCGACCAACCCGCCGTCGCACCCATGAACAGGGCCATGCCGACGGCGACCATGACCACCAGCGCTGCCTGCAGCCCGACGATCGCCGAGAAACCGGATGGCGTCGGGAAAGACATCGGCAATGACATCGTTACCCCGCCGCGACGACCACAAGGTTGCATGCACGAGCTTTGCGGGCGGCCCGCCGGGGTCTTTCTTCCACGGCGCAGCCTGACGCGGGCCGGCGAATCGACCCGCAGATCAGCCCGCCACGCCACGGATCACCCACGTCGCCCGGGGTAAATCCGGGCGTCGCGTCGTTACCGTGCCGCACAAAGCCCTTGATTCTCGCCCGTCCGGGACAGGATTGTCAACGCGGGCATCACTCGGGGGGCAGGCCGAGGCGCCGCGTCAGTTCATCCAGATGCTCCAGCGAGTGCCAGGCGATCTCCATCCGACCGGTGTGCTTCGGCCCGACCTTCAACTTCACGCCCGTGCCCAGCGACTGGGCCAGGCGCTCCTGCAGCCGGGCGACGTCCGGGTCAGCCGCCGCGGGACGGCGCGCCGCGCCCCGGGTGCCAGGGGCGGCGTTGATCCGCGCGACTTCACGTTCGGTGTCGCGTACCGACAGCTTCTGGGCGGCAACCCGGTTGGCAAGCGCGATCTGTTCGGCGGCCGCGAGCGGCAGCAGCGCACGCGCATGGCCCATTTCGATCGCGCCGGCGTACAGCAGTTCCTGGACTGGCGCACTCAGGGCGCGCAGCCGCAGCAGGTTAGACACGGCCGCACGCGAGCGGCCCAGCGCCTTGGCAGCCAGTTCGTGGGTCATGCCGAACTCGTCGATCAGGCGCTGGATGCCGTGCGCTTCCTCGAGCGCGTTCAGGTCCTCGCGCTGGATGTTCTCGATCAGCGCCATTGCCAGCGCGGACTCGTCCGGGATCTGGCGCACCAGCACCGGCACCTGGGCAAGACCGGCAAGCCGCGAGGCGCGCCACCGGCGTTCGCCGGCGATGATCTCGTAGCGACCTTCCCCGACCGGGCGCACCAGGATCGGTTGCAGGATGCCCTGCTCGCGGATCGATTCGGCCAGTTCCGCCAGCGCGGCGTCGTCCATCCGCGTGCGCGGCTGGTACTTGCCCGGCTGGAGCGCGTCGACCGGCAGCTCGCGCGGCACGTCCGGTTGCGACGGCGACGCTGCCGGCGAATTGAGCGCATCCATGCCGCCACCGCCGAGCAGCACGTCGAGGCCGCGTCCGAGTCCCTTGGGTTTTGCCGTCATGTCATTGCCGCCCGATTGAGCATTTCACCGGCGAGCGCGAGGTAGGCCAGCGCGCCCTTGGATTGACGATCGAACGCCAGCGCCGGCCGTCCGTAACTGGGTGCCTCGGCCAGGCGTACGTTGCGCGGGATCACCGTTCGGTAGACCTTGCTGCCGAAATGCTGAGTGAGCTGCTTCGAGACCTGCTGCGACAGCGTGTTGCGCGGGTCGTACATGGTGCGCAGCAGGCCCTCGATCTCCAGCTTCGGGTTGAGGTGGACGCGCACCCGCTTGATGGTTTCGACCAGGTCGGAAAGCCCCTCGAGCGCGTAGTACTCGCACTGCATCGGGATCATCACCGCATCGGCGGCGACGAACGCATTGACCGTGAGCAGGCTCAGCGCCGGCGGGCAGTCGATCAGGATGTAGTCGTAGCCGTCGGCGATCACGGCCAGGGCCTTCTTCAGCCGCGCCTCACGATCGGGCATCGGCACCAGTTCGATCTCCGCCCCGGCGAGGTTCCGGTTGGTCGGCAGCAGGTCGTATCCGCAGGACTCGGACCGGACCCGTGCCGCGGCCGCCGGCACCACGCCGAGCAGCACGTCGTAGACGGAATAGACGATGTTCGACTTGTCGACGCCGCTGCCCATCGTCGCGTTGCCCTGCGGGTCGAGGTCGACCAGCAGCACGCGACGCTTGGCAGCGGCCAGGCTCGCGCCCAGGTTCACGCTGGTCGTGGTCTTGCCGACGCCGCCCTTCTGGTTGGCTATGGCGAGGATGCGCGGCATCAGGCAGCGCCGATCGACACCAGGTGGCGTTCAGCATCGACGCCGGGCACCTGGAGGCGCACCACTTCCACGGTGCCGATGTCCGGCGACAGATGGAGCACCTCCTCGTAGGGATAGACGCCCTTCATCGCGAGCAGCTTGCCGCCGGACGCCCGCAGGTGGCGCGACAGTTCGGCGAACTCAGGCACGTCGGAGAAGGCGCGCGACACCACGTAGTCATACCCGCCTTCTGGCCGGAACGCCTCGACGCGATCGACAACCACGTTCGCGTTCGTCAGGCCGAGTTCACCGACCGCCTGCTGCAGGAACACGCCCTTCTTGTGGTTGCTGTCGAGCAGCGTGATCGCCCAGTCGGGCCGGGCGATTGCCAGCGGAATTCCGGGCAGGCCGGCGCCGGTGCCCACGTCCACCACCCGCTTGCCCGGGCCGTCGATCACTTTCAGCAGGGCGAGGCTATCCAGCAGATGGTGGGTGACCATCTTTTCCGGGTCGCGGATCGCGGTCAGGTTGTGCACCTGGTTCCACTTGGCGATCAGCGCCACGTAGTCGAGCAGCGTCTGACGCGCGCGGGTCGGAAGGTCGAGGCCGAGGGCGGCAAGGCCGGTGTCGAGCGTGGTCTGGGGCATCTGGGGCTACCTCGGGTATTCCGGTTTCGGCGCGGACGACGGGGGTCGGGCGGCCGGCCTGCATGGATTCTGACTGACGGCGATCGTTGCGGCGGCGCAACACGCGCGAGTGTCGTGCGGACGGCTGCGCCAGGCGCGCGCGGACACGATCATGCCGTCCGCGCCGCTGCGCGCCGATCGGGTGTCGGCTGCGTACGATCCCTGCGCTTCAGGTGCACCCACAGCAGCGAGATCGCCGCGGGCGTGATGCCGGGAATCCGGGCCGCCTGTGCGAGGGTTTCCGGCCGCTGTGCGCTCAGCTTCTGGCGGGCCTCGATCGACAACCCGTTCAGCGACTGGTAGTCGAAATCCTGCGGAAGCAGGGCCGTCTCCAGCTGGTCCTGGCGGGCGATCTCGTCCGCTTGCCGACCGATGTAGCCTGCATACTTGGACGCGATCTCGACCTGCTCGGCGACCGCCTCGTCGGCTACGCCTGGACCGACGCCGGGCAAGGTCATCAAAGCCACATAGCCAACATCCGGGCGGCTCAGAAGCTGAGTGAGCGAATACTCACGCTCGATCGACTGGCCCAGCACGCGGTGCGCCTGCGCATCGTCGAGCGTCCTCGGATTGACCCAGGTCGACTTCAGGCGCTCGGTCTCGCGTGCGATCGCTTCGCGCTTGCGTTCGAAGCATTGCCAACGATGGTCATCGACCAGCCCGAGTTCGCGGCCGATCGGGGTCAGGCGCATGTCGGCGTTGTCTTCACGCAGCGACAGCCGGTATTCCGCACGGCTGGTGAACATCCGGTACGGCTCGGTGACGCCGCGGGTGATCAGGTCATCCACCAGCACACCGATGTAGGCCTCGTCGCGGCGTGGTTGCCAGGGCGCTTCGCCAGCGGACGAACGCGCAGCGTTGATGCCGGCAACGAGGCCCTGCGCCGCAGCCTCCTCATATCCGGTCGTACCGTTGATCTGGCCGGCCAGGAACAGACCCGGGATCGCCTTGAGCTCCAGCGACGCGCCCAGCGCGCGCGGATCGACGTAGTCGTACTCGATCGCGTAGCCGGGGCGGACGATATGCACGTTCTCCAGGCCCTTGATCGAGCGCATGAAATCGAGCTGCACGTCGAACGGCAGGCTGGTCGACATACCCTGCGGGTACATCTCGTTGACCGTCAGCCCCTCGGGCTCGAGGAAGATCTGGTGGCTGTCGCGACCGGCGAAGCGGGTGATCTTGTCCTCGATCGACGGACAGTAGCGCGGACCGATGCCCTCGATCACGCCTGCGAACATCGGCGAGCGGTCAAGGTTGGCGCGGATCACGTCGTGCGTTCGGCTGTTCGTGTGCGTGATCCAGCACGGAATCTGCCGCGGATGCTGGTCGCGCGAACCGAGGAAGGAGAACACCGGGACCGGATCGTCGCCGGGCTGGCGTTCCAGCACCGAGAAGTCGATGGTGCGCGCGTCCAGCCGGGGCGGCGTACCGGTCTTCAGCCGGCCCAGTGGCAGAGCGAGTTCACGCAGCTTCTCCGCCAGCCGGATCGAGGGTGGATCCCCTGCCCTGCCCGCCGCATGGTTGGTCATGCCGATGTGGATCAGCCCGGACAGGAAGGTGCCCGTGGTCAGCACGACCGCGTGGGCGCGGAAGCGGATGCCGGACTGGGTCACCGCGCCGGCGATACGACCGTTCTCTAGGATCAGGTCGTCGACCGGTTGCTGGAACACCGCGAGATTGGGCTGGTTCTCGATCCGCCGGCGGATCGCAGCCTTGTAGAGCACCCGGTCGGCCTGTGCGCGCGTGGCACGAACCGCCGGACCCTTGCGACTGTTCAATGTCCGAAACTGGATCCCCGCTTCGTCGGCCGCCGCAGCCATCGCCCCGCCGAGTGCGTCGATCTCCTTGACCAGATGGCCCTTCCCGATGCCGCCGATCGACGGGTTACACGACATCTGGCCCAGCGTCTCGACGTTGTGCGTGAGCAGCAGCGTCGCACGACCACTCCGGGCAGCCGCGAGCGCAGCCTCGGTGCCGGCATGGCCGCCACCCACCACGATCACGTCATATGAGGTCGGGTACCACATCAGGAGTTGCCGGCTGTACAGTGGATGGTCCGTCGCGACACCGTGTTGCTCGAGTGCGGGGCGGCAGGGTCGATGATTGTAGTGATGCAGGCGCGGCTGGGCAATTCCAATCAGAGCTTCGAGTGGTGTTCCACGTGGAACAACTCGACGGGCCGTCCCTGTTCCGGCCTCCCTGTTTCACGTGGAACACCCGGCGCGCGCCGTCGCCCTCACCTACGCCCACATGCTCCAGCAGTACCTCAAGACACTCGTCGTCGACACTCCCGGACGCGGCCTCCACGATATCACTCGAACCGTAGCCCAGGCGATTCGCGAGAGCGGAACACTGGAGGGTCTGGCGACCCTCTTCCTCCGCCACACCTCGGCGAGCCTTGTGATCCAGGAGAACGCCGATCCAGATGTACTCGGCGACCTGGAAAGATTCATGCAGCGGCTCGTGCCGGATGGGGATCCGCTCTACCAACACCGGGACGAAGGGCCGGACGACATGCCGGCGCATGTCCGGGCAGCGCTGACCGCCGTGCAGGTCTCCGTGCCGCTGTCGTCAGGCCGTCTGATGCTCGGAACCTGGCAGGGGATCTACCTGTGGGAGCAACGGACTCGCCCGCACCGGCGGGAAATCGTGATCCATATCGTCGGCGCGCCCTCCTCGGCTGCGCGGTAGCCGACCGAACCTGTGGTCAAGACTGGCGCCAGTCCGCACCTGGAACGATGCGCTTCATGAACGCGTCGAACAAGGGGGCCGTGAACGCGGTATCGCCGTGGCTCGGGCTCCAGATCATCCCCTTGGAGATCAGCGCACTGCGGGTCGGTGCGAGCGACGTGACCCTGGCTGTGCAGCATGCCGCGATGTCGCCCGAGCGGTGCGGGCCCGATCCGAGCTCGGCCATCGCGCGCAGATAGCGCTTTTCCCTGGGCGTCAGCCGATCGAATCGCACCCGGAAGAAACCCTCGTCGAGCGCCGCCACGGCGCTGGCGGACGCGCGCTGGACAACGTCGATGCCGATCGGCGAGTGCGACGCCTGCTCCCAGGTGTGGAAACCCCACTGCTGCAGGAAGTACGGATAGCCGCACGTGACCTCGACCAGCGCATCCAGCGCCGCCGTCTCGATGTCGACCCCCTCCTTCTCGAGCGGGACGCGAATCGCCCGTGCGGCCTCCGGCCACGGGAGCACGCCGATCTCCGGAAAGCTGAACAGCCGCTCGGCATAGGACTTCGCGCTGCCCATCCGGCCTCGAAGCTGCGGAAGGCCCGCGCCCACGAGTACCACTGGCAGCTGCTGCTGCTCGACCCGGTGCATCACCGCAATGAGCACAGCCAGCTGGTCTTCCGCAACGTGGTGCAACTCGTCGATCAGGATCACCTCGGCCGTATCGGCCGCCCTCGCCGCGCGGCCGACCTGTTCGAAAAGCGCCTGCAAGTCGTGCTCGAGATCACCGTTGTCAGCCAGACCTGGCTCAGGATCGTGATCCAGCCCGACCTCGAGATCCGGATACCTGGTCTTCATCCGGCTGGCGAAGCCTGCGAGTGCACGCAGTCCACGGACAGCGTCGTCTACGGCTGCGGCGACGTGACTCAGCCTCAACAGCGCCTGGCGCAGTGAGGGTGCGAGCAGCGCGGGCAGCGATCGCCCCTCCAAGGCGTCGAGGCGGATCGTGTGGATCCCTGCCGCCTCGGCGTCGCCCCGGATCCGGTCGAGCAGAACGGTCTTTCCGACCCCGCGCAGGCCGACAAGCATCGCGCTCTTCGCGTGCCTGCCGATCCGGGCACGCTGGACAGCGACCCGCATCTCCTCGAGGAGCGTATCGCGGCCGGCCAGCTCGACCGGTGGTACGCCCGCGCCTGGCACGAACGGGTTTCGGATCGAATCCATGGAACGAACAGAGTCTCAATGTGTTCGAGTTTATCGAACGGGCGTAACTTCGCAAAGCTATGTATAAATGATGCTGTCTCGCAGAATGACCCGTCCCGTCGGCACGCGCCGGCGAGCCCGGATCAGACCGCGAGGCCGTGCGAACGGGCGATCACCCCTCGCGCGCTGCCATCCAGACCACGGGTCGCGTTACGAACCCGGTCGGGCGGCGCCGGACCCCTCGCGGCAGGGCATGCGACAATCCGCGTCGATTGATCAACTTGTGCGAGCCACCGGCCCGATGCCAGCAGTGCGTGCCTCCAGACACCCGGAAGGGTCGAGCGGCAGATGACGATTCCGGACGGCCGCAGGCCTCCCCTGCACTACGCGTGGGTCGTCCTCGGGGCGGCGTGCATCCTCAGCATCATCAGTCGAGCCGATTCGGCGTCTTTCGCCGTACTGGTCGATCCGCTGGTCGAGCTGTTCGGCTGGGCCCGCGGCGACATCTCGCTCGCCTATTCGCTCGCGTTCCTGTGCAGCATGCCCGCGATGCTGATCTTCGGCTGGCTTGGCGACCGCGTGAGCGCGCGTACCCTGATGCTCGGCGCGTCGGTGATGATCTCGGCAGGCACCGTGATGCTCGGGATGATCCAGGAACTGTGGCACCTGTACGTGATCTACGGCGTGTTCGTCGGTGCACTGGGCAATGCCGCCTTCTCCGTGATGCTGCCGGTGATCATCACCCGCTGGTTCGCCACGAAGATGGGGCTCGCGCTCGGCTTCTACTGGGCGGCACTGGGCGCCGGCCCCGCGATCTTCGCGCCGCTGTTCCGCTGGATGATCGAGACGCGCGGCTGGGAGTCGGCGTTCCTGGTGATCGGCCTCGCGTTCGGCATCGTGCTGCTGGCATTCTCGCTGCTGATCCGCAGCAGTCCAGCGGAAATGGGCCTGGCCCCGTTCGGCGCCGGCGCAGGCGATGCCGCAAAGCATGCCGCCGCTCCGGAGGTGACCCTGCGTCAGGTGCTCGCTGGCAGGCCGGTCTGGTTGCTGATGGGCTGCCACCACCTCGGCTGCGCCGGCCACGCGGTGGTCCTGGCCCACGGCGTGTCGATGGCCACCCACCACGGAATTCCCGGCCTGCAGGCTGCGGGCGTGCTGAGCACGATCGCTGCCGTATCGATCGTCAGCCGGTTCACCTTCTCCCTGCTGACCGAGCGCTACGGCGGGCGCACCATCCTCTCGCTGGCGATCTTCGGCCAGAGTGCGTCGATCCTGATGCTGCTGTTCGCGCACGAGGCCTGGCACTTCTACGTGTTCGCCGTGATCTTCGGCATCTGCTACGGCGGCGAGATGGTCGGCTTCCCGATCATCAACCGGCACATGTTCGGCCCGAAGGCGCCTCTCGGCTCGATCTTCTCGTTCCAGATGATCGGTGGCAGCACCGGCATGGCCCTTGGCGGCTGGCTGGGCGGCATGCTGTTCGACCACTCGGGCAACTACACTTCGGCGATCCTCGTGGCCAGCGCCATCGGCTTCGTGGCGGTACCGCTGGCACTGTGGCTGCCGCGGCACCGGGAGCCAGCCCTGCCGGCGGCAGCCGCGGCCTGACGGCGGCGACTGCACACAGCAGCTGGCGTCATGTGGCCACCCGGTCGCCAACCATCCGCGCTAACCCTCCCCCTCCAACAGCGCAAACCCCACCCCCGCCCTCGCCGGCAGGTGCAGCCACCCGTCACGGTACTCGGGGTGGTGGGCAAAGCGCGCCCGCAGGGCCGCATGCGCACCGTGCACCTCGAGCATGCCGCCGTGGCGGTGGCCCGCCATCGCCGGCAGGCTGGCACCTTCGAAGCCCCCTGCGCCAGTGACCGGAACGCCGTGCGCCTCGGCCATCGCCAGCACGCGCAGCATCGCCGAAAGGCCACCGCAGAACGCCGCGTTCGGTTGCAGCACATCCAGCGCGCCCCGCGCGAGCGCGTCGCGGAACCAGCTCATCGACTGGATCATCTGCCCCGAAGCCAGCGGCACCGGCGATGCGCGGCGCAACTCGACCAACGCGTCGAGATCGTTGCCGCGCACCGGCTCCTCGAAGAACGCGATGTCACAGTCCGCGACCCGCTGGGCCAGCCGCTTCGCCTCGGCCACGGTGAACGCACAGTTGGCATCCAGCATCAGCGGCGCATCGCCGATCGCCCGCCGGACTGCGCGAATGCGCTGGACGTCCTCCTCCAGGCTGCGACCCGCGCCGACCAGCATCTTCACCCCACGGTAGCCGTCGGCCAGGGCCGTGGTACAGGCGGCGACCAGTTCCACCTCACTGAAGGCCGGCAGGCCGGCAGTCGCGTAGGCCGCCACCTTGTCGCGCGCACCGCCGATCAACCGCGCCACCGGCAGGCCTAGCCGCTGGCCCTTCAGGTCCCACAGCGCAAGATCCAGCGCCGACAGCGCCGAGACGAACACGCCGGTCGCGCCCCTCGGGTTGAACGGCCGCTCGAGCGCGGCCGTGATCGCCTCGATGTCGAGCGCATCGCGCCCGGTGGCAGTGGCGGCAAAGCCATGCTCCAGCAGGTGCACCACCTCGGCGGCCAGGAAGCGGCCGGTGACGCCGTGGCCGACGAGCCCGTCGTCGGTCTCCACGCGGCAGCGGACATAGGTCAGGCTTTCCTGGCCCGCGTAGGCGTCCGCGGCGCGCGCGGGTTTAAGGTGTTCGGCTCGGGCAGTGATGCGCGTGATCAGCATGGGGCTATGGAGGACAGGGCTGCAAAACCGCAGTTTAACGGCGAGCGGTACGCATCGCGCCGCGCAGCGGTACTCGAGGACGCTGAACCGGGGTAGCAGACTCGACGGCAGCGGCGTCTGGTGCGAAAGAGGACCTTCGAACGGCACAGATCAACCGGCACCGCCAGACCCCACCTACTTCCCGATGCAGAACCGCCCGAAGATCTCCCCCAGCAGGTCATCCGCGGTGACCTTGCCAGTGATCGACCCGAGCGCGTCATGCGCGAGCCGTAGCTCCTCCGCCAGCAGGTCGGCCGGCAGCCGTCCGCCGGCGGCGCGGTCGAGGTGGTGCTGCGCCGTCTCCAGCGCCGCAAGGTGGCGCGTGCGCGCGAGGAACACGCCTTCCCCGGTCTCCACCTGACCGCCGAGCCGCAGCAGGGCTGCGCGCAGCCGGTCGATACCGTCGCCGCTGCGGGCGGACAGACGGATCTGCCACCGTCCGCCGTCCATCGATTCCGACGACGCCTCGCCGGCGAGGTCGATCTTGTTCACCACATCGATGCGCGCCGCGCTCGCGGGGACACTGGCCAGGGCCGCATCGACGGCAGGCGGCACGGTGGTCGCGCGACCCGCCTGGTCCAGCGACTGAACGGTCAGCACCAGGTCGGCCTTCGCCAGTGCGTCGCGCGTGCGCTGCATGCCGATGCGCTCGACCGGATCGTCGCTGTCGCGAAGTCCGGCGGTGTCGATCAGGTGCACCGGCAGTCCGTCGACCAGGATCGTCTGGCGCACGGTGTCGCGCGTGGTTCCGGGATGCTCGGTGACGATCGCCACCTCGTCGCCCGCCAGCCGGTTGAGCAGGCTCGACTTGCCGACGTTCGGTGCACCGGCCAGCACCACGACCAGACCCTCCCGCAGCGCGCTGCCCTGCCGCGCTGCCCGGAACACCGCGGCGAGCGATTCGCGCACCCTGGCCAGCCGCTGCTGTGCATCCGACTCGGCGAGGAAGTCGACGCCGTCCTCGTCCGGGAAATCGAGCGTGGCCTCGACCAGGATGCGCAGGTCGAGCAGGCCCTCGGCCACGCGCTCGACCGTGGCGGAGAATTCGCCTGACAGCGAGCGCAGCGCGCCGCGCGCAGCCTGCTCGCTGGCCGCGTCGATCAGATCGGCGATCCCCTCGGCCTGTGCAAGGTCGATGCGGTCGTTCAGGAAGGCGCGCCGGGTGAACTCGCCGGGTTCGGCCAGGCGGGCGCCCAGCTGGAGGCATCGCCGGAGCAGTGCGCCGAGTACCACCGGGCCGCCGTGGCCGTGCAGTTCCAGCACGTCTTCGCCGGTGAACGACTTCGGCCCTTGGAACCAGAGCACCATGCCGATATCGAGCGCTCCGCCCGCCGCATCACGGAAGGTGCGCACCGATGCCAGCCGCGGTGCCGGTACTGCGCCAACCAGGCCTTCGGCGATCCGGGCCGCGTTCGGCCCGGATACCCGCACGATCCCTACACCCGCGCGGCCCGGAGCCGTCGCGATCGCCGCAATCGTGTCAGCGTTTGCCCGCATTGGCCGGCTTGGCCGCGTCCGCCTCGATCTGCCGCGTGATGTACCACTGCTGCCCGATCGACAGGATGTTGTTCACCAGCCAGTACAGCACCAG
>CANHBC010000088.1 GCA_947458835.1 Betaproteobacteria bacterium | reverse complement strand
TTTCGCCCTGGATCCGCTTCCGCCTGCTGACCGAGCCGGAGGTGGTGGCAGCGGTGCTCGGCCGGCATGCCCCGTCGGCCTGCGCGAAGTTCGTGCAGGAGGTGTGCTGGCGCACGTACTGGAAGGGGTGGCTGGAACTACACCCCGGAGCCTGGGCGCGCTACCGCACCGGCGTCGACGCCCGCCTCGAGGAGATCGACCGTTCGGCGTCGCTCGCAGACCGCTACCACCGTGCCATCGAGGGACGCGCCGGCCTCGCCTGCTTCGATGCCTGGGCGGCTGAACTCGTCGCCACCGGGTACCTGCACAACCACGCGCGGATGTGGATGGCCAGTCTCTGGATCTTCACGCTGCGCCTGCCCTGGGAACTCGGCGCGGACTGGTTCCTGCGCCATCTCGCCGACGGCGACCCGGCGTCGAACACGCTGTCCTGGCGCTGGGTTGGCGGCCTGCAGACGCGCGGCAAGCACTACCTGGCCCGCGCATCCAACATCGCCGAGTACACGGGCGGGCGTTTCGATCCGCGCGGTGAGATCGACGAGGCGGCGGCGCCGCTGCCCGTCGATGCGCCGTTCGAGCGCGTGCCATTGCGCCCACCGGTCCGGCCGTGCACTGGCATGCGCACCGGGCTGCTCTCCACCCCGGACGACCTGCATCCGGAGTCGGCGTTCCCGTCCTCGCCGCCGATCGACTGGGTGGCTGCAGCCGGCCTCGACGGAGTCGACCCGGGCTCGTCGCTGCCGTCGGGCGCGGTCGCCGCGGCGTTCCGGCGCGCTGCCCGCGATGATGCGGCGGCCCGCTGGTCGTCGGTGACCGGCATGGCGGTGGAGCGCCTGGACGCGGCGCCAGGCGCCTCTGCCGTGCTCGAAGCAACGGTCGACTGGGCACGTGGACAGCGACTCGGACAGGTCGTGGCGCCGCACGCCTGTACCGGGCCGCTGCGCGACCTGTTCGACGCCCTCGGACCGGCGCTCGCCGCGCACGGCATCAGCCTGGTGCAATGGCAGCGGCGCTGGGACGCAACGGCCTGGCCGCAGGCGTCGCGCGGCTTCTTCCACTTCCGCGAGAAAGTCGGGGCGCTGACGGCCGACTGCAGGGCGATGAACCATTCGGCATGATTCAGGCCGCAAACGCGGATCGGTCCGGCAGTTCCGCCGGTATAGTCCATCCCGAACACCCGCGACGCATGGAGTCCCGATGACTGAATCCGTCCTGCCCCCTTCCCCGGTGCCACGGCCTGCCCTGCATGGCGACCGTGCGCGACGAGCCGTGGTGCTGGCCGTCCTCCTGCTGGCTGCGGCAGCCCTCCTGCCTGCCGTGCCTGCGATCGCCGCCGAGGCGCCGTTCCCGGTGCGTCCGATCCGGCTGGTGATTCCTCAGTCGCCGGGCGGTGGTTCCGACTCCATCGGTCGGCTGACCGCCCAGAAGCTGTCCGAGAACTTCGGCCAGAGCTTCGTCGTCGACAACCGGCCCGGGGCGGCCGGCATGCTCGGCGCGGAGCTGGTTCGACAGGCCACGCCCGACGGCTACACCATCCTGCTGTCGGCGATCGACACGATCACCGCGCCGCTGGTCACGAAGAACGCCCCGTTCGACCCGGTGAAGCACTTCGCGCCGATCACGCAGCTCACCACGTCGCCGAACGTGTTGCTGGTGACCCCGTCGTTCCAGGCAAAGACGCTGAAGGAACTGGTCGAGATCGCGCGCGCGAAGCCGCGGCAGATCGATTACGCATCCTCCGGCATCGGCAGCATGCAGCACCTGGGCGGTGAACTGCTCAACGTGCTGGCCAAGGTCGAGCTCGCCCACGTGCCGTACAAGGGCGGCGGGCCGGCGCTGGTCGACCTGCTGGCCGGCCGGGTACCGGTGATGGTCTCCGGCACGCAGGGTGCGCTGCCGTTCATCAAGTCCGGCAAGGCGCGTGCACTCGCCGTCACCAGCCCCCGGCGCAGCAATGCGCTGCCCGACGTGCCGACGGTGGCCGAAGCCCTCGGCCTGCCCGCGTACGAGGCGCTGAACTGGCAGGGGCTGTTCGCGCCGGCTGGTACATCGGCGCCGGTGGTGAGGCGCCTGGCCGACGAGACGATCAAGGTGCTCAACGCGCCAGACGTACGGGCACGGCTCGCCGAGCTGGGTTTCGATCCGGTCGGCAACACGCCCGCGCAGTTCAGTGCGCTCGTCGTGGCGGAGCAGAAGAAGTGGATCCAGCTGATCAAGGCGGCGGGCATCAAGCCCGAGTAGGGCGGGCCGGCCTGCAGGCAACGGGAGTCTCGAGATGGCAAGGGCAGCAGCAGTGAAGAAGGCAACGGGGGCTCGCGCCTTCCCGATGCCGGCAGTGCCGAAGATCGCCGCACCGCGCGGCTACCGGCTGGCATCGTCGACGCTGGTCGACGCCGGCGGGTCCTGGGGCGCGAAGCTGCTCAAGGGGCAGGTGGTGCGCTTCATCGACCTCGAAGGCCAGCAGGCGGTCGATTTCCTCTGCTACAACGCCGAGGACACGCGCGATCGCTACAACGCGGCCAACACGATGAAGATGTCGGAGAACCTCTACCTCAACACCGGCACCGTGCTCTACGGCGAGTACGCGACGCCGCTGATGAAGGTGGTGGCGTCCAGCTGCCCGAACCACGACACGATCGGCGGCTGCTGCAGCGTCGAGATGAACCAGGTCCGCTACGGCCGGCGAACCCACAGCTGCCGGTCGAACTTCCTGCACGAGCTGGGCAAGTTCCGGATGGGCGAGCCGGACATCGTCGCCAACGTGAACTGGTTCATGAGCGTGCCGGTCGGTGCCGACGGCCACATGGCGATTTCCGACAGCCCGTCGCAGCCCGGCGCCTACGTCGACGTCGAGGCACTGGTCGATGTGCTGGCGGTGATCTCCAACTGTCCGCAGAAGTACAACCCGGCCTGCGGCTACAACCCCACGCCGGTGCAGGTCGAGGTCTATTCGAACGCCGGACGCCAGGTGCGTCGGTAAACGCAGCAGTCGAACGAGGAGCGAACCATGCCCATCACGCGCGGCAATCCCCCGGGCCAAAAGCACATGCGGGCCACCGTCTACAACCACTTCGTCCGGGTCGACCAGCCGAAGAGCATGATCTTCATCTCCGGCCAGCTCGCGCGTGGCGAGGACGGGAAGATGGTCGGCGGCACCAGCATGCTCGAACAGTCGCGGCAGGTCCTGCGCAACATCCAGGCCGCGCTCGACGCCGCCGGCGCGACGATGTCCGACGTGGTCTGGACCACCGTGTTCACCACCGACATGCGCGAGTTCCGCGAGATCGTCGCCGCGCGCGAGGAGTTCTGGCGTGACAACCTCCCCACCAGCACGATGATCGAGATCAGTCACCTCACCGAGCCGGAGGCGAAGATCGAAGTCCAGGTCATCGCGGCGGTCGCATGAGCGCCGTGGCGGAAGGGCCGGGCTACGTGCTCTACGTCCAGCCTGGCTGAAGCAGCTGTCTCCGGGCGAAGGAGTTTCTTTCGCGACACCAGATTCCCTACCGGGTCGCCGACATCCGCGCGGACCCGGCCGACCTCGCCGCGCTGCATGCCTTCGGCGTGCGCAACCTGCCGGTGCTCGCGCGCGGCAGCGAGTTCGTGTTCGGCCAGCAGCTCGCCGACGTCGCGCGCTTCGTCGGCGTGACGCTCGAGGTGCACGTGCCGCTGGCACCCGAGGTGCTGATGCAGCGCTGGATCGCGATCCTGCGCAGCACCCGGCGCCTGTGCGAACAGCTGCCGCTGCAGGCGATCGGTGAGCCGCCGATCGAGGGCCGACCGGGTACGCTCGGCGAACTCGCCTGGCATGTGTTCGGCATCGGCGACGGTTTCATCGAATGCGTCGAGGGCCGGGAGCGCGACTGGGTGGCGGTATCCATGCGCTTCCCCCCGGGCGGCGTACCCGACGGCCACCTCGCACGCGACTACGGCGACGGCGTGATCGAGCGGCTCGGCCAGTGGTGGGATGCGGCCGATGCAGCCAAGCGCAGCGGCACCGGCGAGGTCGATACGCCGCAGGGCCGGATCGGGCTGCACGCGTTCCTGGAGCGCCAGGCCTGGCATAGCGGCCAGCACGCCCGCCAGCTCGCCGACGTCATCGAGCGTCATGGTGGCAGGGCCGACTGGCCCACGCGCGACCGTGAACTCCAGGGCCTGCCGATGCCAGTCGCCGTCTGGGGCTGAACAGAAAACCCGGGTCAGACACGCATTTCCAAACCGTGTCCGACCCGGGTTTCGTGGCGGGTCGTGTGGAAATCCGTGTCTGACCCGGGTTTGGGGGCGCCTCGGTGGATCATCCGAAGCGAAGGAAGGCCTTCGAGTAAGGTGCCTTGAGTGCTGGGACCGCCTCCCGGATACGTGCGAGATCGCCCTGCAGGAGGGCGCTGCGCAGGTTACGGACCGATTCGACGACAGCCCCGATCGCGGCGTCGAGGGCCGGGTCGGGCGGCAGGTTCGATTTCGCGCGATCCAGCGATTCGGCAAGGTAGGCGAGTACGGCACTGTCGTCGCGCAGGCGGGCAAGGCCTGCCGGGCTGAATCCGTCGTAGCCATCGAGCAGGATCCTCTCCATCTGCTCATGGTAGGCATTCATTCGGTCGGAGAAGCTCGTCACGCCGTTGCGGGCGCGCAGCGCACCGATCTCGTCGCGGATCGCCTCCAGTACCTCATGGGCCTTGGCCAGGTCGCCCGCCGCCGCGATGCGGCCGGCCTCATCGTTGATCGTGGCGACCGTCGTCAGGGTCTTTGCCAGCAGCGGATCGGCTGCGTATTGCGGCGGCGGCGTCCTCCGCCATGCCGACGCGAGTGCCGCCCACTTCTCGCGGAACGCACCGATGGCGGCCACGCTGGCCTTGACGTCCTTCTGGTTGGTCATGAACAGCGCGGTGCGATAGTCGGCGTAGGCCGCGCGCACGGCCGCTTCAGCATCGGCATGGTGCGATGGCACGGCGGCCGCCCCGGCCATGGCAGCGGCGGACAACAAAAGGGCAATGGCGAGCATGCGGACATGAATCTTCATTCCGGACTCCCGTGTGGTGGTCGGGCATGCCAGCATGCCCGACCACGACAGCGGGATATTGACCTGCATCAAGTCCCGCCGCAGGGTCGTCCGCCTCAGCCGCGTGGATCGTTCATCGCGTGCGGCGGTCGCCGTCCCTGCAGAACTTCGACCACGTCCATCGCGGCCTGCATTGCGATGTCGCGGCGGATGCGGTCGACGGCCGAGCCCAGGTGCGGCGTGAAGAAGGTGCGGTCTGGCAACGCGAGCAGCCGTGGATTCACGCTGTGCGGCCGATCGGCCAGCGCCCAGTCTTCCATCTCGAACACATCCGCGGCATAACCGCCCAGGTGGCCGGATTCCAGCGCATCTGCGACTGCATCCTCGTCGACGACAGAGCCGCGCGCGGTGTTCACCAGCAGCGCACCGGGCTGCATGCGCGAGAGGAACTGAGTACCTACCAGGTGGTGGGAATCCGGATTGAGCGGGACGCATACGCAGACGAAGTCGCTGTGCGCCGCGAGTTCGTCGAGCGTGGCTGCGGTCAGGCGCAGTGCGTCCTCCTGGTCGGGCAGCAGCGGGTTGCGATCCCAGTAGAGCAAGCGCGCGCGGAAGCCTGCCAGCCGGCGCGCGACGGCCTTGCCGACGGCGCCCGCTCCGACGAGGCCGATCGTACTGCCGTCGAGGCCAGTGCCGTACAGCGTCGGACGCCAGCCGCGGAAGCCGCCCGAACGCACGAGGCGGTCGCCCGCAGGCATGTGGCGCCCCAGTGCGATCAGGTGGCCGACGGTCAGTTCCGCGGTGGGCGCGGTGAGCAGGTCGGTAACGATGGTGATCCATACCCCCCGGCGCGTGCATGCGTCGACATCGTAGTTGTCGAAGCCCTTGAGTGCGCAGGCGACGATTTTCAAGGAAGGGCAGGCATCGAGGAAGGCCTCGTCGACGGTCTCCGTCATGAAGCCGATCAGTGCGTCGGCGTCGCGGCAGGCTTCGCGTAGTTGCGCCGGGGTCCAGGGCTCGCGCGAATCGTTCGCGACTACCCGGGCGTGGGATGCGAGGAAGGCGTGCACTTCCGGGTGGACCCAGTTGGCGACGACGACGACGGGACGGGATTCAGTTGGCATCTGCATGAACCTTCGTGGAAGTGTCACGAGACGATCACACACGCTTGTTACAAACATGAGCATGGACACAAGCGCTTTCGATGCCACCGCCCACGCGCTGTCGCTGCGCGACGTCGAGGTGGTCTATCCCGACGGTACGGTCGGCCTTCGCCCTGCCCGCCTGTCGCTCGCCTCGGGCAGCTTCGTCGTGCTCCTCGGGCCGTCCGGCGCCGGAAAATCGACCCTGCTGCGTTCGCTGAACGGACTGGTGCAAGCGACCGCCGGCAGGATAGAGGCTGCAGGCATTGGCGATATCCATGCCCGCGGAGCCCTGCGCCGGCACCGCCAGCGCTGCGCCATGGTGTTCCAGCAGCACCAGCTGATCGGCCGCCTTACCACCCTTCAGAACGTGCTGACCGGTCGCCTTTCATATCACTCCACGCTGAGATCGCTGTGGCCGCTTCCGTTGGCCGACAAGCGGCTTGCGCTCGACTGCCTTGACCGCGTCGGCCTGATCGACTGCGCCCTGAAGCGTGTCGACGAGCTTTCCGGCGGCCAGCAGCAGCGGGTGGGCATCGCGCGGGCCATCGTGCAGCAGCCACGCATCCTGCTGGCTGACGAGCCGGTCGCCAGTCTGGACCCGGCCACATCCATGCGCGTGCTCGGGCTGATCCATTCGATCTGCAAGGCCGACGGCATCACGGCCGTGGTCAGCCTGCATCAGGTCGACCTCGCACGGCGGTTCGCCGACCGCGTGGTTGGCATCGGGGGTGGGTCGGTCGTGTTCGACGGACCGCCAGGCCTGATCGACGAATCCGTCCTGGCCGCGATCTACGGCGCCGGGGTCCCTGCGCCACGGGTCCCCGCGCTGCCGGCCTGGCTCGACATGGAGTCCGTGCAACGTCATCGCGGTGCGCTACTCGAGGCTGCCCGCTGAACGCACTTCCCGAAACATCCACCGTCAACAGCCGGAATACCCCTGAATGAACCGACGCATCTTCCTGAACCACGCACGCCGAGCCACGGCCGCGACCGCGCTTGCCCTCTCCGCGACGGCACCCTCCGTGCTGCACGCGCAGTCGATCAACCCCGACCCGAAGACGATCCGGCTGGCGCTGCTTCCCGACGAGAACGCATCGACCATCATCCAGAACGCGAAGCCGCTCGAACTGCACCTCGAGAAGATCCTCGGGCGCGAGGTCAACGTGGTGGTCACGACCGACTACTCGTCGATGATCGAGGCGATGCGATTCGGCCGTATCGACGTGGCCTATTTCGGACCGTTCTCGTACGTCCTCGCGCGTTCGCGTGCACCCGGCATCGAGCCGTTCGCTGTCGGCCTCGACGCGCGCGGCAGCCCGACCTACACCAGTGTGTTCATCGTACTGGCCGACTCACCGCTGAAGTCGCTGTCCCAGGCTCGTGGCCTGAACGTCGGCTACGGTGATCCCGCTTCGACCTCCAGCCACCTGGCGCCGCGCGCACTCATGCAGGAGCAGGGGCTGGTCGGCGACAAGGACTACAAGGTGATCCACCTGGGTACCCATGATGCCGTCGCGCGCGCGGTCGAGACCGGCAAGGTGCCGCTCGGCGCGCTGTCGCGCCCGATCTTCGAGTCGCTGGTGAAGTCGGGCAAGCTCGACGGCGCGCGACTGCGCATCCTCGCCGAGTCGCGTCCGATCCCGAACTATCCGATGGTGCTGCAGAGCGGGCTGAACCCGAAACTCAAGGAGCAGATCCGCGGAGCATTTCTTCAGCTGAAGGACGCCGCCCTGCTCAAGAACTTCCGGGCCACCGGCTTCGGTGCAACCGATGACAAGGCGTACGACGTGCTGCGCGAGACTGCGAAGATCCTCAACCTCGACCTGTCCAAGGTGCAGTAGCGATGGCGACGGCGGCACGGGGAGCGTCTGGGGTGGACGCATCGGCAGGCCCTGGCCACTTCGACGCGTGGCTCGCGGGCGACCGTGCCCGCGACCGGCGCCGCCTGGGGCAGGCTGGGGCGATCGCTGTGCTCGTGATGGCATCGTTCTGGCTTACCGGACTGTTCGACCTGCAGCGGTTGGCCGAGGGCATTCCGGCGATCATCCAGATCGGCTCCGAGATGATGCCGCCGGACTTCACGCGATGGCAGGCGTGGATACGGCCGCTGCTCGATACGCTCGCGATGAGCATCGCCGGCACTGCCTTCGCCGTACTGTTCTCGTTGCCACTGGCCTTCCTGGCCGCTGCCAACACTGCGCCCGGGCGCGGGACCTACCACGCGATCCGTCTGCTGCTGAACCTGTTCCGTTCGCTGCCGGAACTCATCCTCGGCATCATCCTGGTGGCCGCTGTCGGTTTCGGCGTGCTGCCCGGCGTGATCGCGCTCGGCCTGCATTCGATCGGCATGGTCGGCAAGTTCTTCGCCGAGGCGATCGAGCACGTGGATCCGAGGCCGATCGAGGCCGCACGCGCCGCTGGCGCGACGCCGCTGCAGGTCATCCTGCACGCGATCCTGCCGCAGGTGATGCCGCAGATGGCCGATACCGTGATCTATCGCTGGGAATACCACTTCCGCGCGTCCGTGGTACTCGGCGCGGTCGGTGCGGGTGGCATCGGCACCGAACTCCTTTCGTCGCTGCGCATCATGGACTATCCGCAGGTATGCGCGATCCTGATCTGCATCCTTGCCTGTGTGACCGTGGTTGATGCGATCGGGATGGCGTTGCGGCGAAGGCTCAAGTAATTCCTGCACGCGCACGCCAGCAGCCCGGGCGCGGCCCCGCGTTCGCCGGCCTTATCCAGCCACCGCGCCGGTGGCCAGCTGGATGCGCCGCCACGCACCCGAGCGCCAGCGCAGCAGCAGGGTGAGACCGAGCAGGCTGATGTAGACGGTGATCGCGATCCAGCCGCCGGTGGCGCCCAGCCCGGCCTGTGGCAGTCCGGAAACCCACGCCTGCGCGGGCGTGAAGGTGAGGGTGTGCGCGAGCGGAACGAACACACCCCAGGAGAGCAGCAGCAGGGCGAGCGCGGCGAAGCGGGTATCGCCTGCGCCGCGCAGGCAGAACGAGCTGCCCAGGTGCAGGGCGTCGAAGGCCTGATAGATCGCGGCGATCCAGACCATCGAGGTGGCCAGCGCGACGGTAGCGGCAAAGTTCGGGTCGCTGCGCGAGACGAACAGCGGCACCAGCCACGGTCCGGATGCAGCGATCAGCACGCCGACCACCCCCATGTAGGCCACCGACAGCCGGATCGTCGCGTTGCCCACGCGCGCAGCCCAGTCACGGTCACCGGCACCGATCGACTGCCCGACCAGTGTGGTGCCGGCGATGCCGATGCCCACGGCCGGCATGAACGCGATCGAGGTCAGCATCATCACGATCTGGGTGGCGGCGCCGTCGACTGGTCCGAGCTGCACCTGCATGATCTGGAACAGCGCCGCGCCGGTCACGTCCACGGAGATCGCGACGCCGATCGGCAGGCCCAGGGCCAGCAGCGCGCCGATGCGCCGCAGGTCCGGCTGCCAGTGGCGGTGCGAACCGTGCTCCGCGCGCACGCGTCTCGACAGGAACAGCACCAGCGCGAGCGCGATGCCGCAGGCCAGCGCGATGTTGGTGGCCCATGCGGCCCCGGCCATGCCCCAGCCGAGCCGGAACATCAGCCATTCGTTGAGCGGGGCGTTCAGCAGCGCGACGGTGAGCATCACGCCCAGCGTCACCCGGGTGCGCCCGATGCCGTTGAAGAAGCCCGACACCGCCCACAAGGCGACCGCCAGCGGTGCCCCGAGCATCCGTGGCCACCAGTACTCGACAGCCAGCGCCTCGATCGCCGGTGCCAGCGAGAACGGGCGCAGCAGCAGCGGCCCGCACGCGGCCAGCAGCAGGAACAGCGGCGCGGTTGCCAGCGCGACCCAGAGCCCGGTCCACAGCGACCGGGCTGCCTCGTGCGGTCGGCCGGCGCCGTGGTGCTGCGCCACCAGCGTCTGCACGCCCATGCCGACGCCACCGAGCAGGAAGATCGCGCCCAGCATCAACCAGTGGATCGCACCCATCGCCGCGGTGGCGTCCGTCGACAGGCGTCCGACATACCAGGTGTCGGTGAGGTTCAGCGCTGCCTGTATCGCGCTGTTGGCGAACAGCGGCGCGGCGAGCATCGCCACGGCGCGGTAGTCGACGCGGTCGCGGCCGTCCGGACCGACGCGGCAGGCCGGACGTGGGCGTTGCGACCGCTCAGCGACCGCCACGGCCGCTGCGTGCAGTGTGATTCATGCGCCGACCGGGCGTCGGACGCGGGCGTCGTCGGCTACCATCCGGGGGCGGAAGTGCGGTCCGGATACCGCGCGGACGTTCCGCCGTATCGGCAGGTATGGACAGGCCGAGATCAGTGGTGGTCGTCGGACCCGTGGGGCGAGCGGGCGCCGAACACGATGATCGCGACCATGACCACGGCGACGATTGTCACCGCGATGCCTACCGTGTAGTGAGTGATCATGCTGGGTTTCCGCAGGGGAATGCAAAAAGGCGTCGCAGTGTACCGCCCGGCGACGCCGGGCGCCACCGTGGGCCGGCCGTCGCCGGCCGTGGCGGCTGCATGAGGCAGCGTCGTCCCGCCACGCGCGCGCTGGCCACGATCCTCTGGGTCCTGCTCCCGGCGGTCACGCTCTTCGGTCCCCTGCGCGGTGCCCGTGCCCAGGAGGCCCCGGCAGCGACCGCCGCCGAGGCATACCGGGTGGAGATCGACGCACCCGCCCGCCTGGACGGCGTACTCGCCCAGGGGCTGGACCTGCTCCGCTGGCGCACCTATGAAGGGATGAACCGCGACCTGCTCGACCGGCTGGTCACGGAGGCGGTGGTCCAGTTGCGCGAGACGCTGGCGACCGAAGGCTACTTCTCGCCGGTCATCGTGCACTCGGTCACCGGCGAGGAGCGGCCCTGGACGGTACGTCTCGAGGTGGATCCCGGCCCGCCGACGCGGGTCTCCGACGTGCGCATCGAACTCGCCGGATCGGTGCTGGGCGACCCGGCGCGCGCCGCGCGCCAGCGGGCGCGCATCCTCGAGCGCTGGCCGCTGCCACCGGGAGCACGCTTTCGCCAGCTCGACTGGGACGCCGGCAAGCGGCTGGCCGTGGCGTCGCTGGCGGCCGACCGATTCGCCGGGGCGAGCCTCAGGCGCAGCCGGGCGACCATCGACCCGGATGCGGCCAGTGCGCTGCTCGAGCTGGAACTGGACAGCGGTCCGCCGTTCCGCTTCGGCGAGGTGCAGGTGAGCGGACTGTCGCGCTATCCGGCCGCGGTCGTGCGCAACCTCGCTCCGTTCGCCGCAGGGGATGCCTTCGACGAGAACGATCTGCTGCGGTTCCAGCGCCGGCTGACCGCGACCGGCTACTTCGCCGCGGTGCAGGTCGAGATGGACGAAGACCCGGCGAATGCCGCGGCCGCGCCAGTACGGGTGTCGGTGATCGAGGCCAATTCACGCCGGATCGAGGCAGGCGTCGGCTACAGCACCGACACACGCTATCGTGCGCAGCTTGGCTACACTGACAACGACTTTCTCGACCGCGGCTGGCGCTGGCGTTCAGACGCCCGCGTCGAGAGCCGCTCGGCACGGGTGTCCTCGTCGATCGCCCTGCCGGCCCGCGCAGACGGCTGGCAGCATGCATGGCTGCTGCAGTCCAGCCAGAGCGACATCGCCGGGCTGTTCCAGCGCGAGGGCAGCTTCACCTTCAACCGCACCGCGATCGACGAGCGGCGCCAGCCGCAGTGGAGCCTGGGCGCCCACCTGCAGCAGCAGCACCCCGATGGCAGCCCGAGCGATACGGTGCATGCGGTGTTCGGCGCGTACCGCTACACCCGGCGGGCGACCGACGACCTGTTGTCGCCCAACCGCGGCACGATCTGGAGCGTGCAGGTCGGTGCCGCCCCGCCCGGGTTGTCCACGCGAGGTTTCGCCCGGGGCGTCGCGCAGGCCACGCACTGGATTCCGGTCGGGCGGACCGCGACGGTGATGGTGCGTGCCGAGGGCGGCGCGATCGCGTCCAGCGACACCGACGGGATCCCCGAGAGCTTCCTGTTTCGCACCGGTGGGGACACGTCGATCCGCGGCTATGCGTTCCAGAGCATCGGCGTGCCGAAAGGGGCGGCGATTACCGGCGGGCGGATGTATGCGCTGGCCAGCGTCGAGGCGACCCGCTGGGTCAACGAACGCTGGGGGATCGCCGCGTTCTACGACGTCGGCAATGCCGCCGACCGGGTGTCGGACCTGGGTCCGGCGGTCCAGGGGGCCGGCTTCGGCGTCCGTGTCCGTACGCCGCTGGGACCGGTGCGCGTCGACATTGCCTACGGCGAGCGGTCGGAGGAAGTGCGCCTGCACCTGTCGCTCGGGGTGAACTTCTGATGACGCTGCGCGTCCGCCCGGTCATCCTCGGTGCGCTGGCGGTGCTGCTGGCGCTGGCCCTCGCGCTGGCGCTGTTCGCCCGCTCGACCCGGGCGCTGGAATGGGCGGCCGCGCAGCTCTCCGCAGCGGTCGCGCAGGCGGGCGGACAGCTCGAGTTCACCGGGCTGTCCGGCTCGCTGTTCACCGCGATCGGCGCGAGCCGCATCGAGTATGCGCAGGCCGACGGGACACGCGCCACGCTGTCCGGGGTCGAGATCGATCCGTCGCTGGTGGCGCTGTGGAGCCGTCAGCTGGTGTTCGACCGGATCACGGTGGCAGCGCTCGAGGTCGAGCGGCCGTCGTCGGACGAACCGGCCGTCGAGCCGCGCAGCCTTGCACTGCCGATCGAGGTGCGGATCGATCGCGCGCAGGTCGACCGGCTCACCTACCGCAGTGGCCGGACTGCCGTCGAACTGGCCGGGCTCGGCCTTGCCTATCGCGGGGGGGCTGACCGGCACGTGGTCGAGTCGCTGGCGGTGCGGCTGCCTGGTCTGGCCGGTCCTGGCGAGACCGGCACCGTCTCGCTGTCGCTGGACGGAACCCTCGAGGCCCGGCCCCCGTTCGCGCTGTCGGCGCAGCTGGGCGCGGAATCGGCAGCGCTGGGCCGCGCGGTGCTGTCCGTCGGCGGGCGGCTTGCGGAACTCACGCTGGAGGGCGACGTGCAGGGCAGCACGCCGCGCGAGTGGCTGAAGGCCAGGCTGGCCGCAACGGTCGCGCCGTTCTCGCCGGTGATGTTGCCCTCGCTGCGCGTGGTGGCCGAAGGCATCGACGCGGCGTCGGTGGTGCCGGGCGGGCCGCGCACCGCGCTCGACATCGAACTCGACGCGAGCGTCGCCGCCGGACAGCCGGTGCGTGGCCGGCTGCGCGCGGTGAACCGCCTGCCCGGCGAAGTCGGCAGCGGCCGGATCCCGGTGACCGGCGCGGATACCGCTTTCGAATTCCAGCCTGCGCGGCGGCGCGCGCTGCTTTCGCCGCTTCGCATCGCCTTCGCCGGCGGCGGCCGGGCCGAGGGCCGTGGCATGGTGGCCCTGCCGGTCGATGGCAAGGGCCCGGCCTGGGAGACCGACTGGCAGCTCGCGCTCGCCGCGATCGATCTTGGGGCGCTCGATGCGCGGCTGGTGCCGACCCGGCTGTCGGGCAAGGTCATGCTCTCGCTGACCCCCGATCGGCAGCGCTTCGATATCGCGCTCGACCAGCCGGCGACGCCGGCGAAGCCCGGCCCCGTACTGGGGACGGGAACTGGGCAGCCCGCCTCGGCGCTGGCGCCGCGTCCGGCGGTCGGGGCGCTGCACCTCGAGACAGCCGGCGTGCGCGCCGGGCCGGAACTGGTGATCGATCGAATCCTGCTGCGCAGCGGGGGTGGCCAGCCCGGCGACGTGGGCGAAGCGAGCGGGCGCGGCCGGTTGCGGCTGGACGGCGACCGTGCATTCGAGGCCGACCTGCAGCTTCGCGCCTTCGATCCGTCGCGCTTCATCGCGGCTGCCGGTGCGGTGGGTGCACCCGGGGCTGCTGTGGCGGCGGCCGGCGTACCACTGGCGTCCATCAATGCCACCGTGGCCGCGCGCGGCCGCCTGCAGCCGACGTGGTGGTCTCGCATCGATGCCACGATCGCGCCGAGCCGGATCGCGCTGGCCGCGCCGACGGTGGCCGAGCCTTCGCCGCGATCGATCCCGGTGCGTGGCCGGATCCGGGGCCAGTTCTCGGCGGATCGCATCGAGGACGCCGACGTGCTGCTGTCGTCCGGGCGGAACACGCTGCGCGCCACCGGGTCGAACGGCGTCCCGGGCAGTGTCCTCGAGTTCGGCTTCGACGTGAACGAGCCGTCGCAGTGGGTCCCGGGGCTCGCCGGGCAGTTCGCCGCCACCGTAAGGCTCACCGGCAGCCTGCGGGCGCCGGCGGTCGCGTTCACCGCGAAGGGCAACCGCCTGTCGCTGGGCGGTCAGTCCGTGGCGCAGGCCTCGGCGAGCGGCGAGGCCGACCTGTCGCGCAGCCCGCCGCGGTTTGACGTGTCCGTCGACGCGCGCGCGCTGTCGATGGCTGGCGTCGCGCTGTCGCAGGCCGAGGCCCGCCTCGGCGGTACCACCACCGGACACGCCCTGACGGTCGCGATGCGCGGGACGGACGTCGACGCGAGGCTGCAACTCGAGGGCGCACTGGCGACGCCCTCGCCGCCCGGCCCCGTGCGCTGGACCGGTCGCATCGTCGAGGTCCGCAATACCGGCCGCTATCCAGTGCAGCTCGCTGCACCGGCGGCGCTCGAGCTGTCGGCCGAGCGCGTGGTGCTGGCCCCGGCGCGGCTGCAGGTGGGCGAGGGCCAGGCAAGGGTCGACGAACTGCGGTGGGAACCCGGTCGCCTGACCACGCGCGGCTCGCTGACCGCCTTCCCGGCCGGGGGGCTGGTCGACCTGCTGCTGTCCCCCGAGCCGGTGGCTGCGGCCGCGCCGGCAAAGGCGGGTGCGGCGGCGAAGCCGGGCGCGGTGGCAAAGACCGAGCCCGCGGCCACGGCCTGGATTTCGACCTTGCGCATCGGGGGTGAGTGGTCGCTCGCTTCCACGCCGCGTCTCAATGGCTCGATCACCCTGCGCCGCGAGGCTGGGGATGTAGCGCTGCGCGGCAAGCCGCCGTTCGCCCTCGGGCTGAGCCGCGTCGACCTGGATGCGCGGTTCACGGATGACCGCCTGCAGGCACAGGCGAGGCTCGAAGGCAGTGCACTGGGCGAAGCCAGCGCGGTACTCGCACTGGAACCGGCACCGCGGCTGTCGATGCAGTCTCCGATGGCGCTGCGCGCCGACCTGGCGGTGCGCACGCTCAAGCCGTTCGAGCGATTCGTCGGTGCCTTCGCCGACATCGACGGCGCTCTGGTGGCGCGCGTCGAGGCAGTCGGCACGCCCGCGCGCCCACTGCTCACCGGCACCCTGCGCGGCGAGCGCCTGCGCTTCGATGCGCCGCAGATCGGCGTCGCGTTGCGCGACGGACGGCTCGACGCCCGGCTCGCCGATGGCGTGCTCGACGTCCGCCAGCTGGAGGCGATCGCCGGCGACGGAACGTTCAGCGCGAAGGGTACGGTGCCGCTGCGCGAGGCCGTCGCTGGCGCCACGCTCGCCTGGCGCGCCGACCGGATGACGCTGCTCTCGCGCCCTGACCGCCGGGTGGTGGTCGACGGCGCGGGTACCCTCGCGGCCGGCAGTGGTGGCCTGCTGCTGTCCGGGCAGGTGGTCGCCCGGCAGGGCTACATCGAGTTCGAGCGTGGTTCCCGCACCACGCTCGGCGAGGACGTCGTGGTGCTCGGGCGCGAGCGCAAGCCGGCCGGCACGCCGGCACGCAGTCCGCTCGCGCTGCGCCTGGACATCGACCTGGGCAACGCCTTCCGGGTGGTCGGCAGCGGGCTGGACGTGATGCTCGGTGGCCGCGTCCGCATCGCGTCGACCGATGACGGCACCCTGCGCGCGACCGGTACGCTCGCCACCGAGCGAGGTACCTTCGCGGCGTTCGGCCAGCGGCTGGAGATCGCGCGTGGCCAGCTGGTGTTCAACGGCCCGGTCGACAACCCGGGCATCGACGCGGTGGCGTTGCGGCGGCTGCCCTCGGTCGAGGTGGGCGTCGAGATCACCGGCACGGTGCGGGCGCTGCGGGTGCGCACCACGTCCAACCCGCCGATGTCCCAGGGCGAACGGCTTTCCTGGCTGGTGCTCGGCCGCAACCTCGAGAACGCCTCGCAGGCCGATGCCGCCCTGGTGGCCGGTGTCGCCAGCTCGCTGCTCGGTGGCGACGGCGTGCCGGTCACCCGCCGCATCGCCGAGGCGTTCGGGCTGGATGACATCGGCATCGGCAAAAGCAGCACGAGTGCGATCGCCGGGCAGGTGCTGACCGTGGGCAAGCGGCTGTCCGACCGCGTCTACATCGCCTACGAGCAGGCGGTGACCACCGCCACCAACCTGCTCCGGGTGGACTTCGAACTGCACCGGTTCGTGTCCCTGCGCGCAGAGGCTGGTGCGGTGAGCAGCTTCGGCATCTTCTACACTCGCACGCTGCGCTGAGCCCGCGGGGCCGGGCACGCTTCAGACAGGGGATGCCGCGATGGACAAGAAACGATGAAGGCGCTCGTCTGCCATGCCTTCGGGCCGTGGGATGGGTTGCGTCTGGAGGAGACCGCCGCACCGGGGCCGCTGGCCGCCGACGAGGTACGCATCGCCGCCGAGTACGCGAGCGTGAGCTTCGCCAACGGGCTGATGGTCGAGGGCAAGTACCAGCGGCGCCCACCGCTGCCCTTCGTGCCCGGGACCGAATGCATCGGGATCGTGACCGAGGTCGGGTCGGCGGTCACCCGCGTGAAGCCTGGACAGCGCGTGGCGGCCACGCTGGAATGGGGCGGCTATGCACAGCAGGTGGTGGTGGCCGAGTACACGGTGTATCCGATGCCCGCGGGCATCGATCCGCGCGTCGCGATGCACCTGCCACTGTCCTACGGCACGG
>CANHBC010000087.1 GCA_947458835.1 Betaproteobacteria bacterium | reverse complement strand
GGACTGGGCTCGACTGATCGGTACGGAGGACGGCTGGACCAGCAAGCTGCGCCTGCGCGGCGCGGTGCTTCGTCGCAGTCGGACGGCCGAAGCCGCCCTCGAACAGGCAGGCGCACATCTCGCCCGTGTGATGGCGGAGCCACCGGCGCGGTTCCACGACATGCATCGTCTGGCGCGCTGGGGCGTGGTGGCGCGGCGCGGGATTCCGTCGCTGACCATCGTACTGATGGTAGCGGGCGCGCTGCTACTGCCGAGCCTGACCGACCGGTCCAACGCGGGGCTGTGGATGGCGCTGCACTATGTCCCGATCGGCCTGCTCGCGGTGGCATTCAGCCTGCAGGAGCTCCCGCAGCTGGAGATCCCGCCGTGGCCGCGCCGGCCGCGCCTGCGGCGGTGGACGACCGACCCTGACGCGGGTCAGGCGCCGGCCGGCTGAACGACGCGGCAGTGGGAAGATCGCGCGCAGCCCGGCGCCGCAGGCTCACCTGTTGAGCCTGTAGCGACTTGACCTTCCACGCGCATACGACGTTTCTGTCGCGCCCACCCCACCGCGGAGCCTTTCTGGCCGCTGCAGACGGAATCGGATACGACCGAACTGACCCGTACCGTGCATAGGGTCGAGGACGGCATCACGGACGGCGAGCAGTCGATGAGCCTGTGCGGTCGCCGTCAATGTGGACGCTCGCGCCTCACTCCGCCCGGATGTTCCCGGCCACCGCAAGGTTCCGCCAGGTCGCCAGGTCGCGCACGATCAGTTCGCCAAAGGACTCGGGACTGCCGGGTGAGGGAATGGCTGCCTCATCCAGGAACCGCTGACGCAAGTCCTTGTCACCGAGGATCTTCTGCAGTTCCTGAGAAAGGCGGCGGATCACCGGGTCAGGCGTGCGGGCAGGCGCTGCGAGTCCCCACCAGAGTTCGGCCGCATAGCCGCGCAGCCCGGCCTCGTCCATCGTCGGCAACGCGGGCGCGAACTGGGACCGTTCAGCGCTAGTCACGGCCAGCAGCCGCAGGCGCCCGGTGCGCACATGCTGAAGCGCGGGGGGAAGGCTGCTGATCATCATCTGGACATGGCCGCCCATCACGTCCGTCAATGCCGGCGCGTTGCCCTTGTAGGGGACATGGGTCAGCTTCACCTTGGCGACCGACTGGAACATCTCGGTCGCAAACTGATTGATGCCGCCAATGCCCGCCGTCGCATAGGTGATCTCGCCAGGACGCGAGCGAGCCAGCCGCACAAGTCCCTCGACATCCTTCACCGGCAGTGCCGGATGCACGAACAGCCCCATCGCACTGCGCGCGATCAGGCCGATCGGCGCGAAGTCCGACGGTACGCTGTATGGCAAGTTCGGCATCACTGCCGCGAGCGTGGTGAGGGTGCTCGACACCGCAAGCAGCGTGTACCCGTCAGGGGCCGAACGCGCGGCGTAGGCCGTACCGGTGGCGCTCCCGGCACCCGCTCGATTCTCGACGATCACCGGCTGTCCCAGCGCCGCCGGCAACCGGTCGGCGACGGCACGAGCGAACACGTCATTGCTGCCACCGGGCGCGAACGGCACCACGATGCGCACTGGTTTCACGGGCCACGAGGGCTGCTGGCCCGACGCGGAGGCAGATACGACCAATGCAGTGAAGACTGCGCAGCATCGCTTCATGTGTCCTCCTCAGAGCGTCCCTTGCCTTGGCCGCGACCACCGCGCATGCATCGGGGAGCGTCGCATTCGCGATCCCCTGTCCGGCGAATTCCCCGGTCCGGCTAATCGGCGCGCAGGTTCGCTTCCCTGATCAACCGCCCGAAGCGCGTCACATCGCTCTTCAGCAGCGAACCGAGTTCCTCTGGCGTACTGCCTACGGTCTCGCTGCCCGCCGCGATGAACTTCTCCTTCACTTCGGCTCGATTGAGGAACCGCACCACTTCAGTGTTCAGGGTGGAAACCACCGAAGCGGGAAGGCCCGCCGGCCCGAACAGCCCGAAAGTGGCGACCGCCTCATATCCAGGCAGCCCAGCCTGCGCCATGGTCTGGATCTGTGGAGCCAGCGCCGTGGGCTGAGCGCTGGTGACCGCAAGCGCCCGCAGCTTGCCGGACTGGATATGCGGAATGACCGTCGATGCGTTGTAGAACAGCACCTGGATCTGACCCGAGATCAGGTCGGTCACCGCCTGCGAGGGGTTCTTGTAATTGATACGCCGGATATCCACCTTTGCCATGGCGTTGAACAGCTCGGCAGACAGGTGGTTCGACGAACCGGCCGCTCCCGATCCGTAGTTCAACTCACCCGGACGCCTGCGCGCCAGCGCAATCAGCTCCTTCACGCTCTTGACCTGCAGAGCGGTCGGTATCACCAGGATGTTGGGTGACATCGTGACCAGGGAGACCGGCGTGAAGTCACGCACCGGATCGTAGGGGACGTTGGGCTGCAGCAACGGTGCGAGCCAGAGGGTCGACGCCGACAGCAGCAGCGTATGCCCATCCGGTGCCGCCCGCGACACGATCTCGCCCGGGATGGTACCGACCGGGCGATTCTCGATCACGATGGGCTGCCCGAGAACCGGTGACAGGCCCTGGCCGATCAGGCGCGCCGCGAAGTCGCCCCCGCCACCGGTACCGGGCACGATGATGCGGATCGGTCTTGAGGGATACGTCTGTGCCAGCGCTGCACACGAGATCGACGCCGCTGCCAGCAGAAGCGGCGCATGGGTCAAGGCTCGGCTACAGCCAGCGAACAGTGGCATCCGGACTCCAATGAAACAGGCGATGCGAGGCGGCGCTGCCCGTTCAGGCCGCCGGGCGGTTGACTTTCGTGTACTCGGCGATCTGCGACTCGTCCATGCCCAGCCAGTCGACGAGCACATCGGCGGTCTGCTCGCCCAGGAGTGGCGCGGCAGTCACCGGCACGTTCGATTCCGACATCTTCACCGGCCAACCCGGCATCGACATCCTGCCGCGCGTCGCGTGCTCGATATCCGCAAACATGCCACGAGCGCGCAGGTGGGGGTCTTCCATCAGTTCCTGCGTATCGAGCACCGCGCCCGCCGGCACGCCGGCAGCCTGCAGCGTCTCCATCGCTTCGATCTTGGTGCGCGTACTGCACCAGGCGCCCACCAGCGCGTCCACTTCCTTCGCGTTCTTCGCGCGGGCTCCGGGCGTGGAGAACCGCGGGTCGTCCTTCAGGTCTTCGCGGCCCATCACTTTCAGCAAACGCTGCCAGTGCCAGTTGCCTGCGCGCGTCGTGTAGACCATCACGTAGTCGTTCGCCCCCCCGGGCAGGCACAGGTAGGTTTCGCTGGGTGCAGCCGCGCCGAGCGAACTCTGGTTTCCCGACCTTGCAACCGGTTGGCCGCTCATCAACTGACCGGCGAACACGATGCGGTTGAAGTTGATCACGGCGTCCTGCATCGATACCTCGATGCGCTGGCCGCGTCCGGTCGAATGACGCTGGTTCAGCGCGGCGAGGATGCCCACCAGGCAGTGCAGCCCGGCGCCGGTGTCGCCCACGTGCGGGCCGGGACGCATCGGCGGCCCACCGGCCTCCCCGGTGATCGCGAAGGCGCCCCCGACCGCCTGGGCGATCATGTCGAAACTCAGGTAGTTGGCGTACGGGCCGTCAGGCGCGAAGCCCTTGATCTGCGCATAGATCAGCCTGGGATTGAGCTTGCTCACCACGTCGTAGCCGAAGCCCAGCCGTTCGATCCCGCCCGGGGACATGTTCTCGATCAGTATGTCGGCCTTCTCGACCAGGCGCATCAGCGTCGCCTTGCCTGTCTCGGACTTCATGTCACAGACGACGCTTCGCTTGTTGGCGTTCATCAGGATGAAGTAGTAGGAATCGAGCTTGCGGTCGTTGGTCGATGCGTAGCGGCCGCTCTCGCCGGTCGGCGGCTCGATCTTGACCACGTCCGCACCCAGCCACGCCAGTGCCTGCGTGCACGACGTGCCTGCCTCGTACTGGGTGAGGTCGACCACCTTGATACCAGACAGCGCTGCACCCACGGATGCTGGCGGGACCATCGTACTCGCTCCTCATGAACAGGCACTGCATCGATTTTTTTCGCAAGTATAACTACGTTCGAGCGGCCGCTGCTTCGATGACCCGCGGCTGCCGCAGTCCACCGCCACCACATCGACCGTAGCCCTCGACATCGCGTATCTTAGCCATCGTAAACGGACCACGGCATCGCCCTGCCTTGATACAGTCGGTCTCCGGTGCCGGGCTCGACTGCCCCCCGGCATCGAACCACTTCCCTGCGAGGAGCATGATTCATGGCGATTACAGGCGCTGAACTTGTGGTGCGGACCTTGTCCCGCCATGGCGTGGATGCCTTCTTCTACATCATGGGCGCCCCGATGATGGGCGTGGAAAAGGGGGCCATCGAGGCAGGCATCCGCGGGGTCGATGTTCGCCACGAGCAAGCGGCAGCCATGATGGCGCATGCATACGCACGGGTGCGACGTCGGATCGGGGTGTGCATGGGGTGTTCCGGCCCCGGCACGGTCAACATTGCCAGCGGCCTGGCGACTGCCCTGGTCGATTGCGCACCGGTGCTTGCGCTGGGTGGATCCAGCCCGTGGTCGGCTCAGGGAACGGGGGCGTTCCAGGAGATCGATCAGGTTGCGATCATGCGCCCCGTGACGAAATGGGCAGAGCGCTGCCACGAGACGCGCCGCGTGCCCGAGATCGTCGACAAGGCGATCCGCATGGCGTGGTCCGGCAAGCCTGGACCGGTGTACGTCGATCTGCCGGCGGATGTGCTCCTGGGCTCCGTCGAGGAAGACGATGTCGTCTGGCCACCGGAAGCCACGTCGGTTCGATCGCGCCCGATGGCGGATGAGTCCCTGATCTCAGCCGCCATCGCTGCACTGCGCGCAGCGCAGAGACCGCTCGTGCTGTCTGGCAGCGGCGTCATCTGGTCCGAAGCCGCGGAAGACCTCCAGGCGTGGATCGAACAGGCTGGCCTGCCGTTCTACACGACGCCCCAAGGGCGCGGCGTCGTGCCCGAGGATCATGTGCTTGCCTTTCCGAATGCGCGCTCCACCGCCATGAAGGAGGCCGACCTTCTCATCGTGGTCGGCACCCGGGTGAACTACGTGTTCGGGCATCTGAAGCCTCCGCGCTTCAGCCCCGACACCAGGATCATCCGCATCGATATCGATGCGGCCGAGATCGACGGGATGCAGCGCGTGGACGTCGGCCTGCAGGGAGATGCAAAGGCCGTCCTCGGACAGCTGCTTCGGGCCGGCAAGGGCGTGATCAGCCGTGATGCCTACACCCCCTGGCGCGAACGCCTGTCGGCGATCAACGAAGCGAAGGCTGCCGCGCACGAGCAATCGCTGGCAACCGATGCGATGCCCATCCACCCGCTGCGCTTGTGCAAGGAGATCCGCGACTTCATGCGTCGCGACGCGATTCTCTGCGTCGACGGACAGGAGATCCTCAACTACGGCAGGCAGTCGATCCCGACGCACGTCGCCGGCCATCGGTTGAATTCGGGGCCGTTCGGCACGATGGGCGTCGGACTGCCGTTCGGCGTCGGCGCCAAGGTCGCCAGCCCCGACTCGCAGGTGATCGTGCTGCACGGCGACGGTTCGTTCGGCATGAACGGCCTGGAACTCGACACCGCGATTCGCCACCGCATTCCGCTGCTGGTCGTCATCAGCCTCAACGGCGGGTGGACGGCCGATCCGAAGCGGGAGAAGCCGGGCCGTGACCTCGGATACACCCGCTTCGACCAGATCGCCACGGTTCTCGGCGGCCATGGCGAGTATGTCGAACGGCCGGAAGACATACGACCGGCGCTCGAGCGCGCCCAGAAGGCCGTGGAGGAAGGGCGTGTTGCGGTCGTCAACGTGGTGACGGACCACATGGCCCGCGCGACCACCGTGCGGTTCTCGAAGACGAGTACCTGAGGGAGCTGCGAATCCAGGGTAATGGACTCGTATGTGCTGGGCATATCCTTTCCTGCGAGGCATTCTCGATACCAGGCAAGAAAATCGCCCAGCCCGCCTGGACAGGAGCGGAGGCGATCCAGGGTGACGTGCGCGACGCTGGCCAGTGCGCCCGTCGGCGGTGTTGCCCATAAGGATGCTCATGGCCGCTCTTCGAACAACCTCGAACGCCTCGCAGCGTTGGATAGCGTTGGGCGTACTCCTGGCTGCACTCGGGCCGAGTGCGGTCTGGGCTACCGTTCTCTCGCCCTTTTCCGGTCCTGCGGACGCAACCCCGCAAGTCCCCTGGGTGTTTGCAGGGCTCCCGGGCCAGACGATTCCTGCCACTCGCTTTCTCCTGGGTCGCGAGGACGGACGTACCGTCCTTCGTGTACAGGCTGCGGCCTCCTACGGCAACCTGCTCCATCCGCTGGTCGACATGCCCGCAGGTCGCCTTTCATGGCGCTGGCGGGTAGACAAGCCCCTGACATCGGCGAACCTTCGCAACCGACAGGGCGACGACGTTGCCTTGAAGGTCTGCGTACTGTTCGACATGCCGCGGGACGCGGTGCCTTTCGTCGAGCGGCAACTGCTGCGGCTGGCCGAGTCCCGGAACAGGGCTCCGCTTCCCGCCGCAACGCTGTGCTATGCGTGGGATCCGTCCTGGCCCGAAGGCACCGTTGTGCCGAACGCCTACAGCCGGCGCGTGCGCTACGTCACGATGGGCCTTAAACCCCGCGCATGGCAGGAAGTGGATCGCGACCTGGCGGCCGACTTCATTCGAGCATTCGGCGACGAGACAAGGACGGTGCCGAAGGTGCGCGCCGTGGCGGTTGGCGCGGACGCGGACAACACAGGCGGCGACAGCCTTGCCTTCATTGCCGATCTCGAGTGGACGCCAGGACCGGTGCGCTGACATCGCACGACTTGCAGCTACAGTTCCACCCGTGAAAAACCCTGCAAACCCTGACCAAGAACGGAAGCTCTGAATGATCTACGCTGCCCTAAAGACCATCCATGTGTTGGCCATCATCGTGTGGGTGGGTGGCATGGTGTTCGCGCACTTCTTCCTGCGTCCAGCCGTCGCCCAACTCGAGGCGCCCGTCCGTCTGCGGCTGATGCACGAAGTGCTCGGCCGATTTTTCCGGGCAGTGATTGTGGCCTCGTTGTTGACGCTGGCTAGCGGCGTGTGGATGCTGGGTCGCGTGGCCAGGCAGGTGGTGCAATCGGGAGGCCGTTTCGAGATGCCGCTGGCCTGGATCGTCATGGCGGTTCTGGGCGTCGCGATGGTGGCGATCTTCATGCACATCCGCTTCGCGCTCTACACCAGGTTCGGCCGTGCCGTCGCAGCGTCGGAGTGGAGCGCCGCGGGAGCAACCCTCGCACAGATCCGCAGCTGGGTCTCGATGAATCTGGTACTGGGAGTCGTCGTGTTGCTCGTGACGCTACTGCGCTGGACGAACTGAGCCCGGAACCGAAGGGCGCGCGGACCCTGACGGATTCCAATCGTCTTTCCCTCCACGAGCATTCTTCCCCCGCCAAGGCAGATCCGATCATCCGTCTAAGCTTGAGCCTGCATGGCAACCGTGGCTCTGGTCGTCGCGCGGCGTGCACACTTTCCGGAGCAAGCGCACTGTTACAATCTGTTGACCCTTGTTCACGAGGTAGCTCCAGAACACCTATGCCAGCGGACATCGCACGAACCGACGCGATCCCCAAGGTCAATGGCACCGTGGATCACACGGCCTTCACCGCCAACGCGCTCGCCAGGATATGCACGACGCTGAGCCGGCACGACATCACCTGCCGCGAACACACCGTGCCGTCGCTGCGCAGCCATGAGGTGTTCTTCGAGGCCCCCAGCGGCGTCACGCTGGAGCTGAACCACCCCGCGGCCGAAGCCGCCGCGGCGGCCTGAGATGGGCGCCGCTCCCCGCGCGCTGGTGATCGGCGGCTCGCTCGGTGGCCTGTTCGCGGCAAACCTGCTGCTGCGCCAGGGCTGGGATGTCGAAGTCTTCGAGCAATCCGCGCGCCCGCTGGCCGGCCGTGGCGCGGGCATCGTCACCCACCCCGATCTTTTTGCCGCACTTGGCCGCCTCGGCATCGACATCAATGTCAGCGGCGGCATCGGCGTCGACATTGAATGCCGGGTCACGTTCGATCGCGAGGGACGCGAGCTGGGGCGGCTCGCCATCCCGCAATGCCTCACCACCTGGGGCCGCCTGCACAGCCTGCTGCTCGCAGCCTTCCCTGCCGGCCGCCACCACCTCGGCCACGCCTGCACCGCAGTAGAACAGGACGCCGCCGGCGTGACTGCGGTCTTCGCCAACGGCCACCGCACCCGCGGCGACCTGCTCGTCGCGGCCGACGGCATCCGCTCGGCGGTGCGCGCGCAGTTCGCGCCCGCCGTCCAGCCGCGCTACGCCGGCTACATCGCCTGGCGCGGCCTGGTCGAGGAAGGCGCGCTGTCAGCCGCGACGCGGCGCGATCTCTTTCCGCGCTTGGCCTTCAGCCTGCCACCAGCGGAACACATGGTGGGCTACCCGGTGGCGGGATTCGACAATTCGGTGCGCGAAGGTGAGCGCTGCTTCAATTTCGTCTGGTATCGCCCCGCCCCTGCCGATGGGCCATCGGCGGCATTGCCGGAGCTATGTACCGACATCGAGGGCCGCCGGCACGAAATGGCGATCCCGCCGCCGCTGATCCGGCCGCAGGTGATCGCCGCCATGCGCGAGGCGGCGCGCGCGTGCCTGTCGCCCCAGTTCGTCGAGGTGGTGGAGAAGACACCGCAGCCCTTTTTACAGGCGATCTTCGACCTCGAGTCGGAAGTGATGCATTTCGGGCGTGTCGCGCTGCTCGGCGATGCCGCGTTCGTGGCCAGGCCCCATGTCGGCATGGGCGTATCCAAGGCGGCCGGCGACGCGTTGGCCCTCGCGGCCGCACTGGCACGCGACCCAACCGACCCGGTTGCAGGGCTCCGCGACTATGCCGCGCAGCGGCTGCGCTTCGGCCGCACGGTGATCGCGCACGCCCGCGCCCTGGGTGCCTATCTCGAAGCCTGCGCGCAGGGCCGGGAGGACGCCGGGCTGCGCAGCCGCCTGCACACGCCGCAGGCAGTGATGCGCGATATCGCGGTCACCTGCGACTTCTGAAAACCGGCGGAAAAAGCGGCAAAACGAGGTCACGGCAAACAGGTAACCGCGAAAAGGCAGCGGCCTGACATGCCCTAGGACTTTAGGACCACGGTTCCCTAGAAAATGGCTCGATTGGGAGACAGGATCGGATTGCGATGCTGCTGGCTGAAGGCCTGCGGGGTCAAGTAGGTCAAGGTGCTGTGCGGCCGTACTGCGTTGTATTGCCGGCGCCACGGGTCGATCAGGATTCAGGCCTCGCGGCGGGTGAGGGACAACACCCAATGCACCCTTTACGTCAGCAGGCAGGCATTGGGGGCCGGAAGGGCCTATCAGCGCGTGTCAATTGTTTTATGTGTCGGTTGATAGCGACATGCTGACGCAAAGAGAATTTACGCCTCAAAAGGCAATCACTTGTAGATGTCGGACATGAACTTGTCTAGTTGCCGTGCAACTTCTTCCCCTGCGCCGAAATACATGTGATGTCCGCTTACGCATGGGTCGCGTGATTCTGCTGTGCCAGTGAGGATGGTCACGAACTCAACTGGTGCAGTGCTAAACGCCTTGACCCTTTCATAGCTTTGAACGGCCACCGAGTACGCGGTTTTGCTGCAACCATCCTGTTGATGATGCATAAAAAGCATGGGGAAACCAATTGGCCCGTTAAAGTACGACTCGTTTCGAGCGGCACTGACCACCATGCCGCCGATCAAGTCCAAGCGATTGTTTCTACGAGCGTGCTTTAGAAATTCAGTAATACTAATTCCGCCAGCACTATGCCCCATCAGCCACACTGGGAGCTGAGTCTTTGCTCTGTAATGTCGAATGACACTTTCTATTCGCCGCATGTGATCGGAGCTTCCACGAGCACTGGGAAATGGGCTCAACGGGGCTGGACTGTCCAACAGCACCACGTCAAATTTACCGCTGCTCAAAGCAGGATCTGTTAATCGCTTTAGCGTTTGGTAGAGATGATAATGGTGATCTGCCTGACCCACCTTCAAACCAACGTAACCCTCACCGCCCGGAATTAGCAGCAACAGAACTTTAGATTCTTTCCCTTGCCAATACATAGTCAAGGAAGGCTCAGAACCGCAGAGGAAACATCTCTCAATAGGGACAACAGGAATGACTTCGGCAGCATGAGCCAATGATGCTGTTAGAAGTATTTGGCCAATCAAGAATCGAATAAATGTTTTCATGGCCGCTTGCCTCGAAAGATTGATGAGCTGCGTTTTAGCCAGTGGACGCCGCGATACGTCGCGCCAGACCACTCAGATCCAATCAGGAATGCGCGGCAATGACAGTTCTGCGCGGCCATGGATACAGTTCAATTTCGCACAAAACGGATGTCGTCTTGCATCAAGATAAAGCTTTTTTGGCCGTACAAACCATTTAGGAAAGCCAATACACTTGTTGATGCAATGACCGCGACGCAGGCCTCGAGAAGCGCATTTGCGAGGCAACTGAATCTGCCCTCCGAGGGCATTGGGCAATACGTTGCCCGTAGTCACAATTGTGATGGCTTTCCATAGACGATGTTCGACGACGGCCAGCCGGCCGCAGTGGTGCACACAGCGCGCCGAGGCGGGCCTCCAAGCGTCAAAACTCTTGACGCTTGAGCTTGCGGCGGTGTGGGACTGTCGGCGCTAACAGACCTTCGGAAATTGCGAACTTTCCTCGGGAAAGTCTGAGCTACCTTGGCTCCGCGACGATCTCCGTGCTGGGACCGCCTCGCGTGTATCACTTCACTGAACAAAACCGTTCGAAGCTTCTTGATCGACAGGTTTAACCCAAGGCCTGCAACCAACCGCAATGCCACAGCATCGATCCGCGCGTCCATGTCATCTCAGCGTCACGCTACCGAATAACCGGTTAGGCAATTATGCAACCCTTGCCTACGCCCCCCATCAGACTCCAGAATATATCCGACCCAGCCTGAAGAAGGCTTCATAGATCATTTTATTCATGGCAGCCTTGCCAACAGCCATAGCCGATCACGAGAGCCCTGGGGCGGGCGCAAACTACTAAAGCCGCAAATGAATCGACCAGCAGCGTCGCCCTCAATGCGCCGGCCAAACAACCGCGTCAGATCCATTACTCAAAGCAAGCCGAGTGCGGACACTCGCTATTAGATGGCCTTGTCAACACCATCGAAAATACTTGCGATTGAGCAGGCTCTTGTGTTGCATTTTATACCCGCCAATACCGCTCGAACAATAATTTATTATATTATCTTATTGCATCATTATAGCATTTATCAAAGTCTTTCATCGCGGTGAGCACTGGATCACTACTAGACCTTATTATCTGACCGGACTGCACTATCAACTTGTCCAGAATACTTTCCGGCGTTCCTTTGCTCATGAGCACCGCTCTCACGGCAGACATGAAATTAAGCATCGGATCAACATTTGGTGACAGCCGCCCTAAATTATCGCCTCTTGCCCTTAACGCCAGCATCGTCGTTGTGGCGGCGGCACATTTGGCATATCCGGAAACTCCAAGTTCATTTGCCGTCCTTGTTACCATCGCATTATAGGCATCTTTTTGAGAATTCGCCGTTAATGAATGGCAAAAAAGCAATATCGAAACCGCACTTAACTTTAATAGCTTGAACTGCATTACCTCTCCTTTTGGCTCGCAACGACCAGGGTTTGCGAGGCATTTATCGCGCATAATATTCGACAATCTAGATCTTGCGTTTCATTTTCAAAGCGCAACTTTTAAATTATCCCGCATCCCTACTCGTTTCGGCTTCGCTCAATGCTCGATGTATGCCCGAGCTGAAGGGAGCAAGCGGAGGCACTGCCAGAATCCTTCTCAAGATCACAATCTGACTGAGTGACTATAGAATTGCGTAGGTGCAGCGCCGTGTGGCTTTTCATTCAGTTGCAAAACCAACGCCCAGCTAAATCAAGAACTCAGCTGGGCGCGTGTCACGTCTGTGCAAGTTAAAAACCGCGGATAAACAACGCCTTAAATGATGGCTTCTACTCCCACTCGATCGTCGCCGGCGGCTTCCCCGAGATGTCGTACACCACCCGGTTGATCCCGCGCACCTCGTTGATGATCCGGTTCGATACCCGTCCCAGCAACTCGTGCGGCAGATGTGCCCAGTGTGCCGTCATGAAGTCCTGGGTCTGCACCGCACGCAGTGCGACGACGTATTCATAGGTCCGTCCGTCGCCCATCACACCCACCGCCTTCACTGGCAGGAACACGGCGAAGGCCTGGCTGGTCAGGTCGTACCAGCTGCTGCCTTCGTGGGACGTGCGGCGCAGTTCCTCGATGAAGATCGCGTCGGCGCGGCGCAGCAGCTCGGCGTACTCGGGCTTCACTTCGCCCAGGATCCGCACGCCCAGTCCCGGCCCCGGGAACGGATGACGGAACACCATCTCGCGTGGCAACCCGAGCGCGAGCCCGAGTTCCCGCACCTCGTCCTTGAACAGGTCGCGCAGCGGCTCGAGCAGCTTCAGGTGCAGCGTGTCCGGTAGGCCACCGACGTTGTGGTGGCTCTTGATGGTCGTGGCCTTCTTCGTCTTCGCGCCGGCCGACTCGATCACGTCCGGATAGATCGTGCCCTGGGCCAGCCACTTGGCGTTCGGCAGCTTCGCCGCTTCTTCCTGAAACACGTGCACGAACTCGCGGCCGATGATCTTGCGCTTGGCCTCCGGGTCAGCGCAGCCTTCCAGCGCTCCGAGAAAGCGCGGCCCGGCATCGACGCGGATCACCTTCACGCCCAGGTGACGGTTGAGGGTCTCCATCACCTGGTCGCCCTCGCCCAGCCGGAGCAGCCCGGTATCGACGAAGATGCAGGTCAGCCGGTCGCCGATCGCGCGATGGATCAGCGCCGCAGCCACCGCCGAATCGACCCCACCGGACAGTCCGAGGATCACCTCCTCGCTGCCCACCTGCGTGCGCACCTTCTCGCTCGCCTCGGCGACGTAGTCCTTCATCACCCAGTCGGGCGCGCACTCGCAGATGTCGACCACGAAGCGCGTGAGGATGCGCGCACCCTGCACCGTGTGCGTGACCTCGGGATGGAACTGCACGCCGTAGAAGTTGCGCGCCTCGTCGGCCATGCCGGCGATCGGGCAGCTGTCGGTGGAGGCCATCAGCTTGAAGCCGGGCGGCAGCTCGGTCACCTTGTCGCCGTGGCTCATCCACACCTTGAGCAGCCCGTGCCCTTCGGCGTTGCGGGTGTCCTCGATGCCGTCGAGCAGCCAGGTGTGGCCGCGCGCGCGGACCTCGGCGAAGCCGAACTCTCGGCTGGCGCCGCTTTCCACCTTGCCGCCCAGCTGTTGCGCCATCGTCTGCATGCCGTAGCAGATGCCCAGCACCGGCACGCCGAGGTCGAACACCGCCTGCGGTGCGCGATCGGTGGACGCTTCGTAAGCCGACATGTGGCTACCGGACAAGATCACGCCCTTGGGCGCGATGCGGCGGATCTCCGCCTCCGGCAGGTCGCAGGGATGTACCTCGCAGTACACGTTCGCCTCGCGGACCCGGCGGGCGATCAGCTGGGTCACCTGCGAACCGAAGTCGAGGATCAGGATGCAGTCATGGCTTGCGGCGGTCATCGCGTGGCGGCCCCGCGGGCGTCGTTCGGGGTGTCATTCCACACGGTAGTTCGGCGCTTCCTTGGTGATGGTGACGTCGTGCACGTGCGATTCACGCACGCCGGCGGCGGTGATCTCGACGAACTGCGCCTTGCGGTGGATCTCGTCGATCGTCTCGCAGCCGAGGTAGCCCATGCTCGCGCGCAGGCCGCCCATCAGCTGGTGGACCACCACCAGTGCGCTGCCCTTGTACGGCACCCGGCCCTCGACGCCCTCGGGCACCAGCTTTTCGATACCGTCCTCGACATCCTGGAAGTAGCGGTCGCTCGAGCCCTGCTGCATCGCGCCGAGCGAACCCATGCCGCGGTAGGACTTGTAGGACCGCCCCTGGTAGAGCTCGATCTCGCCCGGTGCCTCGTCGGTGCCGGCGAACAGGCCACCAAGCATCACGGCGTTCGCGCCGGCTGCGAGCGCCTTGGCGATGTCGCCCGAGTAGCGGATGCCGCCGTCGCCGATCAGCGGGATGCCGATCGGGCGCAGCGCCTCGGACACGTTCATGATCGCCGTGATCTGCGGCACGCCGACGCCAGCCACGATGCGCGTGGTACAGATCGAACCGGGGCCGATGCCGACCTTGACCGCATCGGCGCCGGCCTCGGCCAGCGCGAGTGCACCGGCCGCAGTCGCGACGTTGCCGCCGATGACCTCGACCGACGGGAAGGTCGTCTTCACCCAGTTCACGGTGTCGAGGACGCCCTGGGCATGGCCATGGGCAGTGTCGACCACGATCACGTCGACGCCAGCCTCGACCAGCATCGCCGCGCGCTCGCGCGTGCCCTCGCCCACGCCGATCGCAGCCCCGACCTGCAGCCGGTCCTGGCCGTCCTTGCTGGCCAGCGGATGCTCGACCGACTTGGTGATGTCCTTCACCGTGATCAGGCCGCGCAGGTTGAACTTGTCATCGACCACCAGCACGCGCTCGAGGCGGTGCTGGTGCATCAGCGCCTTGGCCTCTTCGCGTCCAGCGCCTTCGCGTACGGTGACCAGGCGCTCGCGCGGGGTCATGATGTTGCGTACCGGCTGGTCGAGGCGGGTCTCGAAGCGCAGGTCACGGTTAGTGACGATGCCCACCACCTTGCTGCCCTCGACCACTGGCAGGCCCGAGATCTTGTGCTGGCGCGTAAGTGCCATCACCTCGCCCACCGTCATGTCGGGCGGGATCGTGATCGGGTCTTTGACGACGCCCGATTCGAAGCGCTTGACCTTGGTCACGTGCAGCGCCTGGTCGCGGGCTGACATGTTCTTGTGCAGGATGCCGATCCCGCCGGCCTGGGCCAGTGCGATGGCGAGCCGAGCCTCGGTCACCGTATCCATCGCCGCCGACAGGACGGGCACGTTGAGCCGGATCCTGCGGGTCAGCTGCGTCGAGAGACTGACTTCCCGAGGCAGGACGGTGGAGTGGGCAGGCAGGAGCGAGACGTCGTCGAAGGTTAGCGCGCGTTGCACGACAGGCATGCCGATGACCCTTCCAAAGCCGCGATTATACGATCGACAGCCGAATACGGACAATCGGGGCACTCGACCTTGCCGAAACCGTGACGGAGTTGGTTTGAGCGGAGCGGGCGCGGGTCGTACTGTCGCGCAGGGGCCCGATCGTCCGCCATCGATCGACGGCCGGTTTCCACGACCGGACCAGCGCCTTCGAGCATTCAATCTTTGCCCGGGTTGGCCGTTACCTTTGACCTGAGCGTCCCGGATTTCGCGCCTGCAGCCGACCGGAATGGCCGCCCCCCCCAGGAGCATGCATGTCGTCCCTCAAGCCCTTCACCGCCGCCACGCTTTCGATCGCGCTGCTGATGGGCGTGTCCCTACCCGGGTTCGGCCAGATCTACAGTTGGACAGACGATCAGGGACGCCGCCAGATCTCGGACCGCCCGCCTGAGGGCAACGTCAAGGACCTGAAGGTCAAGGGCGGACGCACGCAGGCTCCGGCTACCTCGCCCGCCTCCGCCCCCCCCGGCACGCTGGTGCCGCCGCCCCGACCGGACGAGCGCAAGAGCCAGACGCTGAACGAGAAGGCGCTGGAGTTCAACAAGCGCCAGCTCGAACGAGAAGAGAACCGGGTCAAGCAGGAAAAGGCCGAGGCCGAGGCCAGGGAGCGCGCACAGCGCTGTGAGCAGGCCCAGGCCTACGTGCGCAACCTGCAGGCCGGCGGCCGTGCAACCCGGATCGACCCCAAGACCGGGGAGCGCATCTTCCTGGACGACAAGGAACGCGACCGTGAACTGGCCGACGCGCGACGCTCGGCCGATTCATGGTGCAAGCCGGCGGCCTCGGGACCGTCGAACTGATGCCGCGCCGTCGGGCGCGGTCCACTACAGGGCGTCGGCGACAGGGCCGGCGCGATCGGATGCGTCAGGCCCGACGACGGGGGGCCGTGGCGCGCTTGGCGGTGCCAGCCGTCCGGCTCGACTGGACGCGCTCTCGGCGCACCTCCTTGGCGTCGGCCGTGATCGGACGATGGATTTCGACGCGATCACGGTCGCGCAGCCGGTGGTCCAGTTCGACCGCCCTGCCCCAGACGCCGACCTGGGCTGTCTTCGGGTCGAGGTCCGGATGCTGCTCGAGCAGTCCGGATCTGCGGATCGCCTGGGCGACCGTCGTGCCCTCGTCGACCGTGAGGGCGATCAGGGTCTGCCGTTGCGGCAGTGCATACACCACTTCTACTCGGAAATCACTCATTGTTTGCCGTAGACCTGTTCGGCCCGCTTCACGAACGCATCAACGAAGGTGTTCGCAATATGGTTGAACACCGGTGAAAGCAATTTCTCAAGGATCCGGCTCGCAAATTCATAATGGAGCCGAAACTCGATCTTGCAAGCCTGCTGCCCCAGCGCCTTGAAGCGCCAGGAACCGTCGAGTTGCCTGAACGGCCCGTCGACGAGCTTCACGTCGATCGATTCCGGTTCGCGCCGGGTGTTCTCCGTCGTGAAGCTCTGCCGGACACGGTGGTAATCGATCACCACCGTCGCCCGCAGCCGCTCCGGACCCCGGCCCGAAACCGAACTGCCACCACACCAGGGAAGGAACGCCGGATACTCCTCGACCTGGTCGACCAGCCTGAACATCTGCTCCGGCGTGTACTGAACGAGGACCGACTTTTCCACCAATGCCATCTGGCCGATCCGATTGATCCGTACGCTTGAATGCAGCCCACCGTTGCCGGGCGGCAAAACACCGCGGCAGCGTGCCCGGCCTGACCGGGTCCCGACCTTGCGCCTCGCCCGCACTGTAGCGGTGCAGGCCACCGCTGCGGCCCTGCAACATCCGGGCGCGCGAGGTCGGCCGCGCAAAAGCTCGTAGAATAACGGGTTTCCGCGATTTTCTCACCCCCTTTTGAATGCCTCGCGCATCTTCGGGCGCCGTGCTGGTGCCCGGGGTGGCCTGATGCCCTGTTTCTGCCCCCGGATCTGACATGCGCCTGGCCGAGAATCGAAAAGCCTCACACGACTACTTCATCGAGGATCGCTACGAGGCCGGACTGGCCCTGATGGGCTGGGAGGTCAAGGCGATCCGCGCCGGTCGTTCTCAGCTGAAGGAAGCTTACGTCGTCGTCCGTAACGGCGAGGTGTTCCTGATCGGCTGTCACATCAGCCCGCTGGTGTCGGCGTCGACCCATGTACAGCCCGATCCGACGCGTACCCGCAAGCTGCTGCTGCACGCCGAGGAGATCTCCACCCTGGTCGGAAAGGTCGAGCGCGCCGGCTACACGCTGGTTCCCCTCGACCTGCACCTCACGCGTGGCCGGGTGAAGCTCTCCATCGGGCTGGCCAAGGGCAAGAAGCAGCACGACAAGCGCGCCAGCGAGAAGGACCGCGAGTGGGAGCGGCAGAAGCAGCGGCTGATGCGTGTGTGACCGCGGCCGCCCGGCGGC
>CANHBC010000086.1 GCA_947458835.1 Betaproteobacteria bacterium | reverse complement strand
CGGCGGCAACGCTGGCGGTGGCCGTCCCGCTGCACCGGGCGCGCGTACCGGCAACGGACATCCGCAACGCGCCCCGGCCGGCCATGCGGCACGCCCGGCAACGCAGGGCGGCAGCGCAGCCCATGCGCAGCCGCGCGCGGCCGTGCCAGCGGCGGCCTCTTCAGTGCGGACGGGACCGGCGGGTTACGGCACCGCGTCTCCAGCTTCGCCCCCCTCGGGCGGGTTGTATGCCGACCGCGGCAAGCCGCGCTCGCGCGGTCGGGGACGGTAGAGCGGACGGCTGTCGTCGGGGCATTGCGTCGCGCCAGCCGGAACGTAACCCGCTCGACCACCTTCTTCCGGAAGGGGTAGTCCTTTCGGATTAACCGGGCCGGCCGGGGGACCTTTTCATGTCCATCCTTCAGGCAGACACTTTGGACGTGTCAAAGACACACGTCCGAAAGCAACTTTTTTCCGAGTGTCCACCCAGTGAGGAATCGATATGAAAATGATCAAAGGGGTAGTCGTTGCCGGTCTGATGGCCGCGTCCTCGGCGGCGTTCGCACAGACCGCCATCCTCGGCGCCGGTAACGTCGGCATCACCACGCTGCAAGTCAGCGTCAGCGGGAACACCATCACCCTGTTCGAAACCTGGGGCTCGAGTGGTCCGGGCTCCATCCAGTTCAGCGGCCTGGCAAACGGCGTGAACTACACCATCGTCAAGAACATCACCAACCTCACCGGCTCCGGCTGGACATCGTTCGCGAACGAACTCCTGCCGCAGGGTAATGGCGTACCTGGCCAGCCAGCCTTCATCCCGCCCGGCTTCCAGCCCTCGAACGATAACGACGGCCTGAGCTTTGCCCAGGGATCGGGCCTGCCGCGCACTTCGACGATCTTCGGCTCGCTCGCCGTCGATGAACTCGCCGGCCGCGACTATCTCGACTTCTCGGGCGGCGTCTGGGGCACCGGCGTCAACGGTGAGATGACTTTCGGCCTGCGCGACAACGGCGGCAACCAGCCGTTCCTGCTGTTCCAGCGACCGAACGAGTTCACCAGCGTGGTACCGGTCCCGGCTGCCCTGCCGCTGCTGCTGTCCGGCCTGGGCATCTTCGGGTTCCTGGCGCGTCGCCGCAACAACGCGTAAGGCGTTTCGAGGCCACGTCGGACCCATGGTCCGGCGCGGCAGGCCCTGCATCAGCGCCCCGCCCGACCGGCGGGGCGTTTTTGTTTTCAGGCCAGGTCAGGTCGGTGCCGACAGGTATCCGGCTCGCGCGTATCATTTCGAGCCAGGCAGCAGTGCCACCGTCCCACGCCGAGAGCCAGCACATGAAACCAGACGATTCCGACCTTTCCCTCCCCCCGCAGCAGGTCAGCATCGACGTGCTGCTCGAAAAGTACGCGAAGGGCGGTGAACAGTCGATCGACGAGGTGCGCCGGCGCGTCGCCCGGGCGCTCGCCGCCATCGAGGCCGATCCCGATCGCTGGGAACCGCTGTTCATGGAAGCGCTCGAGAACGGCTTCATCCCTGGTGGGCGGGTCAATTCGGCCGCAGGCACCGACCTGCAGGCGACGCTGATCAACTGCTTCGTGCAACCGGTGGGCGACTCGGTATCCGAGACCGTCGATGGCAAGCCGGGCATCTACGTCGCACTGATGCAGGCCGCCGAGACGATGCGCCGCGGCGGCGGGGTCGGCTACGACTTCTCGTCGATCCGGCCCAGGGGTGCGCACGTCAAGGGCACCGACTCGCATGCGAGCGGTCCGGTCTCCTACATGCGGGTGTTCGACCGCTCGTGCGAGACGGTCGAATCCGCCGGTTCGCGGCGCGGCGCGCAGATGGGCATCCTGCGCTGCGACCATCCGGACGTCGAGGACTTCATCCACGCCAAGGACAACGGCGACCTGCGCAACTTCAACGTGAGCGTGGCCGTCACCGACGCATTCATGCGCGCGGTCGAGGCCGACGGCGACTGGGCGCTGGTGCACAAGGCCCCGCCGCGGCGGCCCGCGGGGGACGTACCGGTGCAGGCGCCCGCGCGCGACGACCGCGGTGCCTACGTCTACCGGACCGTGCGCGCCCGCGACCTTTGGCAGCAGATCATGCAGTCGACCTACGACCACGCCGAGCCGGGCGTGGTGTTCATCGACCGGATGAACAGCGACAACAACCTCGCCTACTGCGAGGGGATCGAGGCGACCAATCCCTGCGGCGAGCAGCCCCTGCCCTCCTATGGCTGCTGCTGCCTGGGCAGCATCAACCTCACGCTGTTCGTGCGCGAGCCGTTCACCGCGCAGGCGCGGTTCGACTTCGAGGCGTTCGGTCGCGTGGTGCATCCGGCGATCCGCATGCTCGACAACGTGCTCGACGCCACCGTCTGGCCGCTGCCGCAGCAGCACGCGGAGTCGCGCGCCAAGCGTCGCGTCGGGCTGGGCTTCACCGGCCTGGGCGACACGCTGATCATGCTCGGCCTGCGCTTCGACACCGAAGGCGCACGCGGCATGGCATCGCGGATCGCGCAGGCAATGCGTGACGAGTCCTACGCTGCCTCGGTCGAGATCGCGAAGGACAAGGGTGCTTTCCCGGCGCTCGACCGGGAGCGCTACCTGGCCGAGCCCTCGTTCGCCTCGCGCCTGCCCGATGCGGTGAAGCAAGGCATCCGCGAGCACGGCCTGCGCAACAGCCACCTGCTGTCGATCGCGCCCACCGGCACCATCTCGCTGGCCTTCGCCGACAACGCGTCCAACGGCATCGAGCCGCCCTTCTCCTGGACCTACCAGCGCAAGAAGCGGATGCCCGACGACACGCACAAGGTCTACGACGTCGAGGACCACGCCTGGCGGCTGTACCGGCACCTGGGCGGCAACGTCGAGGCGCTGCCGGAGTCGTTCATCACCGCACTGGAGATCTCCGCACTCGACCACATGAAGATGGTCGCCGCGGTCGCGCCATTCGTCGATTCGGCGATCAGCAAGACGGTGAACGTGCCGGCCGACTACCCTTATGCGGACTTCCAGAACCTGTACCTGGAAGCCTGGAAGGCAGGCCTCAAGGGCATCACCACCTACCGGCCCAATGCCATCCTCGGGAGCGTGCTGTCGGTGACGCCGGCGGCGTCGGCCACGGCGCCCAAGGACGCACCCAACGACCTCGACACCAGCGACGTCGATCGTCGTATCCGGCTCGAGGTCGCGCCGCAGCCGGCGCTGGCCAGCCTGCGCTGGCCGGGCCGGCCACGGCTCAGTGCCGGCAATCCGTCGTGGACGTTCATGGTCGAGGCGCCCACCGGCAGCTTCGCGATCTTCGTCGGCCATGTCGACGGTGCGCAGGCCCATCCGTTCGAGGTGTGGGTCAATGGCGCCGAGCAGCCCCGCGGGCTGGGCGCGGTGGCGAAGACGTTGTCGATGGACATGCGGGCGGAAGACACGGAGTGGCTGCGCACCAAGCTCGACATGCTTTCGAAGACCCCGGGCGACGATGCTTTCGACTGTGCGCTGCCGCCCGACGGCAGGCCGGTGCGCATGCCGAGCATGGTCAGCGCCTTCGCGCGCATCGTACGCTGGCGCGTGGAGCAGCTTGGCGCGCTCGACGAGCGCTCCGGTGGCTCGCCGGTGCTGGACACGCTGTTCACGAAGAAGGAGCCCAAGACCGGCACCGACGGCACGATGAGCTGGAGCGTGGACGTCTACAACGGCGCGACCGGCGACGACTTCGTGCTGATGCTGAAGGAACTGGTGCTGCCCAGCGGCCAGCGCCGACCGTACTCGATGTGGCTCGCCGGGTCCTACCCGCGCGCGCTTGACGGCCTGTGCAAGCTGCTGTCGCTCGACATGCGCGTGATCGACCCGGCGTGGATCGGCATGAAGCTGCGCAAGCTGCTGTCCTATGCCGAGCCGCTCGGCGACTTCATGGCACGCGTGCCGGGCGAGGACCGCCAGGAGAACTACCCGAGCACGGTCGCGTACATCGCGCGGCTGATCATCCACCGCTACGCGATGCTCGGCGTGCTCGACGAACGCGGCCTGCCGCTGTCGGACATGGGCGTGCTCGAGATGCCCGAGGACGACGGCGTGATGCCGGTGGCCAACGCACCGGCGAGTACCGTGGTCGCCGGCAAGCTGTGCACCGAGTGCGGAAACATGGCGGTGATCCGCAAGGACGGCTGCGACTTCTGCACCGCCTGCGGTGCGATCGGGGCCTGCGGCTGAACACGGCTGGCCCGCTGCCTGCAATGGACCGGCGTCCGGAGCGTGCCCTGACGGCCGGTGCTGCCGTGCGGACGGGCATGCAGCCCGCGTTCCTGGGTGACCTGGACGCGGTCGAGGCACATGCGTGGTTCCTGCTGGAACGCGGGGCGCTTGATCGACGGTCCGCGTACCACGCGCCGTCGATCGCGACCCTGTCCCCGGACGGGCCGCAGGTACGTACCGTGACCCTTCGCCATGTCGATCGGACCACCGGACGGCTGCGCTTCAACGCCGATGCCAGGGGCGGGCTGGTCCAGCAACTGCTCGCGGATCCGCGGGCGGCGGTGCATGCCTACGGCGCGGCCGAGAAGACACAGCTTCGGCTGCGCGTGCATGCCACGGTGCACCGCGAGGATGGGGTCGCCGTGGCCGCCTGGCAGGCGACCAATCCGTCGGCCAGGCGCTGCTACCTGGTGCCACCGCCCGGATCGCCCGTCGACGAGCCGACCAGCGGGCTGCCGATGACGCTGGAGCGACGCCGCCCCACCGAGGCGGAAAGCGCGGACGGCTTCGTGCATTTCTGCGTGGTCGAACTGCAGGTCGAGTCGTTCGAGTGGCTGCATGTCCATGCGATCGACAAGCGCCGGGCACGCTTCGATCGACAAGGCACCGGCTGGCGCGGGAGCTGGCGCACCCCGTGATCGAACAGCCATGAGCGGCCGCCCTGCCGGCGGCGCCCCGGTGGGCGACGGCCAGACCGTCTCGCTGCGGGCCTTCCTCCAGTTGTTCACGGCACTGCTGCTGCCGATGTTCCTGGCGGCCGTCGACCAGACGCTGCTTGCGACGTCGACCCCGGCGATCGCCGCCGACCTCGGCGGCCTGCGCGACACCACCTGGATCGCGCTGGGCTACCTGCTGGCAGTGACCATCACCGTACCGACCTATGGCCGGCTGGGCGACCGCTACGGGCGCCGGGACCTGCTGCTGGTCGCGCTCGGTGTGTTCGCCGCCGGCTCGATCGCCTGTGCGCTGTCGCAGTCGATGCTGCAACTGGTGCTGGCACGCGTGCTGCAGGGGCTGGGCGGGGGCGGACTGATGGTGATGGCGCAGGCGCTGATCGGCGAACTGGTGCCGCCACGCGAGCGGCCGCGCTTCCAGGCCTATTTCGCGAGCGTGTTCACGCTGTCGAGCGTCGGCGGACCGGTGCTCGGCGGGCTGATCGTCAGCGAGTTCGGCTGGCGCTGGCTGTTCGCGGCAAACCTGCCGCTGGTCGCCTTCGCCGCCTGGCGCGTAGCGCTACTGCCGCGCGGCTTGCGCTATCCGGACAGCGGCGGCGTCGACGATCGCACCGGCATGGTGCTGTTCGCGTTCGCCGCCGCCGGCGGGCTGCTCTGGTTGACCTTCGGCGGTCACCGGTTCTCCTGGCTATCGGGCACCAGCGCCGCGCTCGCTGGCGCCTCCGGACTGCTCTGCCTGTGGCTGTACCGACGCGAGCGCAGACTGGCCAGGCCGTTCCTGCCGATGGAGATTCTGCGCATCCGCGGCGTGCTCGACATGGCGGTCACCATCGCCTGCTTCGCGTCCTGCCTGTTCGCGACGATCTTCTTCCTGCCGATCTACCTGCAACTCGGGCACGGCTCGACCGTCAACGAGAGCGGCCTGCTCCTGCTGCCGCTGACGCTGGGACTGGTGGCAGGGTCGACCATCACCGGGCGCATCGTGTACCACACGCGCCGTCCATCAGCCACGCCGCCGATCGGGCTGGGCATCGCCGCCGTCTCCCTCGGCCTGCTCGGGGTCACCCCGCCCGACCCCTGGCTGATCAGCGCGCTGGGGCTAGCCTGCGGACTGGGCCTGGGTGGCATCATGCCGTCGGCGCAGGTGATCATCCAGCAGCTCTCCGGCCGCGAGAAGCTCGGCGCAGGTGCCGCGACCCTCGGCCTGGCCCGGGTGATCGGCGCCTCACTCGGCACGGCCGGCTTCGGCGCGATCTCGTTCGCCCTGCTCCAGGGCACCGATATCGACGCCATGCTGCACGGCGCGGGCGGCGACCGCGAGAAGCTGGTGGAAGGCTTCCACATCGGCTTCCTCGCGATCTCGGCGCTGGCGCTGGCCGGCGCAGTGCACGCACGGCGGCTGCCCGACGTCCGCCTCTGACCAAGGCGGGGCCAAACAAAGCGGGGTCAGGTCTTGCCTTTTGCCTCAAGCAAAGCGGGGTCAGGTCTTGCCTTTTGCCTCAAAGGAGGCAAAAGGCAAGACCTGACCCCGCCCTTCCGCCTACCCGATCGCCTTGAACCGGATCCGCTTGGGCTTGGCACCTTCCTCGCCCAGCCGCTTGCGCTTGTCGTCCTCGTACTCGTGGTAGTTGCCGCTGAAGAACGTCCACTGCGACTCGCCCTCGCAGGCGAGGATGTGCGTGGCGATGCGGTCGAGGAACCAGCGGTCGTGCGAGATGCAGAGCACGCAGCCGGCGAACTCGAGCAGGGCTTCTTCGAGCGCACGCAGCGTCTCGACGTCCAGGTCGTTCGACGGCTCATCGAGCAGCAGTACGTTGCCGCCCTTGAGCAGCGTCTGCGCCAGATGCAGGCGGCCGCGCTCTCCGCCGGACAGCTGGCCAACCTTCTTCTGCTGGTCAGGTCCCTTGAAGTTGAACCGGCCGCAGTAGGCACGCGAGGGCATCTCGAAGCGACCGACGGTCAGGATGTCGGACCCCTGGGACACCGCCTCCCAGACCGTCTTGTCGTTCTCCAGCGAGTCGCGCGACTGGTCGACGTAGGCGATCTGCACCGTGTGCCCGATCTTCACCGTGCCGCTGTCCGGCTGCTCGCGACCGGTGATCATGCGGAACAGCGTCGACTTGCCGGCGCCGTTCGGGCCGATGATGCCGACGATCGCGCCCGGGGGGATCTTGAACGACAGGTTGTCGATCAGCACCCGGTCGCCATAGCCCTTGGTGACATTCTCGAACTCGATCACCTCGTTGCCCAGCCGCTCGGCCACCGGGATGAAGATCTCGGAGGTCTCGTTGCGCTTCTGGTACTCGTAGGAGTTCAGTTCCTCGAACCGCTGCAGGCGCGCCTTCGACTTGGCCTGGCGGCCCTTGGCGTTCTGCCGCACCCACTCCAGTTCCTTCTTGATCGCCTTCTGCCGCGCGGACTCGCTCGACTCTTCCTGCTTGAGCCGGTTGTCCTTCTGCTCGAGCCACGAGCTGTAGTTGCCCTTCCAGGGGATGCCCTGGCCCCGATCAAGCTCCAGAATCCACTCGGCGGCGTTGTCGAGGAAGTAGCGGTCGTGCGTGACGCCGACCACGGTGCCCGGGAACTTCGAGAGGAACTGCTCGAGCCAGTCGACGCTCTCGGCATCGAGGTGGTTGGTCGGCTCGTCGAGCAGCAGCATGTCGGGCCGCGACAGCAGCAGCCGGCACAGCGCGACCCGGCGTTTCTCGCCACCGGACAGGGTGGCGATCTTCGCGTCCCAGGGCGGCAGGCGGAGCGCATCGGCGGCGATCTCGAGCTGGTGCTCGGCACCACCGGAGCCGCCGCCACCGGCGATCAGCGCCTCGAGCGTCGCCTGCTCCTCGGCCAGCTTGTCGAAGTCGGCATCGGGCTCGGCATAGGCGGCATAGACCTCCTCGAGGCGCTTCTTCGCACCCTCGAGGTCGCCCAGGCCGGATTCGACCGCCTGGCGGACCGTCTGCTCCGGATCGAGCTTCGGCTCCTGCTCGAGGAAGCCGATCTTCAGGCCGGCCGCAGGTGTAGCCTCGCCCTCGATCTCCTTGTCGAGGCCGGCCATGATCTTGAGCAGGGTCGACTTGCCAGACCCGTTCAGGCCGAGCACGCCGATCTTGGCGCCGGGGAAGAAGGACAGCGAGATGTTCTTGAGAATCTCGCGCTTGGGCGGGACGATCTTGCCCACGCCATGCATCGTGTAGACGTACTGAGCCATTGCATCGCAGCCGTGAATGTGGACGACCCCGATTGTCCCACGTTACGCCGCGCGCGACGAAGCCCCGGCGAGTTGCCGCCGGGACCTGCCATGCCAACCAGGCCGGTTCAGCCGCCGTGCTTGCCAGCCGTCCAGCCCTTCGAAGCCAGGTGCTTCTCGCCGACCTCGATCGGCTCTTCCTCGAGGGGCGTGGCCATGGTGTCGTTCCACCGGTTCATGAAGCCGAACAGTGCCACGGTGGCCGCGATCTCGACGATCTGGCCTTCGGTCCAGTGCTGCTTCATGCGGCCCATCAGCTCATCCGTCACGTCATTCGGCTGCGCCGCCGCCGCGAGCGCGAAATCGAGCGCCACCCGCTCGGCCTCGCTGTAGAGCGGGCTGGTACGGTATTCCCAGATGGCGTCGAATTTCGCCTCGTCGATCCCGAGCCGGAGCGCCGCCCCGGCAGTGTGGGCCATTCAATAATTGCAGCCGTGCGCCCGACTCGCCATGTAGGACACCAGCCGCTTGAACGGCACGGTGACCTCGCCATCGGGCGCCCAGATGGACGCGGACAGCGCGGCCAGCGCCTTCACGATCGCCGGCTTGCGCTGCAGGATCAGTGCGCTGTTGGGCACGAAGCCGAGAGACTTGCGATAGCGCTCGAACGATTCCTCGAGGCCCGGTACCGATCCCATCGGCAGCGGTTCGATGCGTGACATGGCGATGCTCCTCCTGGTGATGCGGCGCCGACGCGGCGCCAGCGGGTTCAGTCCTTGACGACCTTGTCCTGCACGCGCTGGTCGAAGCGCTCGACGTTGACGACCACCCGGTCGTGCAGGCCGTCGCCGACGAGTTCCCGCTCGTCGCGCGCCTCGACACGGAAGGTGATCAGACGCCCCTCGACCTTCAGCACCTCGGCGGTGGCCACCACCTTCATGCCGATCGGCGTCGCCGCGACATGGCGGATCTCGAGCCGGGTGCCCAGGCTCTGGTGCCCCGGGGGCAGGAAGTGCTCGGCGGCGTGCAGGGCGGCGGCCTCCATCAGGTTCACCAGTACCGGGGTGGCAAGCACCTCGACCTTGCCACTGCCCACGTGGGGCGCGGTATGCTCGTGCGCGACCGTGATCTCGTGCCGCCCACGGCTGCCGACCGGTACCTTCATCTCGAATGCCAAGTGCGTCCCCTGGTCGCGCCGGCCGTCGCCCCCCAGGACCGGCGACCGTGTTGATCGAAGCCGCATGTTATCCGAAGCCAGAGGAAACCCGGCATGCAAACGCTGCTCAAGCCGATTGAGAAGGACCTCGGAGGATTCAGCGTCGGCCGTCTGCTCCCGGCCGCCGCGATGCGCAGCATCGGCCCGTTTGTCTTCCTCGACCGCATGGGACCGGCCGACTTCGCGCCGGGCAGCGGCATCGACGTGCGACCGCACCCGCATATCGGCCTGGCGACGGTGACCTGGCTGTTCGAGGGCGCGCTGCTGCACCGGGACAGCCTGGGCTTCGTGCAGCGGATCGAACCGGGCGCGGTGAACTGGATGACTGCGGGCACCGGCATCGTGCACTCGGAGCGCAGCGACCCGGCGGACCGTGCGGCCGGCCACCGACTCGACGGGATGCAGGCCTGGGTCGCGCTGCCCCGCGCGGCCGAGGACATCGCGCCCTCGTTCGTACACGTGCCGGCCGACCGGCTGCCAGCGATCGACGACGCCGGCGTCCGACTGCGCCTGGTCGCGGGCGACGCGTTCGGGCTGCGCTCGCCGGTGCCGGTGCATTCACCGATGTTCTACGCGGAGGCGACCTTCCGCCCCGGCGCAAGGCTGCAGTTGCCCGCGCTGCATCCGGAGCGCGGCATCTATCTCGCGGCGGGCAGCCTCGAGGTGGATGGCGAACCGCTGCACGTGCGGCACCTGGCCGTGCCGGTGCACGGCCGCGCGGCGCTGCTGCATTCCCCGGACGGCTGTACCGCGATGCTGCTCGGTGGTGAACCGCCCGACGGGGAGCGACACCTCTGGTGGAACTTCGTCGCCAGTTCACGCGAGCGGATCGACGCCGCGAAAGAACGCTGGCGCGCCCAGACGATGGGCCGAGTACCTGGCGAGACCGAATTCATCCCGCTGCCCGACCGATGAGCACCGCACCGGCGACACCCGACCCCTCCGCCACGCAGGACGCGGCCCTGGCGGCCGCCCCCGCTCCGACCGCGCGCCTGACCCCGAAGGCGATCGTGCGCCAGCTGGACCTCGAGGTGATCGGGCAGGACGATGCCAAGCGCACGCTCGCGGTGGCGATCTACTCGCACCAGCGCAAGCTGGAAGCTGCGCGGCTGCATGGCACGCTGCCGTCGAAGAGCAACATCCTGATGATCGGGCCGTCCGGGACCGGCAAGACGCTGATGTGCGAGGCGCTCGCACGCTTCCTCGACCTGCCGTTCGTCACCGCCGACGCTACCGCGATGCTGCAGACGCGCTACGTGAACGACGAACTCGAGGCGTTGCTGCAGCGCCTGCTTGATGCGGCCGATGGCGACCTCTCCGCAGCCCAGCGAGGGATCGTGTTCATCGACGAGATCGACAAGCTGAAGGCGCGCGATGGCCAGCCGGCCGCGGTGTCGGGCGAATCGGTGCAGCATGCGCTGCTTCGGGTGATGGAAGGCTCGCTCGTGCGCCTGCGCGGCGCCGAACGCGACGGCCAGGCGCGCTACCTCGACACCACAGGCATCCTGTTCATCTGCGGCGGCGCGTTCGTCGGGCTCGACGACATCATGTCGCGCAACCGCAGCTACGGCTTCCTCTCGACCGAGGGCACCGATGACCGGACCATCCTCGACCGACTGAACGCGCGGGTGAAGCCGACCGACCTGATGCTGTTCGGGCTGATCCCGGAGTTCACCGGCCGCCTTCCCGTGGTCGCCCGCCTGCACGACCTCGACCGGGCCGCGCTGGTTCGCATCATGACCGAGCCGCGCAATGCGCTGTACCGGCAGTGCCAGGCGGTGTTCGAGGCCGAGGGGGTCGAACTGGTCATCGAACCGCGGGTGTTCGAGGAGATCGCCGACCTCGCGCTCGAGTACCGCACCGGGGCGCGCAGCCTGCGCGGCATCTTCGAGGAACTGGTGACGCCGATGCTCTACGTGGTGCCCGACCAGCCCGAGATCCGCAGGGTGACGATCACCTCGCTGTTCGCCGGACCCACCGTCACGCGCGGTCGCTGAACCGCCACCGGCGGCGCGGCCAGCGGTTGAGTGGTGGCCGGCGGGTGGTGGCCGGCGGGTGACCCCGGCTTGCCTACCAGCCGCCGCTGCCGAGCACGCCCAGCGCGCCGCGCAGGCGCATGCGCGCCTCGGCGAGCCCGCTCACCAGGTCGACCCGCACCAGGCCCTGGTCGTGGTGCGTTCGAGTGGCATCGAGCCACTCGAGGATGGAACCACGACCGAAGCGGTAGGCGTCCTCGGCCATCGTCTGCAGCATCGGCAGGCGGGCTCCGGCATCGCTGTCGAACCGCTCCAGCGCCTCGGCCCGCCGCTGCACGACATTCCGGAAGCGCGCCACGCTGGCCTCGACCTGAGCCTCGACCAGCGTACGCCGCAACGCCGCGGCGCGCGCATCGGCCCGTGCCTCTTCGAGCGGGCCGCGCCGGGTGTCGAAGATCGGCAGTTCGACCGACACCCCGATGAAATTGGCTCCGCCGTAGGGGTCGCGTGTCCACAGGCGACCGATGCCCAGCGACGGCACCGGGATGCGGTCGCGTCGGGCGACTTCCACCACCGCCACCGCCGCGGCTTCCTGGCGCTGGGCGGCGACCACCGACGGATGCAGCCCGGCCGCCCGCGCGCGCTCCGCCACCGCGGCTGCCTCCCCGTGTGGCAAGACAGCCGCCGGGGCCGGTGCGCCGGTGGGCGCGACACCCGCGACGACACTGCGCCCTTCTGCCAGCGGCGCGAGGGACCCGACCGCCTTCGGCGACCATCCGGGCACGCCGAGCAGCACTGACAGTGCGCCGGTCGCATCCTCGCGTTCGGCCTGCTGCTCGGCCAGCCTCGCCTGCAGCGCCGCGCGTTCTACCTCCACCCGGGCGACGTCGTAGCGGCTCGCCAGCCCGCTCGATTCGCGCGCGGCGACGATGTCGCGGATACGCCCGATGCGATCGATTGCGATGGCGAGTGCGTCAATGCGTGCCTGCGCCGCGAGGATCGCGACAAACGCCACCGCAGCCTCCTCGGCCAGCAGGTTCTCGCCCACCCCGACCTGGGCACGGGCAACCTCGATGAAGCGCTCGGCCGCCTCGACCCGTACCCGGCGCTGCCCGCCCAGCAGCAGCGGAAACTCGATCGAGGTGTCGGTCTGCTCGCGGCCGTCGAACATCGTCGCGGAGCCACCCGCGGGACGGGTACGACCGAGCGCGATGCGCGGGTTGGGCAGCAGACCGGCGGAAATGCGACGCGCCTCGGCCACCGATACCGCCTCGCGGTCCACCTTCAGCCGGGGGCTCGCCTCGCGCGCGAGCTTGAGCACAGCGGCGAGGTCGACCTCGACCGGCAACGCAGCCGCGGGCGGCGCGGCGGCAGACGCAGCCGGGCTAGCCGCCACCACCAGCGCCACCGCCAATGGCAGGGCCAGCAGGCAGAAGATCCGGCGTGCGGACGGGATCAATCGGAACGAACGCATCACGCGTCCTCCTCTTCCGGAGTCAGCAGTTTCCGGGGAGTGAGCAGCCGGTAGACCACCGGAAGCACGATCAGCGAGACGATCAGCGTCGTGACCATGCCGCCGACCACCACCAGCGCGAACGGCCGCTGCGTCTCCGATCCGACACCGGTGGCCAGTGCCATCGGCAGCAGGCCGAACATCGCCAGCATCGATGCCATCAGCACCGGGCGCAGGCGCTCTGCGCAACCGTGGATCAACGCCGAATCGAGCGGCTCGCCGGCCCGGCGGCGCGTCTCGGTGGCACCGAGCAGCAGCAGGCCCATCAGCGACACCTGGCCGAGCAGCGTGATGAAGCCGATCGCCGCGCTCACCGACAGCGGCACGTCGGCCATCAGCAGCGCGAACGCACCACCGCTTTGCGCGAACGGCACGGTGAGCAGGATGGCGAGCACGGTGCGCCCGCTGTTCATCGCGGTATAGAGCAGGGCGAGCACCAGCAGCACCGCCACCGGCACCACCAGCTTGAGCCGCGCGGTCGCCCGCTGCTGGTTCTCGAACTCACCGCCCCAGACGAACCGGTGCCCCTCGGGTGGCTTGACGGTCGCACCGACCACCCGGATCGCCTCCGCGACGGTGGAGCCGACATCACGATCCTCGATGTTGAACTTCAGCGCGAGGAAGCGGGTGTTGCCTTCCCGGTTGATCTTGGCAAGGCCCGTGGTGGAGGTGATCGAAGCCACCTGCGACAGCGGGATGCGCGCCCCGTCGGCCCCGTTGAGCGTGATCGCGCCGATGCGCTCGGCGTCTTCGCGCGCGCCGATGGGCAGGATCACCCGCACCGGTACCACCCGCTCGCCTTCCCAGAACCGGGTGACGATCTTGCCGGCCAGCGCGGTCTCGATCGCGTACTGTGCATCGGCCACCTCGATGCCGGCGCGGGCCAGCGCCGGCCGGTCGAGCCTGATCTGCAGTTGTGGTGTCGTCGCATCGCGGAACAGGTCGAGCTCGACCACCCCTTCGACCTTGCGCAGCACGGCGATCGCCTCGACCAGGGACGTACGCATCGCAGCGAGGTCCTCGCCGAAGATCTTCAGCACCACCTTGCCGCGCACCCCGCTCACCGCCTCCTCGACGTTGTCCTTGATCGGCTGCGAGAAGTTGTAGCGCACCCCGGGAATCCCGGCGAGCGACGCACGCATCTGCCGGGTCAGCTCGGCCTTGTCGACGCCCTTGCGCCACTCATCGCGCGGATGCAGCCGCACGTAGGTTTCCGACGCATTCACGCCTTCGTTGTCGGTGCCGTCCTCGGGGCGGCCATGCGCCGACAACGTCTCGCGGACTTCCGGGAACTGCATGATCCGCCGGCGCACCTCGGAAAGGATTTCCTGCCCGCGCTGCAGGGATACGCTTGCCGGCATCTCGACGAAGACGGTGAAGTCGCCTTCGTCCAGTTCCGGCAGGAACTCGGTACCCACGCCCTTGCCCGCCAGCACGCCACCGCCCAGCAGCACCAGGGCCAGCAGCAGCGCGACCCAGCGGCGCAGCAGCAGCCAGCCGAGCAGCCGGCGGTAGCCATCGGTCATGCGGATCTGCCAGCGCGGCTCGGGCTTGTCGGCATCGGAGGGCCGGAACGCGAACGCACACAGCGCCGGCACCACCGTCAACGCGAACACCAGCGCGCCGAGCAATGCGAACGCATAGGTAAGGGCGAGCGGGCGGAAGATCCTGCCCTCGACCGACTGCAGCGTGAACACCGGCAGCAGGGCGACGATGATGATCAGCATCGCGTAGAGCGTGGGCTTGCCGACGTCGATCGCCGACTGGATCACCACCCGGATCACCTCGCGCCGGTCCTTCGGACGCTGGTGGCGCAGTGCATGCTGGACGTTCTCGACCAGGACCATCGCGCCGTCGACCAGGATGCCGAAGTCGATCGCACCCATCGAGATCAGGTTGGCCGGCAAGCCCAGGGCATGCAGCCCGAGGAAGGCCGACAGCAGCGACAGCGGGATCACCACGGCCACGATCGCCGATCCGTAGATGCTGCGCAGGAACAGCCAGACGATGCCCACCACCAGCACGAAGCCGTGCAGCAGGTTGTCGTTGACGGTGGCCAGCGTCTTGTCGATCAGCGTGCTGCGGTCGTACAGCGCCTCGATCTTCATCCCCGCCGGGAGGATCTCTTCGTTGAGCTCGCGAACCTTCTGGTGGATGCCAGCGAGCACGAGGGAGGGATTCTCGCCCCGTCGCATGAGTACCGTGCCCATCACGATGTCGGTGCTGTCGTTCCAGGCGACGCTGCCCCTGCGCGGCGTGTGCGACTGCTTGACGTCGGCGACGTCGCCGACGGTGATCGCCGACCCGCCCCGGCTGCGCAGCACGATGTTCTTGATGTCCTCCGCGCTCTCCAGGAAACCGAGGCTGCGGATGGTCAGTTCCTGTTCGCCGCGGCGCAGGAAGCCACCGCCCACGTTGCTGCTGGAACGGGCGAGCGCCTCGTCGAGTTCGATCAGCGTGATGCCGGCGGCATGCAGCCGCGCCGGGTCGGGCTCGACATGGACCTCCTTCAGGAAACCGCCGAAGGCAACCAGGTCGGCCACCCCCTGCACCTGGCGGATCACCCGGGTCACGGTGTACTCGAGTTCCGAACGCAACTCGTACAGGTCGTGGCGGTCGCTGGTCAGCCGGAACTGGTACACGCTTCCCAGCGGCGTGGCCTCGGCCGAGAGTTTCGGCTGGACCTGGTCAGGCAGGTCGACCTGCGTCAGCCGCTGGGCGACCAGCAGCCGCGCGTTGAACGGATCGGCGCCGTCACGGAAGGTCAGCGTGACCAGCGACAGGCCGAACAGGCTCTGCGAGCGGATCAGCGTCATGCCGGGCGTGCCGTTGAGCACCCGTTCGACCGGCACCGTGATCAGGCGCTCGATCTCCGGTGCGGCGTACCCGGACATCTGCGTGATCACCGTCACCTGTGCGTTGGTGACGTCGGGGAAGGCCTCGATCGGCGTATCGAGGTAGGCACGGATCCCGAAGGCTGCGACCACCGCGGTGAAGAACACCGCGGCGATGCGGCGGTGGACGCAGGCCTCGATCAGAAACTTCAGCATGGCGGCCTCAGAGCAGCAGTTCGGCTTCGCCGTCGAGCAGCAGCGCGCCCTTGACGACCACCCGGTCGGTGGCGGACAGACCCTCCTGGATCGCGATCCGGCCACCCGAGGACCGGCCGGTACGCACCTCGCGCACCTCGAACCTGCCGTCCGCCCGCTGCACGTAGACCACTCGGCGATGCCCGTCCTTGATCAGCACGGCCGATACCGGCACCGACAGGCCGTCACGCGACCCGGCAAAGCTGACCTCGGCGAGCATGCCGGGCGTCAGCCGGGCCGGCGGCGCCTTGATCGAGAGGTAGACCGGCATCCGGCGACTGGCTGCATCGACGGCCGAGCCAACGCCATCCACCGTGCCCTCGAGCGTGGCATCGAGCGCGGGCACGCGTACCCGTGCCTGCTGGCCAGCGGCGATGCGCGCGACATCGGGCTCGGGCACGTCCGCGACCACCCAGACCCGGCCCGGATCCGCCAGTTCGACCAGCGGTTCTCCGCCAGGCTCGGCAATCGCGCCCGCCGTGGCACGCACCGAGACCACGATGCCCGCGGCCGGCGCGCGCAGGATCACTTCACCGCCCCGCCCGCCCCCGGCGAACGCGATGGAGCGGCGGCTGCGCTCCAGTTCGGCACGCGCCTCCTTCACCTGGGTCTCGGCCGCCACGCGCTCGACCTCGAGGCCGACGCCGCGCGCCATCATCTCGTTCTGCCGCCGCAGCTGGTCTTCCGCGGCCGCGATGCGGGCCGTGGCCAGTTCGAGCTGGGCGCGTGCCGCGGATGCGTCGGCGCTCTGCAGCACCACCAGCGGCGCACCCGCCTTTACCCGCTCGCCAGGGCGCACCGACACCGAGGTGATGCGTCCCGAGAACGGCGCCCCGAGGCTGGACAGCGCCTGCGGGCCGTAGGCGACCCGGCCGGGCGCGGCCGTCGACGGTGCATTGCCACCGCCACCGACCTCCTCGATCTTCAGGAATTCGACCTGTTCGGGCGTCAGCGCGGTCGACTGACGATCGCGTACCGGGACCGGTATCTTCGCCACCGGTGCCTCGCGGCAACCGGTCGCCAGCAGGATGGCCACGAGCGCTGCCGCGAGCAACGTTCCCGCACCGGGCGCGCCTTTGAGCGCGTACCGCGTGCCAGCGTCAGTCGGGGCGCAGTCTGCCGCGCAAGGAGAGGTCGAGGACATCGTTGTGCAAGGCCCGGGGCCAAGTTTCAGGCCGGGAGCACGATCAGTGAAGGTGGCGCAGGTATACAGACCCCTGCTTTCGCCAACCTTGCACTCTTCAGGCCAGGGGACGGCCCGGGTCAGTCGCTGGGACGACCCTCGAGCGCGGCCAGTTCGCCCACGGTGACCGGAAGCACCGGCGCACGCACGCGCAGGCAGCCGACCTCCGTCGGGGAACGGCGCTGGGTGGAAGCGATGAGCTCGGTCAGCGTCAGTCCGCACAGACGGCCCTGGCACGGACCCATGCCGCAGCGGCTGAAGGCCTTCATCTGGTTAGGCCCCGGGACCCCGGTCACCGCGAGGCGGCGCAACGCTCCCGCCGTCACCTCTTCGCAACGACAGACGATCGTGTCGTCGCCTGCGGGCACCCGCATCGCGGCTGGCGGTTCATGAAGTCGGTCGAGGAAGGGGCGCACGCCCAGGTGTGCCTTCAGCGCGCGTCGGGCGAGCCTGGCCTGGCGATCGCGTTCGCCGGTGTCGATGCGCCGCTGCTGCCAGGCCACCGACAGCGCGGACAGTTCGCCGGCGCAGACTGCCGCCTCGGCACCGCCGATGCCTGCGCTGTCACCGGCCACGAGGAGCCCGG